>NZ_AKZI01000102.1 GCF_000293785.1 Rhodovulum sp. PH10 | reverse complement strand
TGCCCGACTTGCGAACGTCACGTGCCGAACACGGGCAGGCCCGTGTTCGGAGGGCCGGGCCGCTTTCGGCCGCCCGGTTCGTCGCCGATCTCGCACGTACTCCCCGGTACGCGCCTCGATCGGCTCCTGCCGGATCGGCGAAATCGGCTCCGGCGCAGCCCCGTCGGAGTTTCCAAACGGGCTCTGAGAGCCGCCGTCCGCGGCTTTGTGAGATCGTTCACAGTTGGAAGCCCTCCCCATCGCTAGTGTCGACGACGAGAGGCAAGGACGCCTTGGACCAAGCCGGAGGATCCAACATGACACGACCTACATCCGGAATGCCCATGGTCACGATGCAGGCGGGCGAGTTGCAGACGATCACGACACGGGCGGGCGGCACCCGCGCCTTCGGGCGCGCCGTCGCCGGCCTGATGCTGGTGGCGGGCCTGGCGTTCGCCACGCCGTCGCTGGCGCAGTCGCCCTCGTCTGGCGCCCGGCCGACCGAGCAGCAGCTGATCGAGGCCCTGCGGCCGCCGCCCAAGACCCGCGGCCTGACCTTCTCGCCCAAGGCGGCGGAGGACCAGAGCTTCCTGCAGACCATCCGCGGAAAAACCCGCGCGCTGACGCTCGACGAGCGCACCAAGGTCGCCGACATCGCCCGCGAGAAGAGTAAAGTCGATCTCGAGGTGTATTTCGACTACGACTCCTCGCAGATCGTCGACCGCGCGGTGCCCGACCTGATGGAGCTCGGCAAGGCGCTGAGCAGCGCCGAGCTTCGCGGCGGCACCTTCCTGCTCGGTGGCCACACCGACGGCGCCGGCAGCGATCGCTACAATCAGGGTCTCTCCGAGCGGCGGGCCGCCGCGGTGAAGCGGTTCCTCCTGGAGAAGTTCGACATCCCGGCCGACAGCCTGGTCACCGCCGGCTATGGCGAGGAGCAGCTCAAGCACCCCGACCAGCCGCTCGCGGCCGACAACCGCCGGGTCCAAATCGTCAATCTCGAGGTGAAGACCTCGTCCGCCAAGTGACGGTGTGGATCACCCCGGGCCGGGCGTGGGCGTGAGGGCTCGTCGAGCGAGCCGCATGAACGCCCCGCACGGCCCGGCCACCAATGGGCAGGACACCCGGCGCGCCCCGGGGTCCGTCCCCCGACACACGGGCCCGGCCGGGCGGAGGGTGCCAGTCGCCCTCCGCCGGCCCGCCGCCCCCAACCGAGCGGGTGACCGACCATGACCTCGACCGTCATGATTTGGACGATGCTCTCCCGCGTCGTGAGGGGACTCGTCCCCGAGGGACTCGTCCCCGAGGGACTCGTCCCGAAGAGGCTCGCCCTGAAAGGGCTCGTCCTGAGAGGGCTCGTCCTGAGAGGGCTCGTCCTGAGAGGGCTCCTGGCCCCGCTGTGCGCGGCGGCCATGCTGATGCTGGCGGCCGGCACCGCCCAGGCGGAGAAGCGGGCCGCATTGGTGATCGGCAACTCGACCTACAAGAACGTCGTCCAGCTCGACAATCCGGCGAACGACGCGACCGCCGTCGCCGAGATGTTCCGCGAGGCGAAGTTCGACCTCGTCGAGCTGCGGCTCGATCTCGGCGTGGTCGAGTTCAAGCGGGCGCTGCGCGACTTCTACCAGAAGACCCGCGATGCCGACGTCGCGGTGGTGTACTACGCCGGGCACGGCATCGAGGTCGGCGGCACCAATTACATGATCCCGGTCGATGCGCGGCTGCGCAGCGACTACGACGCCGAGGACGAGGCGGTGGCGCTCGAGCGCATCTTCCGCTCGATCGAGGCGACCCGCCGGCTGCGCCTGGTGATCCTCGACGCCTGCCGCGACAACCCGTTCCTGCGCACCATGCAGCGCCAGATCGCCACCCGCGCGATCGGCCAGGGCCTCGCGAAAATCGAGCCGATGGGCAGCGACACGCTGGTCGCCTACGCCGCCAAGGCCGGCTCCACCGCCGAGGACGGCCGCGGCGAGCACAGCCCGTTCACCCAGGCGCTGCTCGACAATCTCACCGCGCCCGGCCTCGACATCCGCATCGCCCTCGGCCGCGTGCGCGACGACGTGCTGGCCCGCACCGGCAACCGCCAGGAGCCCTACGTCTACGGCTCGCTCGGCGGCACCACCGTCTCGCTGGTGCCGAAGCCGAAGGAGCCCGAGCCGAAGAAGCCGACCATCGTCTACGATCCGCGCGGCGACTACGAGCTGGCCGAGCGGGTCGGCACGGTGAGCGCGTGGGACGCCTTCCTCGCGGTGCACGGCAGCGGCTTCTTCGCCGACCTCGCCCGCCAGCAGCGGGCGAAGCTCGCCGCCGAGACGGCGACCACGACGGTGGCGGCGCTCGACCGCTCCACCCCGCAGCACGGCGCCGGCTCGTCCGAGGAGGCGACGCCCGACCGGCTGGCCTGGGAGAAGGTCAAGGACTCCAGCGACCCGGCCGAGCTCCGCGCCTTCGTCAAGACGTACGCGTCCTCGCCGCTGGCGGTGATCGCCCAGGGGCGGCTCGACATCCTCGAGCGGGCGGCGGCCGAGCGCGAGCGCGCGGAGGCGGCGCGCGAGAAGGCGGCCCGCGAGGCCGAGCGCCAGAAGGTCGAGGCCGAGAAGCGCGCAAAGATCGCCGAGGCGGAGCGGCTGAAGGCCGAGCAGGCCGCCGCCGCCCAGCGCCAGAAGGAGGAGGCCGCGCGCGCCGCGCTCGCCGACGCCGAGCGCAAGACCGCCGAGGAGGAGGCCGCCCGCCAGCGCGACGAGGCGCTGCGCCGCGCCAAGCTCGCGGAAGCGGCCCGGCTGAAGGCCGAGCGCGACGCCGCAAGGCTGCGCGAGGAGCTGGAGGCGCGCGCTCGCGAAGCCGCCGCCGCCGCCGAGAAGCAGCAGCGCGAGGCGGCGCTGAAGCTCGAGCAGGAGCAGCGCGACCGCGACCTGCGCGAGGAGGCCGAGCGCAAGGCGAAGGCCGAGGCGCCGAACTCGCCGGAGCTGGTCGAGGCCGCCCAAGGCGAGCTGTCGCGGCTCGGCTGCTTCCGCGGCCAGACCGACGGCATCATCGGCCCGGTCACCCGCCGCGGCGTGATGGCGTTCCTGCTCAACACCGACGAGAAGGCCGCCGAGCAGGACGTCGACGACATCCAGGTCACCAAGGATTTGGTCGAGACGCTGAAGAAGAAGGAAAAGGTCGAAAACTGCATCGCCGCACTCGAGCCCGAGCCGAAGGACGAGCCGGCCCCGGTGCAGGTCCAGCGGCCGAGCCGCGAGAAGTCCGTCCACCGGCCGCGTCCGGAGCCGCGCCGCGCCGCGTCCCCGCCGCGCCGCGAGCGGAGCGAGCGCCGCGAGGCCCGCCCGGCGCCGCGCTACCAGCCGCCGGCCCGCGCCCGCGCGTCGGCCTCCTCGCGCCCGAGCTATGGCGGCCGCGGCGGCTATGGCGGCGGCGGTGGCGGTGGCTCGGTGATGCACGGCATCGGGTTCTGAACGCGCCCGAGAAACACTCCCACGGCCGCGGTCCGGCCCCCGAACCGAGAAGCGAAACGAGGACGCCATGAGGTCGACCGTCGTGAACGAAGACATGTGCCGGACCCGGCCGCTCGCCCCGCCAGCGGGCGACCCCGGAGTGGGTGACCCACGAGCGGGTGACCGACGAAAGGGCGGCCGGCGTGCGGGCCTCGTGGCGCTCGCAGTGATGGCGGTCGCACTGCTCGCCGCCAGCGGCGGGGTGCCGGCCGTCGCCGAGGAGGCGGCCCCGTCCGCCGCGATGCCGCGCAGCGAGAGCGTGCCGGCGGCTACCCCCACCACGGGCGAGGCGACGACACCGGCCGCGGCGACACCGGCCGCGGCGACACCGGCTGCGGCGACACCGGCCACCGAGCGGCCGACGATCGAGCGGACGCCGCCTGTCGTGCGCACCGCCGCGACCCGCAAGCCGGCGGCACGCGACCGCCTCGCTGCTCGTCGCACGGTTCGCCACGCGATACGGCAGCCGGGCCAGCGGCAGGCGGCCCAGTGGCACGCCCCCGCCTATGCCGGCCGCAGCTATCGCCTCGCCGCCGGCGAGCCGCGTTACGCCGGCTGTGCCTATTCCCGCTGCGGCTTTCCGCTCTTCCTCGGCGTCGGCTTCTGACGGACGCTCGCGTCCAGACACTCGTGCCCCCGGGCAGGCACTCGTGCCGCGCCCTCGAGCCGTGCAACGGCTCGGCACGAAGACGCCACCGAGGCGCGGTGAACTCAGGGTCGCCGGCCGATGTCGGCGACCTCGACGGCGACCGTCACCGTCCGGTTCCCGCGCAAAACCTCGAGCGAGATCGTCTGGCCGACGCCCACCTCCTCGAGCCGGTCGGTGAGGTCGACGAGGCGGCGGATCGGATGGCCGTCGGCCGCGACGATCACGTCGCCGAGCGTCCCGCGCAGGCGGTCGACGCCCTCGAGGCCGGCGCGGTCGGCCGGCGAGCCGGGCACCGTGCGGACTACCACCAAGCCTTCGACGCCGAGCCGGGTCGCCAGCGCCTCCGGCGCCGCGACGATGCCGATGCCGGGCGTCGGCACCCGCCCCTTGGCGATCAGCGCCGGCACCACCCGGTTGACGATGTCGACCGGCACCGCGAAGCCGATGCCGGCGTTCGAGCCGGACGGCGAGAAGATCGCCGTGTTGACGCCGATCAGCCGCCCCGCCGAATCGAGCAAGGGCCCGCCCGAATTGCCGGGATTGATGGCGGCGTCGGTCTGGATCACGTTGGCGATCTCACGGCCCGTGGTGGTCGGCAGGCGCCGCTTGAGCGCGCTGATGACGCCGGTGGTCAGCGACTGGTCGAGGCCGAACGGGTTGCCGATCGCGAACGCCGCCTGCCCCACCTTCAGGTCGCCCGAGGTGCCGATCGGGATCGCCGGCGGCAGCACGCCGCCGCCCGCGAGCTGCAGCACCGCGAGGTCGTAGTTCGGCGCGACGCCGGTCACGGTCGCGCGGCGCACGTCGCCATTGGCGAGCCGCACGGCGATCTCGGTCGAGCCCTGGACGACGTGGTTGTTGGTGACGACGTGGCCGGCGCCGTCCCAGATGAAGCCGGTGCCGGTCTGGGCGCCCTGCTCGTCGCCCTCGGCGCCGGCGAAGGCGTCGGTGCCGGTGCGCGCCGCCACCTGGACGACGGACGGCGACACCCTGTCGAAAATGGCGATGGTGGTGCGCTCGAACGCGGCGAGGTCGCCGCGCGGCTCGACCGCGCGCGGCTCCGTGGCGGAATAAAACCAGCGCTGCAGCACCGGCTGCGCCAGCGTCACGCCGAGCGCGACCGCGACGACCAGCAGTACGAGGCGAAGGGGTTTTTGCAAGGCACACTCCAATCGACGAGCTTCTTCAATCACGAGGGCGCCGCCGCTCCGAACGGCGGCGCTCGCCCGGACCGGAACGATCAGCCGAGGCGGTCAGCCCAAGCGGGCAGCCCAGGCTGTCCGGCCAGCGCCGCGCGCCGTGCAGCACCGCCAAAACTTCCACGACGTCGTTCCGCACCCGATAGGCGACCAGGAACGGCGCGTCGCCGACGACCAGCTCACGCGTGCCCGGCACCCGGCCGGCGCGGCCGAGATGCGGATGCGTCGCCAGACGATCGGTGTGGTCGAGGATGCGCGACACCAGCGTGTCGGCGGCCCGGACGTCGTTTTTCGCGACGAAGTCGCCGATCGCCTCCAGCTCGCGCAGCGCCGGCGTCGCCCACCGCACCCTCACGGCTTGCCGGCGTATTTGGCGCGAACCCGCGCCACCTCCTCGTCGCCGGCGAAGTCGCCGCGGTCGGCGGCGGCGATCCCCGCCTCGACCGCCTCGATCTGCCAGGCATTGGCGGCGACGTAATCCTCGACCGCGCGGCCGACCAGCCAGCTGCGCGAGCGCTCGGTCTTCTCGGCGAGGCGGTCGAGCGCGGCCAGCGTCTCCTCGTCGAGGCGCACCGTGAATGCAGCCGACATGATCGTCTCCACGGGTTCCGTTCGATATCGGTGGTTCGGCCGTAAGATAGGTGAACCGGAGCGAACCTGCCAACCGACCGGCCGCGCCGCTGCGGCGTTTTGGCAGGCACACCACCTCCGGGTGGGTACGCATGTTGCCGAATGCCGGCCGCTCCTATAGTCGTTCCAGCGACAGCGGAGCGACGCTGCGAAGCCCCTCCGCGATATGTTTTTCTCTCCTCGCCGCCGGCCGGCCTCCCGGCCGTGCGTTCGTGTGCCTCGATTGCAGATTGGTCCTCCTATGGCTCTGGTGTTTCCGTTCTCCGCCATCGTCGGGCAGGACGAGATCAAGCTCGCCCTGCTGATCGCCGCCGTCGATCCGACGGTCGGCGGCGTCCTCGCCTTCGGTGACCGCGGTACCGGCAAGTCGACCGCGGTGCGCGCGCTCGCGCAGCTCCTGCCGAAGATGAAGGTCGTGGTCGGCTGCCCCTATGCCTGCGATCCGGCAAAACCGGCACCGGGCTGCCCGCACTGCCACGGCAAGAAGGACGGCGAGCTCAAGAGCAAGCAGGTGCCGGTGCCGGTGGTCGACCTGCCGCTCGGCGCGACCGAGGATCGCGTGGTCGGCGCGCTCGACCTCGAGCGGGCGCTGACCCAAGGCGTCAAGGCGTTCGAGCCTGGGCTGCTGGCGCGCGCCCACAGGGGCTTCCTCTATATCGACGAGGCGAACCTCCTGGAGGACCACCTGGTCGACCTCCTGCTCGACGTCGCGGCGTCCGGCGAGAACGTGGTCGAGCGCGAGGGCCTTTCCATCCGCCATCCGGCCAAGTTCGTGCTGGTCGGCACCGGCAACCCGGAGGAAGGCGAGCTGCGCCCGCAGCTGCTCGACCGCTTCGGCCTGTCGGTCGAGGTGCGCACGCCCGAAGATTTGCCGACCCGCATCGAGGTGGTGCGCCGGCGCGACGCCTTCGAGCGCGACCCGGAAGCCTTCGTCGCCACCTGGAAGAAGGAGGACGACAAGCTGCGTCGCCGCATCCTCGCCGCCCGCGACCGGCTCGCCAAGGTGACCGTGCCCGACGCGACGCTGGAAAGCGCCGCCAAGCTGTGCATGGGGCTCGGCACCGACGGCCTGCGCGGCGAGCTGACGCTGATCCGCGCCGCCCGCGCGCTCGCCGCGATCGACAACGACGCGACCGTCGGCGACAAGCATTTGAAGCGCGTCGCCCCCTCGGCGCTGCGCCACCGCCTGCGCCGCAACCCGCTCGACGAGGCGGGCTCGACGGTGCGCGTCGAGCGCGCGCTCGAGGAGCATTTCGGGGCGTGACGGGTCTCGACCCGACTCTCCCGGCCTCATGGTGAGGTGCTCGCCGAAGGCGAGCCTCGAACCAGAGGCCGCCCCCGCCCTTCGAGACGCTCGCTCCGCGGGCTCCTCGGGACGAGGACGGGTCGGAGCCGGAGATCCCTGCGCCGGTACGAGGCGTCCGATATCGGGGCCGACATGACCGAGCAACAAAAGACCGACCATTCCCCCTGGGCCGACGCGGCGCTCGCCGCCGCCCTGTTCGCCGTCGATCCGGGCGGCACCACCGGCGTGCTGTTGCGCTCGCTGCCCGGCTTTGCCCGCGAGCGGTGGCTCGCCACGCTGAAAGGGCTCGTGCCGGCGGAAGCGCCGTGGCGCCGCCTGCCCCTGCACGTGAGCGACAGCCGCCTGCTCGGCGGCCTCGACCTCGCGGCCACCTTGCGGGCCGGCAAGCCGATCGCCGAGCGCGGCATTCTCGCCGAGACCGATGGCGGCACGCTGCTGATCGCGATGGCCGAGCGGGTGTCGGCCGGCACCGCGGCGCGGCTCGGCGCCGTGCTCGACAATGGCGGCGTGACGATGGAGCGCGACGGCATCGCGCTCGACACCCCGACGACATTCGGCATCGTCGCGCTCGACGAGGGCATGACCGACGACGAGCAGCCGCCCGCGGCGCTCTCCGACCGGCTCGCCTTTCGCCTGAATTTCGAGGGGGTCTCGCCGGAGCCTGCGGCCGACGATTATCCGGACGCCGACGAGATCGCCGCCGCCCGCGGCCGCCTCGCCTCGGTGAGCGTGCCGGAAGACGTGGTGGAAGCCCTGTGCGGCACCGCGCTGTCGCTCGGCGTGTGGTCGCTGCGCGCGCCGATCCTCGCGGTGCGGGCCGCCCGCGCGCACGCCGCGCTCGCCGGCCGCTACGAGGTGTCGAAGGAGGACGCGGCGGTCGCCGCCCGGCTGGTGCTGGCGCCGCGCGCCACCCGCCTGCCGATGCCGCCGCCCGAGGAGGAGCCGCCGCCGGACGACCAGCAGGAGCCCGAAGAGCCGCCGGAGGGCCGCAACGAGGAGCAGCAGAACGTCGAGGACCGCCCGCTCGAGGACATGATCCTCGAGGCCGCGCAGGCGGCGATCCCCGCCGGGCTTCTGGAGCAGCTCCGCCTCGCCGGCCGGATAAAGCCGCGCATCCCCTCCACCGGCCGCGCCGGGCATCTGCAGAAGACGAAGCTGCGCGGACGGCCCGCCGGCACCCGGCGCGGCGAGCCGCGCTCGGGCGGCGCCCGCCTCAACGTGGTCGAGACGCTGCGCG
>NZ_AKZI01000101.1 GCF_000293785.1 Rhodovulum sp. PH10 | reverse complement strand
ATATCGGCATCGCTTTTCTCCTGGCCTCCGGCAGTTCGCGCCGCAACGCAGCCTCCGTCCGAGTTTCCAAACGGTCTCTGAGAGCCCGTGACCTCGTGCAAGCAGAGTGGTGGCTTTTTACTTCGAACTCTTCCAGCAAACCGCCGTTTTCGCACCGAGGCTTCGGTCGACGACCGGACGAGAACTCGAAAACCCCGAGCCTGCTCGTAAAAATCCCGCGCCGGCGCCGCAACGTCCTCCCGAAAATTCGTTCATCTCAATGATATAAAACGACAAAAATAGATTCCTTAACGCACGGCAATACACTGATATTTTTTTCCCGCCGGAACGTCGCGGCGCAGCGGCTTCTTTCCCGGACAGGAGGCCCGACCGGATCCGTCTCGATCCGGGACGGCCGACATCACGGAGCGGCGGCGGAACGGCGAACGTGGCGCCTCCCCGGCCGATCCGGTCACCAAGCGGGATCGTGTGCCCCATGGCCGACCCGCCCCTCGTCTCGAGAGGAGAACCACTCATGTGCGACTACAGCCTGCAGCATGTTGCGACCCGGTCCGCCAAGGTCGGCGATCAGCTGGTGACGACGAAGTTCAACAACTCGATCACCCGCGGTTTCGCCGAGGTCGGGGTGCCGGGCGTGGCGGTCTGCATCCTTCCGGGCACCGAGCTGGCGTTCGACCGTGACGTCGAGTGCGATCACGCGCTCGGCTTCTTCCCCAGCCGCAAGCTGCGCGAGCGGGTGGCGCGGTTCCGCCAGATCAACATGGACAACCCCTACGAGCACCACGACGCGCTCGAGTTCCCGAGCGGCCAGGTCGTTCTGTTGACCCGGCTGTGCGAGGGCCAGACGGCGACCGTGCTGCAGCTTCCGGCGAAGCCCGAGGGCGCGACCGCCGAGCACGAGCACGAGCACCATCACCCGGGCGAGCAGGCGCAGCGGAGCGAGCCGAGTGAAGGCGAGGCCGAGCCGCCGCGGCAGAACCCGGCGATCGTCTGAGCCGAGCACGACCGGCACGTTCGGCCTCGCGCCGGGCGTGCCGACCGCGGGCCGCCGGAAACCCTCCGGCGGCTTTTTTTTTCTCACACGCCTCGGTCGTCCCCACCCCCGGACGCTCTCTCTTTTCTGTCGGTGCTGTCGTCCGCCGGCGCCCGCCATCCCCCGGTCGCCCCGAACTTGCGACATTGCGCCACGGACGAGGAGAACGATTTCCCATTTCCCGCGTTGTCGCTTCGCAGTGCAACAAGCCTCCCCTCCACACCCTTGGTTCGCGTGTGCGAAATTTGCTTTTCGCTCTAGCAGAATTGTGGTGTGCTGATACACGAGGCGTTCAGCAGCGGGTCATCCCATGGTCGTACGAGAGCATCAGCTTCACGGGCACGACGAGATCGTCCGCTTCCTCGAGACGATCAAGCGCAAGGGCCTGATTTCCGAGTATCTGGTCAGCTGGAACGGCCGCGACGGCCGGCTCACCCCCAAGGTGACGATCTGGCACGAGGAAAGCCCCCTCCCCACCCATCGGGTGAAGGGGACGATCGCCAAAAAACTGTTCGGGCTGATCCCGGCCGAACGCATCAACGTCATCGCCGAGCAATCGACCACCGCGTGAGGCCGCGCGTCGCGCGCCCTCGCCTCGCCGCGCTTCTCCGGCTCCGCCCCCACGCGGCGACGCCGCTCGCCGACCGCCCGCTCGCCGGCCACCCGCTCGCCGGGCCCGCGCCCGCCGGCCGCTCGGCTGCCGCCGCAGCGCACCCGCTCCAAAACCCTTTCTCGAGCACACCCCCAAGAAGCGGCGGTGACGGCCGTAGGGCGGCACCGCCCACGGCCGGCGGAAACTGGCATTCCGCCGGCGGACCGCCTACATTTCGGAATTGTGAATCGCCTCGCTTCTCATCACCGCTTGGGTGACCAATGCAAGTTCCCATCGAAATCGCTTTCCACAATGTCGACTCCACGGAGTGGGCGGAGACCATGATCCGCGAGCGGATCGACGAGCTCGAGCGCCGGTTCGAGCGCATCACGTCGTTCCGGGTTCGCGTCGAGCGCCGCGCCAAGTCCAACGGGGTGATGACCGTTCCCCCCGTCGTCCGCCTGGAGATCGGCGTCCCGGGGCGGGCCGATCTGGTGGTCAGCCACGAACCGGAGTTTCTCCAGCGCAAGTTCCAGCGCCCCGACCTGCAGAAGGCGATCAACGAGGCGTTCCGCATCGCCGAGCGCCAGCTCCTCGCCCTCAAGGAGCAGCGCGAGGGCCGCACCAACGCCCCCTACAGCGACATCCAGAACCAACGGCTCGGCCAGGTCGCCGAGGTGCAGCCGGAGCAGGACTTCGGCTATCTCGTCACCTCCGAGGGAAGCCTCCTCTACTTCCATCGCAACAGCGTGCTGACCGGCGACTTCGACGCGCTCGGCCGCGGCGACGAACTTTATTATGTCGAGGGCGTTGGCGACACGGGTCCGGTCGCGACCAAGGTGCGGGTGAAGGCCGCCGACTGACGGCGGTCTCGCTCGACACGGGTTTTGCGCACACGAGGGCGCGCCACGGCGCGCCCGGTGTTCCGATCGGTCCCGCGCAAGGCCGCCGGCGCACGACGGGTGGCCGCCCACCGGCTAGTGGAGCGAGTTCGACATTCTCGGCCGCATCTTCGTTCTCGAACGTCGACTTCAAAGCTCCACTGGGACTCCATGATTGCCAGTGGTCTTTCGATTCCGACATTCGCGATTCGGATGCGCGGCGGCGGGAGGCGAATGTCGGGATCGGACGACGAGCCGGTGGCGCCTCCGGAGACGCGCCATGGACGACACCCCCGAGCACGACGACCGCAACCCCAAGCACCGCAATCGCGACGGGCAGCAGGGCACCCACGAGCCGTGGAAGGAGCCCGGGCAACGCTCACAGCAGACTCAGAAGCAGGAGAAGGTCGGCCCTACCGGCAGCAAGCCGGCCGGCGGCAACAACAACTGACGTTTTCCCGGCGCCATGCGCGGCCCGAGCGAGGCGGCCCGGCCCGCGATGTGCCTATCGGTGCCGCTGTGCCGGGGCGTCACGTCGCCCCCGGCTGCCCCTCGCCACCGGACGGGAACCGCCTCGGGCCGGTTCCACTCGTGTCGCGAGCAGAGCAGTGTCACACGTCGCGTCACATGCTGACATCTCGCTGACAAAATGCTGACGTCGTGATAAGGCTCGCCGGCGCCGACGACAGGCGCGATCCATCACACGTCTCCGCAGCGATCGCGTCCCGGCGGGACCGTCGGCCCCGGCTACGCATGCCGAAAATCGCAAGCCACGAGGTGACAGGTGCCGCTCTCGAGTGTCCAGACGTCCCCCGCCCGCCGGACCCGTGCCTCGGCCCAGAACCCGGACTTCGCCGCCATGCGCTCGAACGCCCGCGAGGCGAGCGAGTTCTTGAAGGCGCTGTCGCACGAGGCGCGGCTGGTCATCCTGTGCATGCTGCTCGACGGCGAGAAGTCCGTCTCCGAGATCGAGCAGACGGTGAAGCTGCGCCAGCCGGCGGTGTCGCAGCAGCTCGCCCGCCTGCGCGCCGACGATCTGGTCGAGACGCGGCGTGACGGCAAGAACGTCTACTACTCGCTGGCCCGCCCGGAAGTGCGCGACATCATCGCCGCCCTGCACAAGAGCTTCTGCAAGCCGCCGCGCCGCCCCCGCTGACAGCGACACCCCGGGAGCGCGATCGCGAGGCGCCGCCCGAGCGGCACCGGCCACCGCCGTTCAGTCGCTACGCGGCGCCCCGTTGGCCGCGGCCACGCGGCCGCGCGAGCATCGCCCCGCCGAACGGCGGCGCGTCGGGGGCCGGCGGAGCCTCCTCGCGACCGATCAGCTGGCTCCCCATGGTGCGGATGTGGCGGCGGGCCGCCGCCTCGGCCCCGTCGGCGTCGCGCGCCTCGATGCAGCCGAAGATCGTCCGGTGCTCGTCGATGGCGAGCGCCTTGCGCCGCTCGATCTCGTCGGGAATGAGCCGCACCATCCGGAAGAGATTCCAGGTGCCGCGCAGCATGTTCTCCAGCGCGCTGTTGCCGGACGCGCGGATCAGCGCCTCGTGAAAATCGATCAGCTCGGTCGCCTCCGGCGCCTGGCCGAGCTGCACCTCGATGCAGCCGCGCAGCATCGCGATCTCGGCCGGCCCCGCCCGCACCGCGGCGAGCCGCGCCGCCATGCCCTCCAGCGCCTCGCGGCAGGCGAGCAGATCCTCCACGTCGCGATCGCTCGGCGCCTTCACCGTCGCCCCGCGCCGCGGCTCGATCACCACCAGCCCGAGTTGCTCGAGCCGCCGCAGCGCCTCGCGGACCGGCGAGCGGCTGGTGCGGAAGAGCTTGGCGATCTCCGGCTCGGACAGCCGCTGGCCGCTCTTGAGCGCGCCCTTGACGATCAACCCTTCGAGATGCTGCTCGATCTGCCGGGACAGGGAAACGAGGGTGGGAACCTCGAAATCGAGCTCGGAATCGCCCATGGACCGATCCTGCCGTCGGGAGGCTGCCACGGCGGTTCCGCCGGCGCGTCGGGGCGTCTGCGAGACCCCCGTGATCGCGCCTCGCCGTCCCGCGCGTCCCGAGCCCCTCCTGTTTCAATCGCCGTCCCGCGCGCCGCGCCGGCCACCCCCGGCCGGGCGTCGCCCGAGACATCCGCGCGAACGCCGGTACGGCGGTCACGCACTAACCGGTGTTAGACACCCAATCGTGCCACCGCGCATCCGGCCAATCACGTGGTCGGCGACGCGCACGCGGCAGCGATGCGGCCGGCGCAGCACCGGCCAGGGCGGTCGCCCCGCCGCTCGCCCCCACGGTCGTCCCCGCCGGCAGCTTCGGCCGGGACTCGCCTGCCGCCGGGTTGTGGTATAGCCGCCCGAGAATTCCCCCGACGAGCGGCCCCCCGAAGCGGCCGCCGGCAACAGAAGTGTCCCAGCATGACCGTACGTCCAGACGCCCCGCCCCCGTCATCCATCTCTCCCGTTGCGGGCGACGAGACGCTCCGCCTCGCCTTCGGCCTGCAATTCGAGGATCTTTACGCGCGGGACGGGCTGGTCCGGCTCGATGCCGCCTTCGTCGCCGATCTCGCCGAAGCCGACGCAAGTCTGCACGCCCGCCTGCTCGCGGCCCGCGCGAGCCCCGACGCGCTGGCGGCGAAGGAGGAGGCCGACCTCCTGGTCGCCCTCGCCCCGCACGTCGAGGATTTCATCGGCACGCTGTTCGGCATCGGCACCGAGGTGCGGGCGCTGCAGGCGCGGCACGACGCGCTCGCCCCGCTCGCCACCGTCAAGCGGCTGTTCGTCCAGCGGCGCGCCTGCAAGAAGTACGACGCCGCGACCGCCGAGACGTTCGACGGCGACGCCCTGCGGCGCGACCTGGAAAAAGCCTTCGGCGGCCCGTTCGACGAGATCGGCTTCGCGACCTTCGTCGCGCCGCTCGTCGAGAAGGAGGCCGAGCACGCCGAGCTGCTGGACCTCGCCGCCCGCTATGCCGCCTGGGCGACCTGGACCGCCGAGGGACGGCGGCGCCACGCCGGCGGCGTGCTGTTCAAGACGCCCGGCAAGATCGACCCGATGCACCTCGTGCCCGCCGAGACGGTGGTGGTCGAGGGCGTCACCATGTTCGAGTTTCCCGACGCGCATCGCCGCTTTCGCGAGGGCTTTGCGCTCACCGACTGCGGCGCCGACCTCACCGGCGGCCTCGATCAGGCGAACTACTGCATCTGGTGCCACAACCAGGGCAAGGACTCCTGCTCGAAGGGCCTCAAGGAGAAGACCGGCAGTTTCCGCCGCAACGCCTTCGGCGTCACGCTCGCCGGCTGCCCGCTGGAAGAGCGCATCTCCGAGATGAATCTCGTCAAGGCGAGCGGCCATTCGGTCGGCGCGCTGGCGCTCGTCACCATCGACAATCCGATGTGCGCGGCGACCGGCCACCGCATCTGCAACGACTGCATGAAGTCGTGCATCTATCAGAAGCAGGATCCGGTCGATATCCCGCAGGTCGAGACCCGCACGCTGAAGGACGTTCTGGCGCTGCCCTGGGGCTTCGAGATCTATTCGCTGCTGACCCGCTGGAACCCGCTGAACCTGCGCCGGCCGCTGCCGAAGCCCGACACCGGCCGCACCGTGCTGGTGGTCGGTCTCGGCCCGGCCGGTTTTACGCTCGCGCATCACCTGATGAACGACGGCCACGCGGTGGTCGCGGTCGACGGGCTGAAGATCGAGCCGCTGGCGCCGGAGTTTTCGGGCGTCGCCAAGGACGGATCGCGCGTGCCGTTCGCGCCGGTGCGCGACGTGACGACGCTCGAGGAGAATCTCGGCACCCGCGTGATGGCGGGCTTCGGCGGCGTCGCCGAGTACGGCATCACGGTGCGCTGGAACAAGAACTATCTCAAGCTGATCAGGTTGCTTCTGGAACGTCGCAGCGCGTTCAAGATGATCGGCGGCGTGCGGTTCGGCGGCACGGTCGGCATCGACGAGGCCTTCGCCATGGGCTTCGATCACGTCGCACTCGCCACCGGCGCCGGCAAGCCGACCGTGGTACCGATGGCGAACGGGCTCGCCACCGGCGTGCGCCAGGCCTCCGATTTCCTGATGGCGCTGCAGCTCACCGGCGCGGCGAAGCCCGACAGTATCGCGAACCTTCAGATCCGCCTGCCGGTGGTGGTGATCGGCGGCGGCCTCACCGCGATCGACACCGCGACCGAGGCGCTCGCCTATTATCCGCTGCAGGTCGAGAAATTCCTGGCACGCTACGAGACGCTGGTCGCCGAGCGCGGCGAGGCCGCGGTGCGCGCCGCCTGGCCGCCCGCCGAGGTCGAGATCGCCGACGAGTTCTTGGCGCACGCCCGTGCGATCCGCGAGGAACGCGCGGCGGCGGCGCGTGAGAAGCGACCGCCGAAGCTCGCCGCGCTGGTGCGCAGCTGGGGCGGCGTGACGGTGGCCTATCGCCGCCGGATGGTCGAGGCGCCGAGCTACACGCTCAATCACGAGGAGATCGCCAAGGCGATGGAGGAAGGCATCCGCTTCGCCGAGCGGCTGTCGCCGACCGAGGTGTTGGTCGACAATGCCGGCCGGGCGCGGGCGCTGAAGCTCGAGCGGCAGGGCGACGTGCCCGGCGAGAAGGAGGTGACGCTGCCGGCCCGCACCATCGTGGTCGCCGCCGGCACCCAGCCCAACACCACGCTGGCCCGCGAGGATCCCCAGATGATCCTCGACGGAAAGTATTTTCAGGCGTTCGACGAGGCCGGCGAGCCGGTGACGCCGGAGCGGGTGTCGAAGCCCTCCGAGGTGCGCGTGGTGACGCGGCTGCGCGACGACGGGCGCGCGGTGAGCTTTTTTGGCGATCTGCACCCCTCCTTCGCCGGCAACGTCGTGAAGGCGATGGGCGGCGCCAAGCAGGGTTATCCGGTCGTCAGCCGCCTGTTGGCAAAGCTCGAGACGCCGAAGGCCGACCGCACCGCATTGTATGAAAAGCTCGACCACGAGCTGCGCCCGACCATCGAGGCGGTGAACCGGCTGACGCCCAACATCGTCGAGGTGGTGGTGCGCGCGCCGATGGCGGCCCGCGCCTTCCAGCCCGGCCAGTTCTACCGGCTACAGAACTACGAGACCTATGCCGCGTCGGTCGACGGCACGCGGCTGGCGATGGAGGGCCTCGCCCTCACCGGCGCCTGGGTCGATCGCGAAAAAGGCCTGCTCGCCACCATCGTCCTCGAGATGGGCGGCTCGTCCGATCTGTGCGCTTCGCTCGAGCCCGGCGAGCCGGTGATTTTGATGGGGCCGACCGGCGCCCCGACAGAAATCGAGGACAACGAGACGGTGCTGCTGATCGGCGGCGGGCTCGGCAACGCGGTGCTGTTCTCGATCGGCCAGGCGGCGCGCGCGCGCGGCTGCAAGGTTCTGTACTTCGCCGGCTACAAGGCGATCCGCGACCGCTACAAGGTGCCCGAGATCGAGCGTGCGGCCGACGCCATCGTGTGGTGCTGCGACGAGTCGCCCGGCTTTACCGCCGATCCCGCGCGGCCGCAGGACAAGAGCTTCGTCGGCAACATGGTGGCGGCGCTGGAGACCTACGCCACCGGCGGGCTCGGCGCCCAGCCGATCGGCCTGCCCGATGTCGACCGGGTGATCGCGATCGGCTCGGACGGCATGATGGCGGCGGTCGCCCGCGCCCGCCACGGCATGCTCGCCGCGCATCTGAAGCCGGGACACGCGGCGATCGGCTCGATCAACTCGCCGATGCAGTGCATGATGAAGGAGATCTGCGCGCAGTGCCTGCAGCGCCACGTCGATCCGGTGACCGGCATCGAGAGCGTGGTGTTTTCCTGCTCGAACCAGGATCAGGCGCTCGACGAGGTCGACTTCGGCAATCTGCGCGCCCGCCTGGTGCAGAACGGCGTGCAGGAGAAGCTGACCAAGCAGTGGGTCGACCGGGCGCTGCGACACGAGGGGCTGCGCCCCTGAGAGCCTGACTCGAAATTCGTCCTTTATCGACGGGCTCTGGCGA
>NZ_AKZI01000100.1 GCF_000293785.1 Rhodovulum sp. PH10 | reverse complement strand
TTCTCGGTTTGATGGATCGCCGGGTCGAAGCCCGGCGATGACGGCGGAGTTCCTGGCGAGCTCCACCTTTCTCATCGAAATCCCACGCTTTTTTGCCCTTGTGTGCATGCCGTAGCGCATGCGGGGAGAGGTCCCGAGGGACGCGAGCGGGTGAGGGGGCGTTTCCGCCCCGGCAGCGCGTCCCCGCTCTGGCTTTTCCGTCACCACCTCTCGCGGAGCGACCGGGCTCGCCGCCTCGCCCTCTCGTCTGCCGGCGTCACCTGTTCGTCCTCAGATGGGCGGTCCGGCTGGCGCCAAAAAACTAAATCTTCGGCAGGCCGCCGCGTTCGAACACCGGCGTTTCGCGCGGGCGATCCTCGGTGCCGTCGCCGGTGGCGACGTCTTCCGCGGCCCGGCGGGTCGCTTCGGTGGTGGCGTCGTGGCCGTCGGTCTCGTCGGCACCGGATCCCGGGTCGTGGCGGCCCGTCACCGCCGAGCGCGGCACCGCGCCGACGTCCTCCCGGCGAACAGCGTCGTCGGTGACCCGCTCGGGGCGGCTCGATTGGTCCAAATCCTCGCCGGCCGGCGCCTCCAGGGCGGCGCGGTCGGCCGGGCCGAGTTCCGGCTCGTCGGCATAGCGTGCGGTCCGGCGGCGCGCGGCCGCGCTCTCGTCACGATCCATCGAAAAAATCTCCTCCGGGTCGGGGGCGGGTCGGGGGTGTGTCTTCGTTTCGTCGCCGCTCAGTCGCGCCGGCCGGCGACGGTGCCGGGCGCCCGCGTCTCGTCCGGCGGGGCGAAGCCCACCAAGAGGCCGGTGGCGTCGAGCCAGCCGCGGAAGGCGGCGGCGGCATCCCGGCATTCGGCGGTGGAGGAGGCCGACTGCAGGCGACGCAGCACGCCCTCCCAGTTGTGGCCGTGGCCGGGGCCGTGCAGGCGCAGCCAGCCGGCCGCCTCGTCGAGCGTGCGAAGCGGCACGGGCTCGTCGCGCAGCGCGAGCGGGGGATCGAAAGCGGGTTCGGTCATGCCCGGACAACCGGCCCGGCGGGCGACCGGTTCCCACCGGCGGGACGGAGAGTGGGAGCGGAGGAGGCCGCCTCAGCCGGCGAAAGCCGAGCGCATCGCCCGGCCGAGCGAGAAGGCGTAGTTGTGCAGATTGCCGGCGACCGCGGCCGGCACGTCGGCGAGCATCGCCTCGCAGCGTGCGAGGTCGAACCGGTCGGGGGAGACCCGCCCCGCCAAAATCTCGGCCTCCACGCCCTCGAGCCGCACCGGCGGACATCTCAGGCCGCCGAGAATCACTCGCGTAAAACCCTGCTCGGCGTCGTGCACCACCGCGACGATGGCGTCGGCCGATTCGCTCAAGGTGCGGTGGACCTTGTAATAGCCCCAGCGGGTGGTGCGCGAATGGCGCGGAAAGCGCAGCGCGGTGACGATCTCGGCCGGGCGCAGCGCGGTCTCGAACGCGGCCGGAAAGAATTCGGCCGCCGCTATGGTGCGGCGGCCCTGCGGCGACAGCGTCTCGATCTCGGCGCCGAGCGCGATCACCACGGTCGGCCAGTCGGCGCACGGGTCGGCGTAGCAGACGCTGCCGCCGAGCGTCGCGCGGTTGCGCACCGAGCGGTGGGCGATGCCGTGCGCGACATAGGGCAGAAAGCCCGGCACCGGATCGGGCACCTGGCCGTCCTCGATCGCGGCGTGCGTCACCATGGCGCCGGCGCGCACGCTGTCGCGGGTCGACTCGATGGTGCGGAGATCGGCGGCTTGGGCGAGGTCGATGACCACCCGAGGCTGGGCGGGACGAAGGCTGAGCTGCGGAATGAGCGACTGGCCGCCGGCGAGCACGATCGCGTGGTCGCCGTACTGGGCGAGCACGTTCACCGCTTCCTCGGCATAGAGCACGCGGACGAAGTCGAATTGGGCGGTGTTCATGTGGTTCGGAATGGGCTCCGTGGGCGCGGGTGGTTCGCTCGCGGGCGTCGTCGGTCTCGCCGGTGCACGGCGTTCGGGGGGACGCTGCTTCTGTCTCGAAGCAGGCTCCAGCGCAGGTCTCATACAGGACGTCGCATTTGTCAAATAATCACGACAATCGCGTTGTTCCACCGGCGGGACGCGCTGCCCGCACTGTTCGGTGGAGCATGACGGAGAATGTTTAACGAAGGTTGTGTGCACCTGCGTCTCGCCGCGCTCGGCCGACGAATGGTGCGCGCCGGCCGAAGGCGAGACGGCGCAGGCGAGACGGGTGCAGAACGAGGCGCGGACGCGGCGTGAGCGAGCCGGTCAGGCCGAGCCTCGCACCACCGTCAGCGGCGCGCGGCGCGCGCGCGGCGCGCTCGTCTCGTGCCGCTGTGGCGCCGAGTCGTCGACCCGCGGCGTGCCGTGCGACGAGCGCGCGACCGCCAGGGCGAAATAGTCGATGGTCGGACGCAGGCCGTCCTCGAGCGTGATGCGCGGCTGCCAGCCGAGCAGGCGCGCGGCGGTGGCGACGTCGGGGCGGCGGCGGCGCGGATCGTCCTGTGGCAGCGGCGCGAAGGCGAGGGTGGAGCGCGAGCGGGTCTGCGCCACCACCATGGCGGCGATCTCCTTCACGCTGATCTCGCGCGGGTTGCCGAGATTGACCGGCCCGGTGACGGCGGGATCGCTCTCCATCAGAAGCTCGAGCCCGTCGAGCAGATCGGCGACGTAACAGAACGAGCGAGTCTGCGTGCCGTCGCCGTACAACGTGATCGGCTGGTCGCGCAGCGCCTGCACGACGAAGTTGGAGATCACCCGGCCGTCGTTCTCCAGCATGCGCGGGCCGTAGGTGTTGAAGATGCGCGCCACCTTGATCGCCACGCCGTGCACGCGATGGTAGTCGAAGAACATCGCCTCGGCGCAGCGCTTGCCCTCGTCGTAGCAGGCACGCGGGCCGATCGGATTGACCGCGCCGCGATAGCTCTCGGCCTGCGGATGCATCTCCGGGTCGCCGTACACCTCGCTGGTCGAGGCCTGCAGCACGCGCGCGCCGGTGGCGCGGGCGAGCTCGAGCACGTGCTGGGCGCCGAGCACGCAGGTGCGGATGGTGCCGATCGGGTCGCGCTGATAATGCGGCGGCGAGGCGGGGCAGGCGAGATTGTAGATGCGGTCGACCGGACCGTCGATCGAAAGCGGCTCGCGCACGTCGCCCTCGACGAAGGTGAAGTTGCGGTGGTTCGCCAGCGGACGGACGTTGTCGATGCGGCCGGTGTCGAGATTGTCGATACAGACGATCCGGTGGCCCTTCTGAACCAGGCGGTCGCACAGATGGGAGCCGATGAAGCCGGCGCCGCCCGTGATCACGATGTCGAGCTTCTTGTTGGCGACCACGCACCGTCCTCCATGAAGGTTATGGGGTACAAACCTTCGGCGCGCCGTGAGTTCCTGAGATCGTCCGGGCCGCCGCGTCGAGCGTCGCCGCGCGCGGCCGGGCGAGGTCTGCGGCCCGCGTGCGGGCCTCGTCCACGTGCGCCTCGAGCTCGGCCGCGCGGTGCTCCGCGGTGTGGTCGCGCAGCACGCGACGGCGCGCGGCGTCGGCGATCGCGCGGCGGCGCTCCTCCGGCATCTCGCGCAGGATCTCCATCACCTCGGCGCCGCCGTCGGCGATCAGAATCTCGGTGCCCGGCGTGAAGAAGGTGTCGAGCCCGGCCCAGCGGTCGGTGATTATCGGCACGCCGCAGGCGGCCGCCTCGAACAGCCGCACGCTCGGCGAGAAGCCGGCCGCCACCATGTCGGCGCGCGTCACGTTGAGGGTGAAGCGCTGGCTGCAATAGAAGCGCGCGTGCTCGTGCGGCGGCAGATGGTCGATGCGCGCGACGTTCGCCGGCCAGGCGATGTCCGGCGGATATTGCGGGCCGGCGACCGCAAAGCTCATCTGTGGGAGACGGCGCGCCGGCTCGATCAGCAAACGCTCGAGGGGGGGCTGGCGATCGGGACTGTAGGTGCCGATGTAACCGAGCGCGAGCGTGGGCGAGACGTCCTGCGGCGCGTGAATCTTCGGATCGACCGCGCAGTGCAGCGGCCGCGCGGCGCGGGCGCCGAATGTCTGCTCGATCAGCGCGAGCGTCGGCCCGCCGGTGAAGGAGAGATAGAGATCGAAGAGGGGAATCACCGCCGCGTCGAGATAATCGATATCGCCGCGCACGAGGCCGGCGAGCGTCACCGGGGTGTCGATGTCGTAGAACGCGGTGATGCCCGCCGCCGTGTCGGTCGCCCAGCGCGCGACCGCCGCGCCCTCCGGCACGAACGAGCCGACGATCACCAGATCGGCGTCGCGCACCAGCGGCGCGAAGCGGCCGAGCTCGGCAAAATCCCGATAGAGCGCCACCCGGCACCACGGCGGATCGGCGAGATCGCGGTTCGCGCGATACCACGCGACGTCGCGCTCGAGAAAGGTCACCGCGTGGCCGCGCGCGGCGAGCGCCTCGATCAGCGCGCGATAGGTGGTGGCGTGGCCGTTGCCCCAGGACGAGGTGATCGACAAGCCGAGAACGACGATGTTCAGCCTCATTCCGCGGCCTCGTGACGGCGCGCCGGCTCGCCGAGAACGTCGAGCACCTCGCGGGCGCGATGCGCATAGGTGTGAGCGGCGAGCACCTTCTTGCACGCCGCGGTTCCGATCGTGGCTGCACGAAGATCGTCGAGACCGTCGAGCGCGGCGGCGACCTCCGCGCCGGAGTCCGCGACCAGAATCTCGACGCCCGGCTCGAGAAACTGCTCGATGCCCTCCCACCGGTCGGTGATCAGACAAGCGCCGGCGCCGGCCGCCTCGAAGATCCGGGTCGGCGGCGAGAAGCCGTAGCGCGCCATGCTGGCGCGGTTGATGTTCAAGGTGGCGCGCGACGAGCAGAAGAACGCGTTGTGATCGGCGCTGCCGACGTGTCCCAGCCGGCGCACGTTGGCGGGCATCGGCTTGTCGTCCCAGCCGGCGCCGCCGAGCAGGAAGGATTTTTCCGGCAGCCGCGCCGCCGCGTCGAGGAAGAACGCCTCCACCCGCGCCTCGCGGTCGGGCAGGCGGTTGCCGAGAAAAGAGAGGTCGCAACGCAGATTTTCACGCGGTGCCACGGGGTGGTGGGTGTCGGGATCGACCGCGTTGTAGATCGGCACGCAGCGCTTCGCGCCCAATGCTTCGTAAGCCCGGACCACCGCGTCGCCGCCGCCATAGGTGAACACGACGTCGTAGCGCGGCACCGCATCCCGCAGATGATTGCTCGGGTCGGCGGCGACCGCATCGAGCGTCGCCGGCGCGTCGACGTCCCACAGCGCGACGCGCGTGGTGGCGCTCGCCGCCGCGGCGACCGCGATCTCCAGCTCGCGGTCGAACACGCCGACGCCGCTCGCCTTGACCAGCAGATCGGCCTCGCGGGCCGCCGTGATCAGCGCGCGCTGCCAGCCCGCCTCGGTCGCCGGATAGACCACCACCCGCGCCCACGGCGGATCATCGATGTCGCGGTGCTGCTGGCGCTGATAGGCGTCCGGCTCGTAGAAGGTGACGTCGACGCCGTGCGCGGCGAGCGCCTTCAGGAGCCCGCGATAATAGGTGGCGGCCCCGTTCCAGTAGGACGAGACGAGGCTGGAGCCGAAAAAGGCGATCCTCATTCTGCGGCGACCCTTTCTGCGGGGGCGAGAGTGTCGGGTGCGGTGCTTTCGCGCAGCTGCGCACAGATGGCGAGAAGCTCGGCGACGCGGTGCGAACAGCCATGTCGCTCGCGGATCGCCTGCAGGCCGGTGGCGGCGAGCGCCGCCGCGTGCGCCGGATCGCTCAGGACGGCTTTCAGCGCGGCGGCCATCGCATCGCCGTCGGCGGCTCGTAAAAACGCGCCGGGAGGAAACAGGCCTTCGGCGTCGTCCCACGGCGCACTGATCAGCGGAATGCCGCAGGCGAGCGCCTCGAACACGCGGATGGTCGGGATGCCGGGCAACGCCGCGGCATAGGGCCGGCGCGGCACGTGCACGGTGAGGCGGGCACGGGCGAAGGCTTCCGGCGCGCGGTGGTTCGGCAGCCAGCCGGCATGGTCGATGTTTTGCGCCGCCAGCTTCGCACGAACATGGTCGGGATAACGAACACCGTGGATGCGCGCGGCGAGGCCGAGCCGGGTGATCGGGCCGAGCAGAAACTGCTCCAGCTCGGCGTCGCGCTCGCCGTCGCCGAAATTGCCGACGAAGACGAGGTCGCGCTCCTTCTCACGATCGAGCGGACGAAACAGCGCGGTGTCGGCCGCCTCGTGCCAAGTGAAGACGCGCCGGCCCCAGCCACGCGACCGATAGACCTCGCGCAACACCTCGCCGAAGGCGAGCACGCCGTCGTAGCCGTCGAGATCGAAGCGGCCGATCTCGTCGGGCGCAGTCACCGCGCGGTGGTGGGTGTCGTGGAAGAACAGGAGAAAACGGCCGCCCTGCGCGCGCCGCCTGCCGAGCGCGGCGATCAGCGCCGGCTCGTTCCATTCGTGGGCGAGCACGAGGTCGGCGCCGTCCAGCGCTTCGTCGAGCTCAGGCATGGCGTCGTAGCGCCGGATCGCGACGCCCGGCACCAGGTGCTCGCACTCGGCGAGCACCTCGGCGCCGCCGTCTTGCAACGCGTTGGTGCGGCTCCAGCCGTTTGCCGGCTCGTAGGCCGCCACCCGGTGCCCGGCGCGCAAAAGCTCGCGGGCGACGCCGCGGAGGAAATGGGCGTTGCCGTGGTTCCAGCAGGAGGTGAAGGCGTGGCAGAACAGGACGACGTTCATGAACGGTCTCGGTCCCGTCACGCCCACAGCCCGGCCTGCGCCCGGCTGGTCTCGGCCTCCTCGCTCGGCCGGGAGGCGCGGGCGCCCGCCGGATTGCCGGCGAGGCCCTGATAGAGGTCCTCGTAGGCGTCGGCCATCGCGGCCACCGTGTAGCGGGCGGCGCGCTCGCGCGCGGCCTCCTGCAGGCGCTGGCGCAGGGCCGGATCGTTGCACAGCCGCGTCACCGCGAGCTGCAGCGCCGCCCGGTCGTCGGGGTGGACGAACACCGCGGCGCCGTCCCACAGCTCGCGAAAGCTCGGGATGTCGGACAGCACCAGCGCGGCGCCGCACGCCGCGGCCTCGGCGACCGTCAGGCCGAACGGCTCGTAATGGGCGGGCGAGGCGAAGATCTCCGCCGCGTGCATCTCGGCCAACAGGTCGGCGCGGGCGAGATCGCCGATCAGCTCGACCCGGCGCGCCTCCGGCGCTTCGAGCGCGACGCCGTGTGGCGCCTTCGCCGGCCCCGCGAGCCGCACCGGCCAGGGGAGATCGGGCGCGACGTCGACCAGGGCGCGGATGTTCTTGCCCTCGTCCCACAGCCGCCCGGCGGCGAGCACGAAGGCTTTGCGATCCTCCTCGATCACCACCGCGGAGGGCACGCCGTTGTGAATCACCAGGCCCGGACGCGGCGGCGCATAAAGGCGCGTGATCTCGTCGCAGAAGGCGGCGGTCGGCGCGACCCACATCTCGGCGGCGGCGAGCCCGCGCGCGACATTGTCGGCATAAGTGTGCCAGCGCGGCTCGTCCGGCTCGCCGCCGCGGCAGGCGCGCCACCACGAGCGCACGCACGAATGCGCGACGATCAGCACCGGCGCCTCGAACGGCGTGAGCGCCTCGCGAAAGCCGCCGAGATGAATCACGTCCGGCCCGAATGCCTCCGCATAGGCCGCGAGCTTTTCGCGCGCGTGCGAAAAGTCGGTGCCGTCGGGGTCCATCCATTCGAGGGCGAGGTCGGTCGGCACCAGCGACAGACCCGGCACCGCCACCGCCTCGCGCTGGGCGGCCGAGGGGGCGGGGCCGAGGGTGAGCAGCGCCACCTCGTGGCCGCGGCGGGCGAGCTCGCGGGCGAGTGCGGTGGTGACGACCCAGGCGCCACCGACCGCATCGGCGGTCATCATCACGCGCAGGCGATAGGGGTCTGACATCGGACGTCTCCGGTCGATCATGAGCAGCAGTGCTCCAGCTCGTGGAGCGGGCGCGGACGTTCCTCCTGGATGTCGCTGAACGCTTCGAATTGGCGCAGATAATGCGCGTGGGCGCGCTCCCAGGCGTCGTCGTCGGGCTCGCCCCACATCTTCCGGTAGTCGGGGGAGCCGGGATAGGGAAACAGCGGCACCGGATCGTTCGCCCACACGCCGGCCTCGCGCATGGTGTCGCGCCAGCGCTGCACGGTCGCGTCGTCGTCCTGCGGCACCTCGATCAGATTGGCCTGGACGAACGGGATGTGCCGCTTGGCGGCGAGCAGACGCTCGGCCAGCTGGTCGGTCGTCAGCCGGCATTTCTTGGCGAGCAGATCACGACCTTCGGGGGTGAGGCTTTCCACGCCGGCCTCCACCGAGACGCAGCCGGCGGCGCCGAGCAGCGCGAGCTGATCGGGTTTCCACAGATCGATGCGGGTCTGCACGCCGAAGGCGAGGCCGCGGCCGACGAGTCCGCGCAATAGCTCCTCGTTCGGCAGGAAGATCTCGTCGATGAAATAGACGTAGCCGACGCCCTGCGTCTGCAGCCGCTCGATCTCCGCCAGCACGGCGGCGGCCGGCCGGCGGCGATAGCCGTTGCGAAAGTTCTCCTTGGCGCAGAACGTGCAATTGTAGGGACAGCCGCGCGAGGCCTCGACCTCGGCGCCCGGCACGTCCGGCTCGGCATCGAAGCGGTGGTGATGATGGCGGTGGCGGACGATCGCCTCGTCCGGCCAGACGAGCGGCGGCATGTCGACGAAGCGCGCCGCCTGCGGGCCGCCGAGCACGCGGATCTCGTCGCCGTCGCGAAAGCACAGGCCCGGAAAGTCGCGCGCGCCGGCGGCGAGCTTTGCGAGGCTCTCCTCGCACTCGCCCATCACCACGATGTCGACGCCGAGCTTGCGCAGCGCCGCGCGCGGCGTGGTGGAGCCGTGCGGGCCGATGGCGACCAGGAGCGGCGAGAGATCGCGCAGGGCCTGCACCGTCTCCTGCGGCACCCGCAGCTCGGGCGGCGCGCAGCGCCAGAACAGATAGCTCGGCGCGGTGGTGATCACCGTCATGTCGGGCCGGAAGCTCTTCACCTCGGCGGCGACATCGGCGAGCGACAGGCCGAACAGCTGCGCATCGACGACGCGCACGGTGTGGCCCGCCGCCTCCAGCATCTGCCGCGAGGCGCCGAGCTCGATCGGCAGATGCGGCGCGCGGCAGCCGAAATAGATGCTGCCGTCGAAACCCCACGGCGGATTGACGAGCGCGACTTTCATGCGAACTCCCTCGCGGTTCTTGCACGCGAGCCTGTCGTGTAGAACGTGATCACGACTTCTCGTGCGTCTCGCGCGAGCCCTTCGCGCAAAAACGTCACGCCACCAGCCCGCGCCGCTCCAGCTCGGCGGTCGCCTGATCCACCCGGTCGACCGCGATCTCGGTGGCGAGCCAGCCGGCGAGCTCCGCGAGGCCTTCGCGGAAATCGACCGCCGGCACGAAGCCGAGCTCCGCCCGGCTCTTCGTGGGATCGGCGAAACAGTGGCGGATGTCGCCGGCGCGTGCCTTTCCGGTGACGCACGGTGCGAGCCCGGACACGTTCATCGCCGCGGCGAGATCGTCGGCGATCGACAGGATCGTGCGGCTCGCGCCGGAGCCGACATTGTAGACGCCGCCGACCGCGCGCTCGCTGCCGAGCGCCAGCAGGCAGGCCTGCGCGACGTCGCGCACATGCACGAAATCGCGGCGCTGCAGCCCGTCCTCGAACACCATCGGCGGCCGCCCGTTGAGCAGGCGCGCGGCGAAGATCGCCAGCACGCCGGTGTAGGGGTTGGACAGCGCCTGGCGCGGCCCGAACACGTTGAAGAAGCGCAGCGCGACGGTCGGGATGCCGTAGGCGCGGCCGGTGATCAGGCCCATGCGCTCCTGCACGAACTTGCCGAGAGCGTAGATCGAGCCGAGCGCCGGCGGCTTCGTCTCGGCGGTCGGCACCGGCGCGAGCGGCGTGCCGTCGGCGGTCTCCAGATCCCATCGGCCCTTGCGGAGCTGATCGGCGGTGCGGTCGTCGGGCGCGACGATCGTGCCGTCCGGGTGTCGCGCGCTGCCTTCGCCGTACACGCTCATCGAGGAGGCGATCACCATGCGCTCGACCGGGCGACGCAGCAGCGCCTCCATCAGCACGGCGGTGCCGAGATCGTTCACCTCGGTATACGAAGCGATCTCGTACATGCTCTGCCCGACGCCGACCGAGGCGGCGAGATGGATCACCGCGCCGGCGCCGTCGAGCGCGCGGGCGACCGCATCGGGATCGCGCACGTCGCCGACGATCAGCTCGGCCTCGGCCGACAGATGACGCGGCGTGTCGTTGCCGTCGTGCACCTGAGGATCGAGATTGTCGAGCACGCGCACGGCGAACCCGCGCTCGAGAAGAAGGTCCGTCACGTGCGAACCGATGAAACCGGCTCCGCCGGTGACGAGCACTCGGGTCGGCATGATCGCTCCTTCTTGATCGGTCGTGGTGCGAACGCCACGCGACGTGCTTTGTTCCTGCACCCGCCGGCGCGGCCGGTCCCGGCGTCGACGGGAGTCGGCGCCCCGACGAACCCGCGCGGGCCGGCGCTCACTCCGCCGGCGCCAGCAGCACCTCGCGCACCGCGGTGCGGACGACGTAACGCTCGATCATCGACGCACAGAATTCGGCGAACGCCTGCGGCTCGCGCGGCGGGCTGGTGTGATGCGGCGCGATGCCGAGATGCTCCGGCGTGAAGCAGAACGTCACCGTCACGTCGAACTCGGCGAGCGCGTCCATCTGCCGGTCGAACCAGTCGAGCGCGTTCGGACGAAAGCTGTCGGCCCACGACAGGCCGGTGCGCAGATGTTTTACGCCGAGCCGCTTCATCCAGGCGACCGCGTCGTCCAGCCGATGGTCGTGATAATGAAACCACTGACAGATGCCGAGCGCGGGCGTATGCTTGGCGAATTCCTCGAGCGCGAGCTTCGGCGTGCCGTCCTCCCGCAGGAGACCCATGGAGAAGTGACGATAGTAGGACGAGCCCTCGGCCTCCTTGTGGCGGGTGGTGGCGGGCCAGGCGCGGGGGAGATCGTACAGGCTGTACCAGTGGATGCGCGGCGTGCGGCCGATCAGCAGCTCGGCGGTGCGGGCGAGGCCGAAGGCCTGCACCTCCTCGGCGCCGAAGGTCGAGACGCCGACCTCCGACACCCACACCGGCAGCTTGGTGACGGCGCGGATCTCGTCGAGCTTTTGTGGCCAGTCGTGGAGCGACCAGAGATTCCAGTCGAGCGGGAAGCCGTGCACGGCGACCACGTCGACGTGATCGAGCACGCCGCGCGCCTCCATGTTGAGCACGAAGTCCGGATCGATCGGCGACATGCCGCCGAGCACGCGCGGCAGCGACGGCGCGGCCGAGCCGATCGCCTTGCCGGCGAGCATCGCCATCTCGCCGAACAGGCTCCAGTCGGGGTCGATCTCGGGATCCCAATGCGACTTGTTGTTGGGCTCGTTCCAGATCATCGCGGCTTCGATCATAAAGCCTCCGGCACGGTGTTCGGGAGCGGATCGGGCGAGGGCGCGCCGGCGCGGCGGCACAGATAGACCTCGTCCTCGGGGTGATCGACGATGGTGAAGCCGGCGCTGCGCAGCATCGCCTCGGCCGCCGCGCGGTTGGGGATCCACCAGTTGGTCGGGTCGCCCGCGTAGCGCTTCTCGACGAAATGCAGCCGCGGATAATCGGGCCGGTCGAACGGATCGGTCTGCCAGAAATCGTAGTTCTCGGCGGTCTCCATCACGTCGGCGCTGCCGCGCTGCATCGACTGGAACACCAGGAGATCGCGGGCGACGTGGGCGTGGATGAGATCGAGCGCGAGCAGCGGGTGGCGCAGATGATAGAGCACGCCCATGAACAGCACGACGTCGAACGTCTCGCCGATCTCGCCGACCTGATAGACCGACATCTGCCGCAGCTCGATGTTCGCTTCGCAGACCTCTGCGGCAAAGCGCGCCTGGGCGAGATAGTCCGGATCGGAATCGATGCCGAGCACGCGGGCGGCGCCGCGCCGCTTCATCTCGATCGAATAGAAGCCGGCATTGCAGCCGATGTCGAGCACGCTCTTGCCGGTCAGATCGGCCGGCAGCGACTGCTCGAAGCGTCGCCACTTCACCGCCGGATAGTCGCCGAGAAAATGGTCGGGCGCCGTCTTCACACCGGCGAGGTCGAGATTGTGGAACCACGGGCCGAGGGCTTGCACCTCGGCTCGGATTTTCTCGCGGGAGAGGGGGAGGGTGCGCATGTTCATGTCGGGTGAACGATCATGTCGAAGGGCTTTGCATCCGGGGTGACGAGGG
Source organism: Rhodovulum sp. PH10 (assembly GCF_000293785.1). Classification (GTDB taxonomy): domain Bacteria; phylum Pseudomonadota; class Alphaproteobacteria; order Rhizobiales; family Xanthobacteraceae; genus Rhodoplanes. The sequence goes on along the minus strand of NZ_AKZI01000100.1, from coordinate 17,972 downwards.
TTTCGGCGGGCGACGCGGGCCGCTCGCCCATCGCGAGGATTTTTGCGCCCCACGGGCCGACCACCAGCGTGCTGACGCTGCCGGTCGCGATCTCGATGCGGTCGTAGGCGTCGAGCGACAGGCCGAGCCGGTCGAGCAGAGCGGACCTGATCACGTCGCCGTGCGACACGATCACGATGCGGCCGTCGGGCGTGGCGCCGGCGAGGCGATCGAGCAGGCCGCCGATGCGCTGCGCGACCTCGCCCATGCTCTCGCCGCCCGGCACGCGGGCGCTCGCGCGTGCCGTGTTCCAGGCGGTCCAGCGCGGATCGCCGGAAATCTCCTCGAAGCTCTTCCCGGTCCAATCGCCCATGTTCACCTCGTCGACCTCCGGCGCGATGGCGATGGCGAGCCCGGTCGCGGCGGCGAGCGGCGCGGCGGTCTCGCGGGTGCGCCGCCGCGGGCTCGCGAGGAGGGCGGTCGGCCGCTCGGCGGCGAGCCGCTCGGCCAGCGCAAGCGCCTGCCGCCGGCCCTCGTCGGCCAGCACGACGCCCGGCATCCGGCCGGCCAGCACGCGGTGCTGCAGGGCGTGCGTGCCGTGGCGCACGAGGAAGAACGTCGTCATCGTCGGCCGTCCCGGATCGTGATCGGGGCGCGCACGCGACCGGCGGGAGCGTCACGCCTCGCCGGCAATGAACCGCTCCAGCCGCAGCCGTGCCTCGTGATCACCGACCTGGATCGGCGGCGATTTCATGAACCAGCTCGACGGCCCGTCGAGCGCGCCGCCGATGCCGCGGTCGAGCGCGATTTTCGCGCAGCGCACCGCGTCGATCACCACACCGGCGGAGTTCGGCGAGTCCCACACCTCGAGCTTCAGCTCGACGTTCAGCGGCGTGCCGCCGAAGCCGGTGCCCTCCATGCGGATGTGCGCCCATTTGCGATCCTCGAGCCACGGCACGTGATCACTCGGCCCGATATGGATCTTGTCGGCCGGCAGCGGCACGTCGAGCTGGCTGGTGACCGCGCGGGTCTTGGAGATCTTCTTCGAGTCGAGCCGCTCGCGCTCGAGCATGGTCTTGAAGTCGGAGTTGCCGCCGAAATTGAGCTGATAGGTGCGGTCGAGCGCGACGCCGCGATCGCGAAACAGCGCGGCGAGCATGCGGTGCACGATGGTGGCGCCGACCTGGCTCTTGATGTCGTCGCCGATCAGCGGCACGCCGCGCTCGGCGAAGCGGCGGCGCCACGCCTCGTCGGAGGCGATGAACACCGGGATGCAGTTCACGAAGGCGCAGCCGGCGTCGAGCGCGCGCTCGGCATAGAACTCGGTCGCCTTCTGCGACCCGACCGGCAGATAGGACACCACCACGTCGGTCGCGCTGTCGCGCAGCACGGCGGCGACGTCGGCCTCCGGCGCATCGGATTCGACGATGTCCTCGCGCAGCCACCGGCCGATGCCGTCGAGCGTCGGGCCGCGTTCGACTTTCACTCCGGCCGGCGGCACGCGGGCGAAGCGGATCGTGTTGTTGGGCGGGGCGAAGATCGCCTCCGACACGTCGCGCCCGACCTTTTTGGCGTGCACGTCGAAGGCGGCCGACACCTCCACGTCGCGGACGTGATAACCACCCAGGTCGGTGTGCATCAGCCCGGCCTCGGGCTCGTTGACGCGTGCATCGCGATAGTGAGACAGCCCCTGCACGAGCGCGGAGGCGCAGTTCCCGACACCGACGATTCCGACGCGGACTTTTCGTGATGAAGCTCGTGATGAGGTGGCGGGACTCTGCATCATGTCGTCCGAATGTCGTCCGAGCGGTCGCGCCCGCGGGGATGGGCGTGAGCCGAAGGGCACGGAGGTAAGTGTCTCTGGCCAACGTGCCCGCCGGAGGTTTGTTCCGGCACCGCCTCGGTCGGACGGCCGACGGTCGACGGGTGAAGAAGCTGCTCGAGCGTCGTGATCACGTCGGCCCAGTCGCCGCCCGGCGGGGTTCGCAAAAGCCGCATCGACGAGTACCATGGTGTGCGCTCGCCCGTATCTCCCCAGCGCCAGTCGCACGCCTCGCGCAACAGCGTGACGCACGGCACGCCGAGTGCGCCGGCGAGATGCGCGGCCATGGTGTCGACCGACACCACGAGGTCGAGTGCCCGCATGCGCGCCGCCGTGAGGCAGACGTCGTCGGTGCCGATGTCGGTCGCGCGAAGGTTTTGCGTCTCGTCCGCGGGGAGGCCGCGCTGCAGCGAAAAGGCTTCGATGTGGTCGTTCTTCGCGAGACGGTCGAACAGCGCCGCGACCGCCGCGGTCGGCACCGAGCGGGCGGGATCCCAGCCGCCGGCGCGCCACACGAAGCCGATCCGCCGCCGGTCGCTCGCCGGCGGCAGCTTTGGATCGCGGGGCGGTGGGACGAGATAGGGAACGGTGTCGGCGAGCCGGTCGGGCCGGATGCGGAGCGCGTGGGACAGCTCCATGCTCTCGATGTCGACGTCGCGGGCGATGCCGGGCGCGCCGTCGCCGAGCGGGATCACCGCGTCGACGCCGGGGGCGGTCGCGACCAGCGGCAGCAACGCCGGCTGCACCCACAGCGTGACGCGGGCGGCGCGCCGACGCAGCGCCCGTGCGAAGCGGACGAACTGCAGGGTGTCGCCGAGCCCGTGGTAGCAATGCACCAGAACGTGGCGGCCCTCGAGCGGCGCGCCGGTCCACAGCCACTGCTGGTGGCGCGGAAGGTGCCAGCAGGTTTCGCCGCGCGCCAGGCGCGCCGCGAGCACGTCGTCGGCGATCGACCAGGCGGTTGCGAAATCGCCGCGCCGCATCGCCGTCATCCACGCGTCACCGGCGGGCTCCGACCCGACGACTGTCGCGGGAGAGTGCTTCGCGTCGTCGCGTGTCATACGCCTCCGTCGTGTCGAGCGGCCCGCGCGGCCGGAGCGGCCGGAGCGGAGGTGGAACACACGACCTCGCCCGAATGTTTCCGTCTCGAAACACCGGCAAGAGGCCTGCCGTCGATCGCGCAGGCCGCTCGGACCCGCAACGAAACCGAAGGAGAGCGCCATGTCGCAAGGCGAGACCACCACCGACCACGAGGCGATCCGCCGCTGGGCGGAGGAGCGCGGCGGCTGTCCGGCCACCGTCAAGGGCACCGAGAGCGGCGGCGAGCACGCCGGCATCCTGCGGCTCGATTTCGAGCCGAAGGACGAGGGGCTCGAGACGATCGGCTGGGACGAGTTCTTCGACAAGTTCGAGGAGTCGAACCTCGCCTTCCTGCATCAGGACCGCACCGCCGACGGCAAGGTCAGCCGCTTCCACAAGTTCGTGAGTCGCGCGCAGTGAACGAGGCAGCCATTCACGACCGGCTCGCGCAGGCCCACAACCTGCTGGCCGGTCTCCTGCGTGCCGACGGCGAGTCGGTGGGGGCGGACGAATACGATCGTGCGATGGACCGGATCGCGCTGCTGTTCGATCCCAAAGGGCCGTTCCATACGCCGTCGATGACCGTGGCGTTGCCGCCTGCGCTCGACCGCGCGGTGATCGAGCTGCGCGAGATCATGGAGCGGTTCCGCGACGCGACGGCGGAGTCGAGCGAGCAGGCGGTGCGCGAGCTGTGGTCGGTGCTCGGCCGCCGCGAGGTGGTGGCCGAGCTGCGCCGCGAGAGCGAGACCGGCCGGATCTGACGCAGGTTGTGACGCGAAAAAGGCGCGGCGGTCTTTCACCGCCGCGCCGCCTCGGTCTCTCGAGGGCTCTCGCAGGCTCTCGAGCCGTCGTCGAGAGGTTTGGCGACGTTCGGTGCAATCCCGATCGTCGGGCTCTCGATCGCCTGGCTCTCGAACTCTGGCGCGCTCTCACGTCCCCCAGGCGCTCTCTTCACTTTGCCCAGACGCTCTCACTTGCCCCAGGCGAGGAAGAGGCCGACGTCGCCCGGCATGCCGTCCGGAAAATCGACCACGCGGGCATGCATGACGAAGCCGTGCGGCTGCAGCTCCTCCTTCCAGCGCGCGAAGATTTTGGCCGGCAGGCCGCGCAGCGTCTCCGGCCAGTTCGGGTCGGGCGCGTTCACCGCGCGGCCGTGATCGCTGCACAGGTCGCACGGGAAGCGGATCAGCATGTGCTCGGCCTCGCCCTTCTCGGCGGCGATCTGTGCCTCGTGAACCAGCCGCTGCCAGCGCTCGTCGTCGAGGTCGGTCGCGAGCAGCTCGTTCACCTCCTGGCGGCGCCGCTCCTCGAGCTGGCGATGCGCCTCGCCGTGCTGGGAGGAGACGTCTTGCTCGTGCTGCTCGACCAGGTGACGGAACTCGGCCGCCGAGGGCGCGTCCGCCGTCGGCGTCGAAGCGGGCTTTTGGCCGGCGGGCTTTTGGGCGGCGGGCACGGGCTGCGCCGGGCCGGCCGCGTGCGAGGGGGCGGACGCCGACGTCTTGTTGCTCGCGAGGGCCTTCTTCTTCAGCCGCTCCTGCAGCGCGGTCAGATGCTGCGCCGCCGCCGCGGCGTCGAAGCCGCCGGGCGCCTTCTGCTCGGAGGCGGCGGCCGGCACCCGGCCGTTCTCGGCGATCGCCTCGACCAGATCGGCGCGGCTGACGATGCCCACCATCCTGCCGTTCGCCATCACCGGCGCGCGGCGGATGTGATGCGAGGCCAGCACCTGCGCGACCTCCACCAGATCGGCCTCCGCCGGCACGGTGATCACCGGCGATTTCATGATCTCGCGCGCGGTGCGCTGGTCCTTCTCGAGGTGCTCGACGAAGGCGGCGCCGAGCTCCTCGCCCTCCGCCAGCATGCGCAGCCACCAGTCGCGCCGTTCGTTGCGGTCGGGCGCGGACAGCGGGATCAGGTCGCCCTCGCTGACGATGCCGATCAGGGCACCCCTGTCGTCCACCACCGGCACGGCGCTGATGCCGTTCCGGTGCAGCACCTCGGCGATCTTGCGCACCGGCACGTGCGGCGCCACCGTGACCACCTCGCTCGTCATCAGGTCGGAAGCTTTCACGATCGTCGTCCTGTTCCTTCGATCGGTTCCTCGGTCGATCGGTCGGTCTCGATCGGGCGGAAGTCTTCGGCGCTCGAACGGGACGGATCTCTTCGGCGAACGGCTCCACGTCGGCGCTCGCAGGACGTTAACGCGCTCGTGCTGCACGGGTTTGACGTGCAGCAAAAAACCTTTCTCGCACCGCGAAGGCGGCGGTCCCGAGCGATCGGGCGAGGGCGATCGTGCCGGCTCGGTCGTGCCGGCTCGGTCATGCCGGATCCTGCACCCGCCAGCGCACCGTCTCGTCGGCGCCGAACACCCGAAGGCTTCCTTCGCCGGGCACCGGCACCTCGGCGGGTGGCGTTTCCGGCTCGTCGACCAGGGTGATGCGCGCCTCGTTCGGCGGCAGCCCGTAAAAGGCCGGGCCGTTGAGCGAGGCGAACGCCTCGAGCTTGTCGAGCGCGTTCTCCTCGGCGAAGACGGTCGCGTAGCATTCGAGCGCGGCGGGCGCGTTGAACAGGCCGGCGCAGCCGCATTCGGCCTCCTTCCGGTGGCGCAGATGCGGCGCCGTGTCGGTGCCGAGGAAGAACGACGGGTCGCCGCCGGTCGCCGCCGCCCGTACCGCCAGCCGGTGGTGCTCGCGCTTGGCGACCGGCAGGCAGTAATAATGCGGCCGGATGCCGCCGCTCAAAATGGCGTTGCGGTTGATCATCAGATGCTGCGGCGTGATGGTGGCGCCGATGGTCGGCCCGCCCTCGCGCACGTAATCGACAGCCTCGCGGGTCGTCACGTGCTCCATCACCACCTTCAGCGCGGGAAAGCGCCGGCGGGTCGGATCGAGCACCCGCTCGATGAACACCGCCTCGCGGTCGAAGATGTCGACCGCCGGGTCGTTCACCTCTCCGTGCACGAGAAGCGGCATGCCGGCGCGCTCCATCGCCTCGAGCACGGGGAAGATCTTTTCGATGTCGGTGACGCCGTGGCTCGAATTGGTGGTCGCGTTCGCCGGATAGAGCTTTGCCGCGGTCAGCACGCCGTCGCGGTGGCCGGCGACGAGGTCGGCCGGGTCGGTGCCGTCGGTGAGATAGCAGGTCATCAGCGGCGTGAAGCCGCTTCCCGGCGGCACCGCGGCGAGCACCCGCTCGCGATAGGCGCTTGCCATCGCGGTGGTGGTCACCGGCGGCACCAGGTTCGGCATCACGATGGCGCGGGCGAACCGGCGGGCGGTGAACGGCACCACGGTGCGCAGCACGGCGCCGTCGCGGAAATGCACGTGCCAGTCGTCCGGACGCCGCAGGGTGATCGACGCCATGAAATCCTCGCTTCGGTTGGACGCACGCCGGTCGGCCGGCCGACGCATGCGGGAGAGTCGATGTGGGTTCGCGGGGGCGCCGTCGGCCCGTCGGCCGGGGCCACCGCGCAACGGTGTGCGGGCGCGACCCTACGATTCCCGGCGCCGGGCTTCAATCGCCGGCCGGCCGCGCCGCGAGCCGGACCTCCCTGCCGAATTCTCACCGCGGGAAGAACCGATTGCGACTCTCGGTGTTGGTATCATGCGACCAGTCGGCCGGGCGGAATTGGCTTTGACCATTCCCTATCCACATGCCTATCATGCGTCGTCCGCTCACGTCGGCCGTCGAAGCGTGCCACACAGGCCGACCTCGAACGAGGTCGTGGCTCACACCCATCGCGGCGCTCCGAACTCGGGTTTCGGGCGCTGCGCCGTCACCGGACCCTCGCGAATACAGCATCGTCTTCGCGGTCTCGCAGCCGCAGTGTCTCAGGAGAGATCACCATGCCAGCGTCGACCCCCTTCGAAATGTCCGCCGACCTCCGCAAGATGACCGAGCAGAGCCTCGAGCAGATGCGGACCGCGGTGAACGGTTATCTGCAGTTCTTCCAGCGTGGCGTGCCGGGCATGCCGATGCTCGGCGGCGCCGAGCTGAGCAACAAGGTGATGAGCTACACCGAGCGCAACGTGGCCAGTGCGTTCGAGTTCGCGCAAGGGCTCCTCAGCGCCAAGGATCCTCAGGAGATCCTGCGGCTCCAGACCGAGTTCCTGCAGGCCCAGATCCAGGCGATGACCGAGCAGGTGAAGGATTTGAGCGAGACCGCCATGAAGGCGGTGAGCGACACCGCGAAAGGCGGCCGGCCCGGCGCCTCGTCCTGACCGATACGAGCTTTTCCGCGGGCGGTCGCCGGGACGGTGGCCGCCCGCGGGCGTTTTTTTTGCACGGGCAGGGCAGGGGCAGGGTAGGCGCCCGCCGGCGCCGAACCGTCGCCGTGCTCGGCGCCGCCATCTTCGATCCCGCCGTGTTCGATCCGGCCTTCTCCGATCCAGCCCTCTTCGATCCGGCCGTCTCGCGCCTCTCGCCTGCCGCCCCGCAGTGTCCGGCCGCCCTCGCGCCGGCGGATCGAGATCGGGCGGGCCGTGATCGGGCCGGCCGTGATCAGAGCCGCGGCCTGCTCGAGATTGCGGCGCCCGCTCGCCCACGCCGCGGTCGACAAAATCCGACCTGCTTGCCATTCTTCGATCGGCGCTTCTCGCGCCGTCAACGTGACTGCCGAACGCGTCCCGGACCCGCGGCCCGCACGTCGGACGACATCCGCTCGCCGTGCTCCGTCACGAAGGGATTGCGGTTGCCGTCTATGGGATCATCCGCGGAGCAGCATCCTGCGGCTCCGCTGTGGGAGGTTCGAGCAGGTAATCATGCGATCGATCATGCTGGGCGCTGCCCTCACTCTCGTCACCCTCGGCGCCGCCGATGCGGCGATTCAGATCTCCACCGCCAAGATCGAGGACGGCCAGCTCGTCATCAGCGGCCGGGTCGCCAAGGCCAACGAGAAGGTGACGTTCGACGGCCGCTTCGACACCATGTCGCGCAGCAATCGCCGCTTCACCTGGAAAGAGGTCTATCACCCCGCCGACTGCACCGTGACGGTGAAGTCCGCCGACGAGGAGCGCGAGGTGGTGATCGCCAATTGCGGCCAGGCCGGCCCGAAGGGCGACAAGGGCGATGCCGGCCCGCAGGGCGCGGCGGGCCCGAAGGGCGACACCGGCCCGGCGGGTCCGAAGGGCGAGGCGGGGCCGGCCGGTCCGGCCGGCACGGCGGGCACCGCCAGCGCCGCGGGGCCGAAGGGCGAGGCGGGGCCCAAGGGCGATCCGGGTGCCAAGGGCGAGGCCGGACCGCAGGGCGAGCCGGGCCCGGCCGCCAAGCTCTCGATCGGCACCGTCACCACCGGACCGAAGGCTTCGGCGACCATCACCGGCAGCGCCGCCGAGCCGGTGCTGAACCTGGTGCTGCCGAGCGCGCCCGCCGCGCAGGCGGCCGCCACGCCGGCCGCCGCGCCGGTGCTGCGCGCGGTCACCGCGACCTGCGAGGGCAAGACGAGCTGCGAGGCGGCCTGCGACGCCGGCGAGGCGTTGCTCACCGCCACCCCGGCGCCGACCGAGCAAATGTTCGCAAAAGCCCGCTGGAGCGGCGACAGCCTGCCGTCCGAGGCGCGGATCGTCTGCGGCAAGCTGCAATAGGCGCGGTCGCGCGACGACGCACCGGCCGTTCGGCCGGTGCGCTCGTCCCCCCGATGTGTCGTCCCCGCTTTGTCGTCCCCCGATGTGTCTCCCTGGCGGGCTCGTCCGGGTTCGCTCGTTCTGCGGCGCCCGGGTTCGCGGCGCAGGTCTCGGCGCGCCGGCCCCGTGCGCCGGCCCCGTGCAGGCCGGCCGACCCCGATGCCTCTGAATTCGCTCGGAAAAGGTGTCAAGATACCGCATCGGCCGCCGATCCGGCCCGACGCTCTTCCCACGCCGACGATTCTGGGCTAAACGGTCCGCCGCCCAGGCGCTCCGCCGGGGGCAGGCGACAGATCGGTCGAGTTCGCAAGGCGGCGCGTCCACGACGCCTTTTTTTGTGCCCGAACTGCCCCGTCACCGCGAGACGATCCGACCCAACTCCAACACAACCGCAAAAACCGGATGCCCAAACGCACCGACATCTCCTCGATCCTGATCATCGGCGCGGGGCCGATCGTCATCGGCCAGGCCTGCGAGTTCGACTATTCCGGCACCCAGGCCTGCAAGGCCCTGCGTGAGGAAGGCTACCGGGTGGTGCTGATCAACTCCAACCCGGCCACCATCATGACCGACCCGGAGATGGCCGACGCCACCTATGTCGAGCCGATCACCCCGGAGATCGTCGCAAAGATCATCGAGAAGGAGCGCCGGGAGCGTCCCGACGACAAGCTCGCGCTGTTGCCCACCATGGGCGGCCAGACGGCGCTCAACACCGCGCTGTCGCTGCGCCGCATGGGCGTGCTCGACAAGTTCGGCGTCACCATGATCGGCGCCACCGCCGAGGCGATCGACAAGGCCGAGGACCGCGAGCTGTTTCGCGAGGCGATGAAGAAGATCGGCCTCGAGGTGCCGAAATCGGCGCTCGCCAACGCCTCCGACATGAAGAAGGCGGACCGCGACCTGCACGCCGCCGAGATCGCGAAGATCGAGGCGCAGGGCCTGCCGCCCGACGAGGCGAAGCGCGCGGTGACCGCCTGCGAGGCGCAGTGGGCGGCGGGCGAGGCCGAGCGCAAGCGGCGCTACATCGCCAAGGGCCTCGTCGAGGCGCTGGAGGCGGTGGAGGACATCGGCCTGCCGGCGATCATCCGCCCGTCCTTCACGCTCGCCGGCACCGGCGGCGGCGTCGCCTTCAACAAGTCCGAGTTCATGGAGATCGTCGAGCGCGGGCTCGACGCGTCGCCCACCACCGAGGTGCTCATCGAGGAGAGCGTGCTCGGCTGGAAAGAGTTCGAGATGGAGGTCGTTCGCGACAAGAACGACAACTGCATCATCGTCTGCTCGATCGAGAACCTCGACCCGATGGGCATCCATACGGGCGACTCGATCACCATCGCGCCGGCGCTCACGCTGACCGACAAAGAGTATCAGATGATGCGCGACGCCTCGCTCGCGGTGCTGCGCGAGATCGGCGTCGAGACCGGCGGCTCGAACGTGCAGTTCGCCGTCAACCCGGACGACGGGCGGCTGATCGTCATCGAGATGAACCCGCGAGTGTCGCGCTCCTCGGCGCTGGCCTCCAAGGCGACCGGCTTCCCGATCGCCAAGGTCGCGGCCAAGCTCGCGGTCGGCTACACGCTGGACGAGATCGCCAACGACATCACCGGCGGCGCGACGCCGGCCTCGTTCGAGCCGACCATCGACTACATCGTCACCAAGGTGCCGCGCTTCGCCTTCGAAAAATTCCCCGGCGCCGAGCCGCTGCTCACCACCGCGATGAAGTCGGTCGGCGAGGCGATGGCGATCGGCCGCACCTTTCAGGAGTCGCTGCAGAAGGCGCTGCGCTCGCTGGAGACCGGCCTGACCGGGCTCGACGAGATCACCATCGACGGCATCGGCACCGGCGACGACAAGAACGCCATCCGCGCGGCGCTCGCGCAGTCGACGCCCGACCGCATCCTCAAGGTCGCGCAGGCGATGCGGCTCGGCGCCTCCGACGAGGAGATCTTCCGCACCTGCCGGATCGACCCGTGGTTCCTCGCGGAAATCCGCGGCATCGTCGAGGCCGAGGCCGAGGTGATGGCCAAGGGCTTGCCGACCAGCGCCGGCGTGCTGCGCGGCCTCAAGGCGATGGGCTTTTCCGACGCGCGGCTCGCCAAGCTCGCGGGGCTCAAGCCGGAGGAGGTGGCCAAGCGCCGCCGCGCGCTCGACGTGCGCCCGGTCTACAAGCGCATCGACACCTGCGCGGCCGAGTTCGCCTCGCCGACCGCCTACATGTACTCGACCTACGAGGCGCCGTTCGCGGGGCTGCCGGCCGACGAGTCGGCGCCGACCGACAAAAAGAAGGTCGTCATTCTCGGCGGCGGGCCGAACCGGATCGGGCAGGGCATCGAGTTCGACTATTGCTGCTGCCACGCCTGCTTCTCGCTGAAGGAGGCCGGCTTCGAGACCATCATGGTCAACTGCAATCCGGAGACGGTGTCGACCGACTACGACACCTCGGATCGCCTGTTCTTCGAGCCGCTGACGGCCGAGGACGTCATCGAGATCATCGACAACGAGCGCAAGAACGGCACGCTGCACGGCGTGATCGTCCAGTTCGGCGGGCAGACGCCGCTGAAGCTCGCCGAATCGCTCGAGAAGGCGGAGGTGCCGATCCTCGGCACGTCGCCCGATGCGATCGACCTCGCCGAGGACCGCGACCGCTTCAAGAAGCTGCTCGACCGGCTCGGCCTGCGCCAGCCGCTGTCGGGCATCGCCGACACCACCATCAAGGCGCGCGCGATCGCCGATCAGATCGGCTATCCGGTGCTGATCCGGCCGTCCTACGTGCTGGGTGGCCGGGCGATGGAGATCATCCACGACGGCAATCAGCTCGACAATTACCTCGAGCGCCTGTCGGGCGATCTCGGCCGGCCGTCCGAGCTGGTGGTCTCCGAGCGGCGTCCGCTCTTGATCGACCGCTATCTGTCCGACGCCACCGAGGTCGACGTCGACTGCCTCGCCGACCGCAAGGACACCTTCGTCGCCGGCATCATGGAGCACATCGAGGAGGCGGGCGTTCATTCGGGCGATTCGGCCTGCGCGCTGCCGCCCCACTCGCTGCCCCGCGAGACGATCGCCGAGCTGGAGCGCCAGACCCGCGCGCTCGCGCTGGCGCTCGAGGTGCGCGGCCTGATGAACGTGCAGTACGCCATCAAGGACGGCGACATCTACGTGCTCGAGGTGAACCCGCGCGCCTCGCGCACGGTGCCGTTCGTCGCCAAGGTGATCGGCATCCCGGTCGCCAAGGTGGCGGCCCGCGTGATGGCCGGTGAGTCGCTCGAAAGCCAGCGTCTCACCCCGCCGAAGCTCGCGCATGTGGGGGTGAAGGAGGCGGTCTTCCCGTTCGCGCGCTTCCCGGGTGTGGATACCTTGCTCGGCCCGGAGATGCGCTCGACCGGCGAGGTGATGGGGCTCGATCGCTCGTTCGAGATCGCCTTCGCCAAGAGCCAGATCGGCGGCGGCAACCGTCTGCCGCGGGCCGGCACGGTGTTCGTGTCGGTGCGCGACGTCGACAAGCCGCGCATCCTCGACACCGTCAAGCTGTTGTCGGAACTCGGTTTCAAGGTGATCGCGACGTCCGGCACCCAGCGCTATTTCGAAGCCCACGGGGTGCCGGCGCAGAAGGTGAACAAGGTGCTGGAGGGCCGCCCGCACATCGTCGACGCGATCAAGAACGGCGGTGTGCAACTCGTCTTCAACACCACCGACGGCACTCAGGCGCTGAGCGATTCACGCTCCCTGCGTCGTGCAGCCCTCTTGCATAAAGTGCCGTACTACACCACTCTTTCCGGAGCCATTGCGGCGAGTTTGGGCATAAAAGCCTATCTCGGGGGCGACCTCGAGGTTCGTACGCTGCAAAGCTATTTCTCCGACCGCGCCCGGTGACGGGCGCGTTCGGCGATATAGGGCACGGCTGACACTCTCTCGTACGACGGCAGGGAGGCCTGCGGGCCACCTTGCGGTCGATTGCGTTTTTCTGTCGGAGAGGAACCGATGGACAAGATACCGATGACGGCGGCCGGCTATGCGGCTCTCGCGCAGGAGCTGCGCCACTGCCAGCAGGTCGAGCGGCCTCGCATCATTCAGCAGATCACCGAGGCCCGCTCCCATGGCGACCTCTCGGAGAATGCCGAGTATCACGCCGCGAAGGAATCGCAGTCGCTCAACGAGGGGCGCATCGCCGAGCTGGAGGACAAGCTCGCGCGCGCCGAGGTGATCGACGTCTCCAAGCTGTCCGGCGACACCATAAAATTCGGCGCGACCGTCACGCTGATCGACGAGGACACCGAGAAGAAGACCGTGTGGCAGATCGTCGGCGAGCCCGAGGCGGACGCCAAGGCCGGCCGCATCTCGATCACCTCGCCGCTCGCCCGCGCGCTGGTCGGCAAGAAGAAGGGCGCCCAGGTCGAGGTGGTGACGCCGGGCGGCGCAAAAGCCTACGAGGTGCTCGAGGTCGAGTGGCGGTGAGCGCGCCCCTGGCCGTAAACGCCGGCGGAGCCGGGGCAGGCGGGCCGAGCGGGACGCGGGTCGAGATCGTCGTCTCGGTCGGCGAGCTGGCCGACAAGGTCACGATTCTCGAGATCAAGGCCGAGCGGATCGCCGATCCCGTCAAGCGCACGAACGTTGGCCGCGAGCTGGACCAGCTCGCGGCGACACTCGCACCGCTGATCGCGGCCGAGCCCGGCATAGCGCCGCTGAAGGCCGAGCTGAAGGCGGTCAACGAGACGCTCTGGCAGATCGAGGACGACATCCGCGACTGCGAGCGCAAGGGCGACTTCGGCGAGACGTTCGTGAAGCTCGCCCGCGCGGTCTACCGCACCAACGACCGTCGTGCCGCGCTCAAGCGGGCGATCGACGACCTCGTCGGCTCGGAGATCGTCGAGGAAAAATCCTACGCCGCGTATTGAGCGGGCCGGCGGACGCGCGCTGCAGAACACCTGCAGGGAAAGCGCCCATACCCCTCACCCGGAGTCCTCGCTGTCGCTCGGACTCCGACCTCTCCCCGCGATGCGGGGAGAGCATGCACACATCGCCCCGGATGCATTCATCCGTCATGCGCGGGCTCCGACCCGCGCATCCATCAAGATCAAAAGGTCTTTTTGTTCGGGTTGATGGATCGCCGGGTCGAAGCCCGGCGATGACGGAGGAGTTCTTGGAAGCGTTCGCGATTCCTATTGAGAACTCGTCGTTTTCGAGGATGTGTGCATCCCGTAGCGCGGTGCGGTGAGACGTTCAGGAAGAGCGGTGCCGCAGTCTCCAAAACCTCTCCCCGTTCACGGGGAGAGGTCGCGAGCGAAGCTCGCGGGTGAGGGGCTTCTTCTTTTCCGTGTCCGTCGGAAAATATGGCGCCGCTATCCCGCCAGCACGCGCTCGGCGGCGCGAAACGCCGCGTCCACCGGAATGTCCTCCATCGTCGTGCCGCCGAAATCTCGGGCCCGGACGATCACCCCGCGCGTCGTGAACGGCTTCCAGCGGCCGACATCGGTCGGCCCGAACAGGCTGACCAAGGGCGTGCCGACGATCGCCAAGAGATGGCCGATGCCGTTGTCGTTGGCGACCGCCGCCGCCAGCCGCTCGGCGATCGCGATCGCCAGCTCGAGCCGCACTAGGCCGAGCGCTGGGTCGACCGGCTCGACCTCCGGCATCAGCGCGTCCGGCACCTCGGCCCGGATGGCGTCGATCATCTCCGCCTCCTGCGGGCCGATCAGAAACACCGGCGTGCTTCCGCTCGCCGACAAGGCTTTTGCCAGCGCCACCCAGCGGGCGATCGGCCAGTTCTTGCGTGCCTCGCGGCTGCCGGGCGCGAGCCCGACATAGGTTCGCCCGGTGGGTAGGCGGGTGGCGGCGAGCGCGCGGGCATTTTCGGAAATATCGAAACGGCCGGACCAATCCGCCGGCCCGCGACGAGCCGCCTCGGCGAGGCTCAGCATGCGGTCGGCGACGCCGTGCGGGCGCGTCCACCGGCCGGGCGGCCGCCGGCTCGACAGCGCGTAGCCGGGCAGGGCGCAATAGAAGCCGCGGTGGCGCAGGAAGAGGCGCGCCAACAGCACCGTGAGCACGCGGGTGCGCGAATCGAACACCAGCTCGAAGGCGGGCAGCGCCTTCAGCCGCGGGATCACCTCGCGCGGCGGCGTGGTGATGCCGGCATTCTCGATCACCTTCGCGAGCGTGCCCTTCATGAAGGGCGCGAGCTCACGCGCCATCGCCGTCTGGTGGGTGGCGATCCACCAGATCGGCCGGTCCGGGTAGGCTTTTGCGATCGCCCGCAGGAAGGGGAGCTTGAGGAGCGAATCACCCAAGCCCTCGCGGTCGACCAGGACGGCGATCGGCCGCGGCGTGTCGGAAGTCGTCATGGCGGGCACTCGAAAGAACTCGAACGTTTGCGACCGAACGTTTGCGACGTCGTCACCCGGCCAAACGGTCGAGCTCGAGCGGCACCGCCGCGGCGTTCTTGGCGTTGCGCAGCGTCAGCGTCGTCTTGACGTTGCGCACGTTCGGCGCGGCGGTCAGCTCGGCCACCAGCGCCTGGAAGGTCGAGAGATTTGGCGCGACGCACTTCAGGAGAAAGTCGATCTCGCCCGACAGCATCCAGCACTCGCGCACCAGCGGCTTCGAGCGAATATACTCCTCGAAGGCGACGAGGTCGGCCTCCGCCTGGCTCGACAGGTGCACCATCGCGAAGGCGGTGACCTCGTAGCCGAGCTGCTTCTCGTCGAGCAGCGCGCGATAGCCGGTGATGAAGCCGGCATCCTCCAGCGCCCGCACACGGCGCAGGCAGGGCGGCGGCGAGATGCCCACGCGGCGGGCGAGCTCGACATTGGTCATCCGGCCGTTGTCCTGAAGCTCCTTCAGGATTCGGTGATCGATGGCATCGAGACGGTAGGACACGGCAGGCTCCGGGCGGACGGCGGGCGACTCGCGATCTCATTATCGCAAGAGACGTGCCATCGAGAAATAATATTGCGCATGCCCCGACGGTGGAGCCGAAGATGCGGTATGCACATCCGGGGTTATGCGTGTCTTGCATGCCTTGACGGAAAGTCTAAATTGACGGCACTTCTGTCCCGCCGCTCGCACCCCGCCAGCGGTCTTTCCCCAACACGACGAGGCGACGCATGGCCGAGACCCTCCATGCCAAGGTTCTCATCATAGGGTCCGGGCCTGCCGGCTACACCGCGGCCATCTACGCTGCGCGCGCGATGCTCTCGCCGGTGCTGATACAGGGCATCCAGCCGGGCGGCCAGCTCACCATCACCACGGACGTGGAAAACTATCCGGGCTTTGCCGAGGGCGTGCAGGGCCCGTGGCTGATGGAGCAGATGCAGAAGCAGGCCGAGCATGTCGGCGCCACCATCGTCACCGATCACGTGAGCGCGCTCGACCTGTCGCAGCGGCCGTTCCGCGCGACCTGCGAGTCGGGCACCCTCTATCTCGCCGATTCGCTGGTGCTGGCGACCGGCGCCCAGGCGCGCTGGCTCGGATTGCCGTCGGAGCAGGCGTTCAAGGGCTACGGCGTGTCGGCCTGCGCGACCTGCGACGGCTTCTTCTATCGCGGCAAGCAGGTGGTGGTGGTCGGCGGCGGCAACACCGCGGTCGAGGAGGCGCTGTTCCTCACCAACTTCGCGAGCAAGGTGACGGTGGTGCACCGGCGCGACGCGTTTCGCGCCGAGCGCATCATGCAGGACCGGCTGTTTCGGAACCCGAAGATCGAGGTGGTGTGGAACACCATCGTCGAGGAGGTGGTCGGCAGCGAGCAGCCGCCGAAGGTGACCGGCGTCAAGCTGCGCGACGTGACGACCGGCGCGCCGACGACGCTTCCCGCCGACGGCGTGTTCATCGCGATCGGCCACGCGCCGGCGACCGAGCTGGTGGAAGGCCAGCTCGAGCTGAAGCCGTCCGGCTACGTGAAGGTGGCGCCGTTCTCCACCGCGACCTCGGTGCCCGGCGTGTTCGCCGCCGGCGACGTCGCCGACGAGCTGTATCGGCAGGCGGTGACCGCCGCCGGCATGGGCTGCATGGCCGCCCTCGAGGCCGAGCGCTTCCTGGCGGCGATGGCCGCCACCGAGATCGTCGCAGCGTAGCCGTTCGGAGTTTTTCAACCATGTCGATGGATCACGGGCGAGGGCGTTGCAGCGTGGGCGAGCCCACGTGCCCGATCCGTGCCACACGAGAACAAGCCCGGCTCGTCGTCGATCCGGGAGCAGCCCGTGCGCAACGGCGGGCCGGGATGGGAACGGGCGAGGCCCGCGATCGATCATGGACTGGGACAAGCTGAAGGTCTTTCACGCGGCCGCCGAGGCGGGCAGCTTCACCCATGCGGGTGAGCAGCTCGGCCTTTCCCAATCGGCCGTGTCGCGCCAGGTGAGCGCGCTCGAGCAGGAGCTGTCGGTCGCGCTGTTCCACCGCCATGCCCGCGGCCTCATCCTCACCGAGCAGGGCGAGCTTCTCTACCGCACCGCCCACGACGTGTTCATGAAGCTCGAATCGGTGCGGGTGAAGCTGACCGACAGTCGCGAGCGGCCGCACGGCGACCTGCGCGTCACCACCACGATCGGCATGGGCGTGCACTGGCTGACGCCGCGGCTCGGCGAGTTCACCGATCTCTATCCCGACATCCGCATCACGCTGATGGCGACCGAGGAGGAGCTCGACCTGGCGATGCGCGAGGCCGACGTCGCGATCCGCCTGCGCCAGCCGACCCAGCCCGACCTGATCCAGCGCAAGCTGTTCTCGGTGCATTATCACGCCTACGCCTCGGCCGAGTACCTCAAGCGGTTCGGCACGCCGCGCGGCGTCGAGGATCTCGACAAGCATCGGCTGATCGTGCTCGGCGGCACGGTGGTGCCGATCAACCTGCAGAGCGCCCGCTGGCTTCTGACCGCCGGCCGCGAGGGCAAGGATTTGCGCTCGCCGCATCTGATCATCACCAACATCGCCGGCGTCTTGCGCGCCTGCCAGCGCGGCATCGGCATCGCGATGCTGCCGGACTACATCCTCGAGGACAACGAAGGCCTCGTCACGCTGTTCGGCGACGACGACGCGGTCTCGCTCGACGCCTATTTCGTCTATCCGGAAGAGCTGAAGTCGGTCGCCCGCGTGCAGGCGTTTCGCGACTTCCTGGTCAGCAAGGCGCAGCGCTGGAGCTATTGAAGCCCGCCGCGCGGGAGATCACGACAGCGGCCGCCGTCGCGCACGGCGGCCGTTTCTTTTCGCAGCCGCGAAAAGCCCTGCTCCGCGAGCGGGGGTGGCATGTCGAAAGCCGCGTTGTTCCGCCCGCTCGCGGCCGACATGCTGGTTGCAGCTCGTGGCGACGATTTCCTCCCACACGTCTCGTGTCGCCGCAGCTGTCCCTCTGGAAGGTGTAGTCGGCTCTGCCGATGAACTGCGCCGGGCCCCGCTGGTCCGGCGCATTTTTTTGTGCGGGCGCGTGAAACTCATACCAGCGGCGGGAAACTATGACCTCATCCTGAGGGTCGCCGAAGGCGACGTCT
>NZ_AKZI01000099.1 GCF_000293785.1 Rhodovulum sp. PH10 | reverse complement strand
CCGCGCGGCGCGCGCGCGCGCGCGCCAGCCCACGCCCGAAAGGAACGCGCCCCCTCACCCGGCGCCTTCGGCGCCGACCTCTCCCCAGTGGGGAGAGGTGACGGAGAGCGGGGCTGGTCCGATCGGGCAGCCGGACGACTCGTTTGCCGCGCGGCATCGTAAAAAATTCGCCGAGAGCCGGGTCGACAACACCGATCCCGCCTATCTCGCGCATCACCGGAAGAAATTCGCCGGGCGCGACGCCGACGAGATCGGGGACGACTGAGCCATGGCGAGGATCACCACCACCCAGAAGGCCGCGGCGATCAATCCGCTGAAGTCGTCGCAGCCGCTCGGCGCCGCCTTCGCCTTTCTCGGCGTCGACGCGTCGATGCCGCTGTTCCACGGCAGCCAGGGCTGCACCTCGTTCGCGCTGGTGCTGTTCGTGCGCCACTTCAAGGAGACGGTCGCGCTGCAGACCACCGCGATGGACGAGGTCGCGACCATTTTGGGCGGCGCCGACCATCTCGAGGAGGCGATCGTCAATCTGAAGCACCGCACCGATCCGAAGCTGATCGGGGTGTGCACCACCGCGCTGGTGGAGACCCGCGGTGAGGACTTCGTCGGCGACATCAACGCGATCAAGGCGCGCCGCGGCGAGGAGCTGGCCGGCACCGAGATCGTGCTGGTGCACACGCCGGACTTCGAGGGCGCGATCGAGGAGGGGTGGTCGAAGGCGGTGACCGCGCTGGTCGACGGCATCGTGCCGGCTGCCGCAGCGCCTCGCGCCACCGCACCGGGGCGCATCAACATCCTGCCCGGCTGGCACCATACGGTGGGCGACCTCGAGCTGATCCGCGAGACGGTGGAGGCGTTCGGGCTCGAGCCGGTGATCGTGCCGGACATCTCCACCTCGCTCGACGGCACGGTGCCGGACCGCTGGATCCCGACGAGCTACGGCGGCGTCTCGGTCGAGGCGATCCGCGGCATGGGCGCGGCGGTCCACACCATCGCGCTCGCCGAGCACGTGCGGCGGCCGGCCGAAAAGCTCGCCGAGAAAGCGGGCGTGCCGTTCACGCTGTTCGAGACGCTCGGCTCGCTCGAGGCGGCCGACCGCTTCGTCGCGCTGCTCGCGGAGATGTCCGGCAAGCCGGTGCCGGCGCGGCTGCGGCGCGAGCGCAGCCGGCTGACCGATGCGATGCTCGACGGCCATTTCCATTTCGGCGGCAAGCGCGTCGCCATCGCCGCCGAGCCGGACCATCTGCACCAGCTCGCGACCTTCTTCACCGGGCTCGGCGCGGAGGTGGTGACGGCGGTCACCACCTCCGGCCATTCGCCGATCCTCGAAAAGGTGCCGGCCGCGGACGTCACGGTCGGCGATCTCGACGACTTCGAGCTGCGCGCGGCGGAAGCCGCGTGCGACCTCCTGGTCACCCACAGCCACGGTCGGCAGGCCTCCGAGCGGCTCGGCGTGCCGCTGATGCGGGTCGGCTTTCCGGTGTTCGACCGGCTCGGCAGCCAGTACCGCCGCTCCGTCCTCTATCAAGGCGTTCGCGACCAGATCTTCGAGGCCGCGAATATTTTCCAGGCCCACCCGCACGTTCACACCCCGGAGTCGCTCGATCCGTTCCGGGATCGTGGAGAGAGCCATGACGGCCATTCGCAGACTGCGCATCATTGAGCAGGAGGAGGCCGTGTCGGCCACCACCACCACTGCCGCCGTCCGGGTCGCGATCGCGACCCAGGACCGCAAGGGGCTGAACGCCCATTTCGGCTCCGCCCGCTGCTTCGACGTCTACGACGTCACCGCCGACGGCTGGACCCATGTCGAGACCATCACCTTCGACACGGTGTCTGACGAGCAGGGCAAGCATCAGGCCGAAGGCGAGGACCGCATCACGCCGAAGGTCGACGCGCTGAAGGGCTGCCATCTGCTCTATTGCGTGGCGATCGGCGGGCCATCGGCCGCCAAGGTGGTCGCCGCGAAAATTCACCCGATCAAGATGCCGCAGCAGTCGGTCGAGTCGGCGCTCGAGCGCACCCGCGCGATGCTCGCCGGCTCGCCGCCGCCGTGGCTGCGCAAGGTTTTGGCCGGCGCCGGCCTGCCGGTCGACAAGCCGTCCTTCGTCGACGACGAGTGATCGCCCTTCCGATTTGCCGATCTTCCGGAGTTCCCCCGATGCCCGAGACTGCTCCCGACACCGCTCCCGCAACCGCGGCCGACGCCCGTGATCCGGCGATCGCCGATCTCGAGGCGTTGGCGACGCCGTTCCTGCAGTCGCTGGTCCGGCTGATCCGCGCGCAGGACAGCTACGGCGCCTGGGAGACCAAGACCGACGCGCAGCTCCTCGCCGACTATGTCGTCACCAAGGAGCGGCGCCGGGCGATGCCGATCATCGGCGATCCCGATCCCGACATTCTGTGGCGGGTCGAGCAGTATTACGGCGCGATCGGCCTCGCCATCGAGCAGCACACCGGGCTGGTGGCGAGCCCGATGATGAAGATGCACCACGAGGGGTTCGGCCGGATGATCCTCACCACCGGGCGGCTCGTCGTGCTCACCAAGCACCTGCGCGACGTGCACCGCTTCGGCTTCGACAGCCTGGCGGCGCTCGCGGCGGAGGGCACCAAGCAGGTCGCGGCGTGCGTCGCGACCATCGAGAAATATCCGGAGGTGGCGCGCGCCTGAGCGCCGCCTCGTCCCTTGTCAGAGGCCGCGCACGGCCGAGGAGGACCTTCCGATGTTCATCACCCGTGACGGCAGCGCGTGGGAGCCCGAATACCTCACCGCGATCGACGGCAACAAGTGCATCGGCTGCGGCCGCTGCTTCAAGGTCTGCTCGCGCGACGTGATGAAGCTGATGGGCGTCAACGACGACGACGAGCTGGTCGCCTGCTCGGTCGACGGCGACGACGACGACGACGAGGAGTTCGTCCGCAAGGTGATGGTGGTGGACCAGGAGGGCAACTGCATCGGCTGCGGGGCGTGCGCGCGGGTGTGCGCCAAGAGCGCCCAGACCCACGTCAAGGCGAGCGTGCTCGCCGCCGCCTGATCGACCGCCGCTCGCGCCGAGGCTCGCCGGCCCGCAGGAGGCCGGCGCCGAACAGGGAGGACGTCGCCGTGCTCGTCTCCGCTTTCGCGCCGTGCCCGCCCGTGCAGAGCCGTCGCGGCCATGCCGCGGCGATCTATCGCGGGCTCACCGGTCGATGGCCGGAGGAGGCGACGATCGACGACGAGCGCGACTTCGACACCCACGTGCTCGCCTCGCTGATCGCCGTCGCGGCGAGCGAGGAGGGGCCGCTGCATCGCGCGCTCGGCCTCGCACCGGAGGAGCTGTCGGCGCTGGTCGAGCGCCGCTTTCCCGGCGCCGACGGGTTGCTCGCCGACGCGTCTGCGGACGACGCGGACTCGTCCGACCCCGACCCCGACCCCGACCTCGACGAGGAGGCGGCGATGGTGCGCGACCTGCTGCTCGCCTTGCGCACCCGCGACAGCGAGGAGAGTGTCTGGCTCGCCGCCATGGTGGCGCGCCGCGCGCTCGCGCCGAACCATCTGTGGGAAGACCTCGGTCTGCGGAACCGCGGCGAGCTCACGCGGCTCCTGATGCGGCATTTCGCCCCGCTCGCCGTGAAGAACGTGCGCAACATGAAGTGGAAGCGCTTCTTCTACCGCACGATGTGCGAGAGCGACGGCTTCGTGACGTGCTCGACGCCGGTCTGCTCGGCCTGCGGCGACTTCGAGAGCTGCTTCGGCGAGGAGACCGGCGAGAGCCGGCTCGCCCGCGCCCGCCTGCGCAGCGAGGTCGGAGCGGTTTCTTAGCCGAAAGTCGGGTTTGCGCCTCGCGCATCCCGCGGTACGTCTGTTCTCGCGCGTCTCCACGGCCGTGGGGACGCGATTCATTTCGCCACATCGAATTCTGCCCGCCCGGGCGGAGCGTGCGCCGCGGCCCCCGCCGCGACCGTGACGTCGTGCGGCCTTTCGGCCGTCTCCGCCTGCGCGTGCCAAGGCGCCCTCCGGCGCTCGCGAGGCTGCCATGCCGTTGCAGCAAAGCCGACAGGCGACGACAGGGAGGGCGTGTCGCCTTTGCGACGAGCCGTCCGGCGGAACCCGGAACGTTCGCGGAAACGCCTGTGCCGCAGGCACTTCTCGTCGTCGTGATCAGATGGCACGCGAGTTGCTCATCGGTTCGGACGTGAACGCGATGGAGTGTCTGCGATGATCACGTTGTCGACCGAGGCCGCCGAAGCCGTCCGCACCGCGATGACCCGCGCCGGCAAGCCCGAGGCGGGTTTGCGGGTGATGATCGAGGTCGGTGGCTGCGCCGGCAACAAGTACATGATCGGCCTCGACACCGAGCCGAAGCCCGACGACGCCGTGGTGGTGTCCGAGGGCGTGAAGCTCTTTGTCGATCCGCAGTCGCAGCCGCTCCTCGCGGGGCTCACCATCGGTTTCGTCGAGACGCTCGCCGGCAAGGGGTTCACCTTCGACAACCCCAACGCCACCGCGAGCTGCTCGTGCGGCAAATCGTTCGGTTGACCGAGTTCGAACCCCCGGAGAGACACGATGCTCGATACTGCGACCACGATCGACACCGCCGCCATGCCGGCCGCCCTGTCTCCGGCCCCCCTGTCACCGGCCGACGCCGAGGCCTTGCGCGCCAACCTGATCGCCGACGCGATCGCCGAGCTGCGGCCGAACCTGAAGGCGCACGGCGGCGACTGCGAGCTGGTGCGGGTGGAGGGCAACACCGCCTTCGTGCGGCTCGCCGGCGCCTGCGTCGGCTGCGCGCTCGCCTCCGTCACCATCTCCGGCGTCCAGGAGCGGCTGATCCGCAAGCTCGGCTTCCCGGTCCGGGTCGTTCCGGCGCACTGAGGCTCGTCATGACCACCCCCGTATATCTCGACAACAACGCCACCACGCGGGTCGACCCCCGCGTGGTCGAGGCGATGCTGCCGTGCTTTTCGGAGGTGTTCGGCAATCCGTCGTCGCCGCATGCGGCGGGTGCCGCGGCGAAGCGGCTGGTCGGCCGCGCCCGCCGCCAGGTGCAGGCGCTGATCGGCGCGGCGGATTCCTCCGAGATCGTCTTCACCTCCGGCGGCACCGAAAGCGACGATCTGGCGATCCGCGGCGCGCTCGCGGCTCGCCCGGAGCAGCGCGAGATCGTGATCAGCGCGGTCGAGCACGCCGCGGTCGGCAAGCGTGCCGCAGCGCTCGCCGGCGAAGGGTATTCGGTGCACGTGATTCCGGTCGACCGCCGCGGCCGGCTCGACATCGCGGCCTACGAGCGGGCGCTGTCGGAGCGCGTCGCGCTGGTCTCGATCATGTGGGCGAACAACGAGACCGGCACCGTCTTTCCGGTCGCCGAGCTCGCCGCGCGGGCGAAGGCGGTCGGCGCGCTGTTCCACACCGATGCGGTGCAGGCGGTCGGTCGGCTGCCGATCGCGCTCGCCGCGACCCGCATCGACCTTCTCTCGCTCTCCGGCCACAAGCTGCACGCCCCGAAGGGGATCGGCGCTCTGTATGTCAGGCGCGGCACCGCCTTGCATGCACAGATGGTCGGCGGGTCGCAGGAGCGCGGCCGCCGGGCCGGCACCGAGAACGTGCCCGGCATCGTCGGCCTCGGCACCGCCTGCGCGCTCGCCGCCCACGGCCTCGCCGACGATGCCGCGCGCATCCGGGCGCTGCGCGACCATCTCGAGATCGGCGTGTGCAAGCGAATTCCCGACGTGCTGGTGCTCGGCGATCCCGAGGCCCGCGTCGCCGGCACCGCCGCGCTCGCCTTCTCCGGCATCGAGGGCGAGGCGGTGGTGAAATTTCTCGATCGCGAGGGCATCGCGGTCGGCACCGGCTCGGCCTGCGGGTCGGGCGCGGTCGAGCCCTCGCACGTCGCCCGGGCGATGGGCTTGCCGGAAAAATATCTGCGGGGCGTCGTGCGCTTCTCGCTGTCGCGCGACACCACCGAGGCCGAGATCGATCGCACGCTCGATGTTCTGCCGGGTGTGATCGGGCGGTTGCGCGGCAGCGCGCTCGCGGCGTGAGGGAATGACGGAAATGATCAGGTCGTCGATTGCGGTGTCGCACGAGATTGCGTCGGGGCGTCCGGTGGTGCTCAACGACACCACGCTGCGCGACGGCGAGCAGGCGCCGGGCGTCGCCTTCACCGCCGAGGAGAAGGTCGCGATCGCCCGCGCGCTCGCAGAGGCCGGTGTCACCGAGATCGAGGCCGGCACGCCGGCGATGGGCGAGCACGAGATCGCCGCGATCCGCGCGATCGTCGAGGCGAAGCTGCCGCTCACCGCGATCGCCTGGTGCCGGATGCGGCGCGAGGACGTCGACGCGGCGCGCGCCGCCGGCGTCTCGATGGTCAACGTGTCGCTGCCGGTGTCGGACGTGCAGATTGCCGCCAAGGTGAAGGGCGGCCGCGAGGGCGCGCTGGCGATGCTCGCCGACGTGGTCGGCTATGCCCGCGAAAAGGGCCTCGAGGTCGCGGTCGGCGGCGAGGATTCCTCCCGCGCGGACGTCTCCTTCCTGATCGAGGTGATCGCCGCGGCGAAGGCCGCCGGCGCCCGGCGCTTCCGCATCGCCGACACGCTCGCCGTGCTCGACCCGTTCGCGACCTACACGCTGGTCGCGCAGCTTCGCGCTGCGACCGATCTCGAGCTCGAGATTCACGCGCACGACGATCTCGGCCTCGCCACCGCCAACACGCTCGCCGCGGTGCGGGCCGGCGCGACGCACGCCTCGGTCACCGTGATCGGGCTCGGCGAGCGGGCCGGCAATGCGCCGCTCGAGGAGGTCGCGGTGGCGCTGGCGCAGCTGCACGGCCGCGACACCGGCGTCGCCTTCGATCGCCTCGGCACCGTCGCCGCGGTGGTCGCCGCCGCCGCCGCCCGGCCGATCCCGGTCGACAAGGCGATCGTCGGCGCAAATGTCTTCACCCACGAGTCCGGCATTCACGTCGACGGCCTCCTGAAGGATCGCCGCACCTATCAGGCGCTCGACCCCGGTCTGCTCGGGCGCGCGCATCATTTCGCCATCGGCAAGCATTCCGGCCTCGCGGCGATCGCGATGTCGCTGTCGGCGCTGCATCTGGTGGCCGACGAGACCGAGCTGAGAAAGATTCTCGCCCGGGTGCGCGACCGCGCGGTCGCCACCAAGAGCACCATCACCGACGACGCGTTGCGGGCGATCTGGAGCGAGATTCACCTGCCCGCCACCGTTCCCGGCCTCGAGGAGGACGCCCGATGACTGCCTGCCACGGCCACGCCGCGCCCGGACCGGACGCGATGGCCCGCCTGCACGCCGCAGGCTCGGCCGAGGAATTCTTCGACATTCTGCGCGTTCCGTACGACCCCGCCGTGGTGCAGGTCGCGCGGCTGCACATCCTGAAACGCATGGGCGAGTACCTCGCCGGCGAGGACATCGAGGGGGTGCCGGACACGGTCGCCGCCGCCCGCTGCCGAAGCGTGCTCGAGCGCGCCTACGAGGAGTTCGTGAGTTCGTCGCCGCTGGAGCAGCGGGTGTTCAAGGTGCTGAAGCAGGCGGTCGAGCCGAAGCAGCCGAAGAATTTCGTTCCGTTCGATTCCCTCAAGTGACCGGGTAGTTCGATGCACATCGTCGTTTGCATAAAGCAGGTTCCGGACTCGGCGCAGATCCGCGTCCATCCGGTCACCAACACCATCATGCGCCAAGGCGTGCCGACCATCATCAACCCCTACGATCTGTTCGCGATCGAGGAGGCGCTGCGGCTGCGCGACAAGCACGGCGGCCTGGTGACGATCCTCACCATGGGCCCGCCGATGGCGGAAGAGTCTTTGCGCAAGGCGCTCACCTTCGGCGCCGACCGCGCGGTGCTCCTGACCGACCGGTTCTTCGCCGGCTCCGACACGCTCGCCACCTCGTTCGCGCTCGCCACCGCGGTGAAGAAGATCGGCGAGGTGTTCGAGCCGGTCGACATCGTCTTCACCGGCAAGCAGACGATCGACGGCGACACCGCCCAGGTCGGCCCCGGCATCGCCAAGCGGCTGCGGCTCGAGCAGCTCACTTACGTCGCCGGCGTCACCGGGCTCGATCTCGCCGGCCGCACCATCGAGGTGGAGCGGCGCGCCGAGGGCGGCGTGCAGGCGCTGAAGACCTCGCTGCCGTGCCTGATCACGATGCTCGAGGGCACCAACGAGATCCGCCGCGGCTCGATGCCCGACGCGCTGCGCGCCGCACGGGCCGAGATCGTCACCTGGAGCGCCAAGGACGCCGGCATCGAGGACGTCACGCGCTGCGGCTTGCGCGGCTCGCCGACCGTGGTGAAGCGCGTGTTCGCGCCGACCCCGCGCTCGGAGAAGGCCAAGTTCGTCGAGGTGCCGAAGGACGCCGCCAAGCCCGGCGACAAGGGCGCGCTCGCCGAGGCGCTGGTCGAGTCGATCTTCGCGCACCATCCGTCGCTCGAGGCGGACATCACCACGCTCGCCCGCGGCTACTGAGGGACCGGAGACACGATCATGGCCGAGACTGCAAAGCCCGCTCCCGCCGCCGGTGGTCGCGCTGCGACCAAGAAGGAGCTGCCGGAGCGCTTCAAGAACCACAAGCACGTGTGGGTGTTCATCGAGCAGGAGCGCGGGCACGTCCACCCGGTCTCCTGGGAGCTGATGGGCGCCGGCCGCATCCTCGCCGACAAGCTGAAGGTCGAGCTCGCCGGCGTGCTGCTCGGCGCGCCGGGCGAGGACACGATGGCGGCCGCACAGGAGGCCGCCTGCTACGGCGCCGACCTCGTCTACACGGTGTCGAACCCGATCCTCGCCGACTATCGCAACGAGCCCTACACCAAGGCGCTGACCGATCTCGTCGAGACCTTCAAGCCGGAGGTGCTGCTGCTCGGCGCGACCACGCTCGGCCGCGACCTTGCCGGCTCGGTGGCGACCACGCTCGCGACCGGCCTCACCGCCGACTGCACTGGCCTCGAGATCGACGCCGACGGCTCGCTCGCCGCGACCCGCCCGACCTTTGGCGGCTCGCTCCTGTGCACCATCTATACCTTGAATTTCAGGCCGCAGATGGCGACCGTCCGCCCGCGCGTGATGCCGATGCCGGCCCGCGTCGAGCGCCCGCTCGGCCGCCTGGTCGAGCATCCGCTCGCGATGGTGGAGGAGGACGTCGTCACGAAAGTCCTGAAGTTCATTCCGGATCGCGACCAGAACAAGTCGAACCTCGCTTATGCCGACGTGGTGGTGGCGGGCGGCCTCGGGCTCGGCTCGCCGGAGAATTTCCAGCTCGTCACCCAGCTCGCCTCGGTGCTCGGTGCCGAATACGGCTGCTCGCGGCCGCTGGTGCAGAAGGGCTGGCAGCCGGCCGACCGCCAGATCGGCCAGACCGGAAAGACCATCCGGCCGAAGCTCTACATCGCCGCCGGCATCTCCGGCGCGATCCAGCATCGGGTCGGCGTCGAGGGCGCCGACCTGATCGTCGCCATCAACACGGACAAGAACGCTCCGATCTTCGATTTCGCCCATATCGGCGTGGTCGCCGACGCGCTGCATCTGCTGCCGCCGCTGACCGAGGCGTTCCGTCGGCGGATCTCGGCGCACATCCGCGACCGGATCGCGAGCTGAGGGAGGAAGAAATGACGGAGAAGTTCGACGCGATCGTCGTCGGGGCCGGCATGGCCGGCAACGCGGCGACCTACACCATGGCCAAGCGTGGCCTCAAGGTGCTGCAGCTCGAGCGCGGCGAGTATCCCGGCTCGAAGAACGTGCAGGGCGCCATTCTGTACGCCGCGCAGGTGGAGAAGCTGATCCCCAATTTCCGCGAGGACGCGCCGCTCGAGCGTCATCTGATCGAGCAGCGGTTCTGGATGATGAACGAGAACTCGCACACCGGGCTGCACTATCGCTCGGACGAGTTCAACGAGGAGAAGCCGAACCGCTACACCATCGTCCGCTCGCAGTTCGACCGCTGGTTCTCCAAGGAGATCCAGGCGGCCGGCGCGCTGGTGCTCACCGAGACGACCGTCACCGAGCTGATCAAGGATCAGAAGGGGCGGGTGATCGGCGTGCGCACCGATCGCGCCGACGGCGAGGTGTTGGCCGACGTGGTGGTGCTGGCCGAGGGCGTCAACGGTCTGCTCGGCACCCGCGCGGGTTTGCGCGAGCGGCCGAAGCGCGAGAACGTCGCGCTCGCCGTCAAGGAGATGCACTTCCTGCCGCGCGAAACCATCGAGGCGCGCTTCAACCTGAAGGGCGACGAGGGCGCCGTGATCGAGGCGGCCGGCACCATCTCCCGCGGCATGGCCGGGATGGGCTTCATCTACACCAATCGCGAGAGCATCTCGATCGGTCTCGGCTGCCTGGTGTCGGACTTCGCCCGGGTGCAGATCGCGCCCTACGAGCTGCTCGAGGGCTTCAAGAAGCATCCCTCCGTCGCGCCGCTGCTGGAAGGCTCCGAGGTGAAGGAATATGCCGGCCATCTGATCCCGGAGGGCGGCTATCGCGCGGTGCCGCAGCTGTGCGGCGACGGCTGGGTGGTGGCGGGCGATGCCGCGCAGCTCAACAACGCGGTGCATCGTGAAGGCTCGAACCTCGCGCTCGCTTCCGGCCAGATGGCGGGCGAGACGATCGCCGAGCTGAAGGCGAACGGCGTCGCGCCGACCGCGCGCAACCTCGGGCTCTACAAGACCCGCCTGATGGAGTCCTTCGTGATGAAGGACCTCAAGAAGTACAAGGACGTTCCGGGCCTCCTGCATCACAACACGCAGAACTTCTTCCTCACCTATCCGCAGCTCGTCGCCAAGGCGATGGAGAACTTCGTGCGCGTCGACGGCACGCCGAAGCTCGAGAAGGAGAAGCGGACCTGGAAGGACGTGGTCTCCGCCCGCTCGCTCGGCGGCATCGTCGGCGACGCGGTGAAGATGGCGCGGGCTTGGCGATGACCGGATCGGCGACGACCGCGTTCCACGACACCAGCAAGACCGGAGGCCAGCGATGACGACCGAACCCGAGGTGAGGGTCGAGGACAAGCTCTATCAGAACCGCTACCGGGTCGATTCCGGCCGGTCGCACATCGTGGTGAAGCCGCACGACACGCCCTCGCCGGAGCTTCTCGCGCTGGTGAAGGTGTGCCCGGCGCACTGCTACACGCTCAACGACCAGGGCCGGGTCGAGGTGGCGCACGACGGCTGCATGGAGTGCGGCACCTGCCGGGTGCTCGCCGAGGGCACCGGCGATCTCACCTGGACCTATCCGCGCGGCGGCTACGGCGTGCTGTTCAAGTTCGGCTGAGGAGGCTCGCCTCGGGAGGCTCGCCTCCACCGAATTTTCGTTCGAAGGGTGGGCAATGGCGTGGTCGCCGTGCCCGCCCTTTCTTTTTTCTCGCGGCGTCGCGATGCGGCTGTCGGCGCGCGCACGGACGAGTCCGCGCACGAGTGCGCGCACGCTTCGCTTTGCGCGCCCTACGAACGACGAACGACGAGCGAGGCGAAAACCTCTCCCCGCTCGCGGGGAGAGGTCGTCGTGCGAGCGCAGGCGAGGACGGCGGGTGAGGGGGCTCGACCGAATTCTTCCGAACCCGACCTCACACGACCGTCTCGCGCTGGCGGGCGGCCAGCGCCGAGAGCTTCGGCGCCTGGGTGCGGATTTCCGTCACCACCGCCGGGTCGAGCCGCTTCACCCAGGCGGAGGGGATCGCGGCGACACCGTGGGTGGCGCCGGCCAGCATCGCCACCAGCGCGCCGGTGGTGTCGGCATCGCCGCCCTGATTGACGGTCGCCACCAGCGCGTCGGCAAAGCTGTCGGTGGAGAAGTAGAAGTGCAGCACCGTCTGCATGGTGTCGACGATGTAGGCCGACGACTGCCCGGGATAAGGATCGAAGCGAAACGTCCGGTGCTCGGCGACGAGCGCGTCGGCGATCGCGCGCAGTGCCGCCTTGTCGGCGCCGGCGAAGATCGCGTGCAGCATCTTCACCAGCGTCAGCGAGGCGGCGTCCGACAGCGGATGGTGGTGGGTGGTGCGGCACTGCTTCAGGCACCAGTCGGCGCCGCGGTCGGGGCTGTGCAGGGTGGCGAGCGCGATCGGCAGAACCCGCATCGCCGCGCCGTTGCCGGCGTCGCCCTCGAAATAGACGCCCTCGACCGTGCCCTTGGTGATGTAGCGGCGGATGCCGCGCCGGCAGGTGTTGCCGACATCGACCGGCTTGGAGCGCAGCCAGGCGACGAGCTCCTCGCACAGGTCGACCGGATCGAGCCCGTCCTTGCGGATCAGCGAGCGGCCGAGCGCGATCGTCATCTGGGTGTCGTCGGTGACCTGGCCGGGCGCGAGCCGCAGCCAGCCGCCGCCGACCATCCGCTGGTGGACGCCGTAACGGGCGGCGATCTCGCCGCGCGTCATGAACTCCACCGTCGCGCCGAGCGCGTCGCCGACGGCGAAGCCGAGATAGGCGCCGAGCGCACGCTCGTCCGGGGTCGGCGTCCTCATGGGGCGGTGCCGGTCATAGATAGCTCGCCGTCACCCGGTAGTCGCCGCCGATCACCAGATACTCGCCCTCGAACTTCAGCGGATTGCCGGCGAGCAGCGTGTTGAAGAAGGTGATCTTCGGCAGCGGCACCTCGGTGGTCAGGATGATGTCGCCGAAACAGTCGGCGATCGTCCGGTCGGTGGTGAAGGAGGCGAGGCTGTTCATCCGCACCACCGCGGTGCGCCGGTCGATCTTCTCGACGATCTGGTGCTCGGCGAAATCGTTGACGCCGCGATAGAGCGGCACGTGGGTGGCGCCCGGCGCGACCATGGTGGCGAGCGCCCATTGGCAGAACTCGTACACGAGGTCGAGCTGGGTGTAGATCGAGTTGTTGTGAAACCGACTGGACATCTTCTCCTCGACATAGGTCGTCCAGCCGGTGCCGGTCTCGCGATCGATGATCCTCTTGTGGAAGGTCGGGAAGATGCCGAAACGGCTCTCCACCCAGCCCTTGAGCACGGCGCCCTCGGGGCTGTTGGAGTCGTAGCCCCAGCCCTTGATCAGCCGAAGGAACGACGAGCGATAGCGCTTCGGCACGCGCCCCTGGCCCTCGCGGCGCGGCTCCTGCTGCTCGGGATCGAGCCCGAACATCGCCATCATGTAGCTGGCGAAGGCGATCCCGGCGTCCGGCAGGTCCGGTGCTTGCGACAGCATCTCGAACAGGCTCCGGTTCATCTCCCGCACCCCCGAGATCCGCAGCGGGACCGGGTGGTCGTTGTAGGCGCAGCTCGCGATCAGATCGGTGGGCAGGCCCACCAGATTGGTCGAGTGTCCAACAGTGCAGCGCCCCGGCATTCGCCTTCGTCCTTGCAAGTGTCGGGCCGTGTCGGCCGTGTCGCGGTGGCCCCGGCGGGGGAAACGGGGCGGCGGCTGCTCGAGCAGCGTCGAACGGAAATGGTTTCGGGCGGCGTGAAGCGGATCGGGAGAGCGGTGGCGACACCGCCGGCGCGCGGCGATGCCGTCTCTCGCGTCATCGCAGGGCGGCGGGGTCGCTTTCGCTGATCTCGGTCAAAAACGCGGTTGCGATTCGACCGGCTGCACGGCGCGCGCGGGCGTGGCGGGGGCCGCCGCCGCGCAAAAGCGCACGCGGAGTGGCCGTGCGCGAGGCACAGTGGCGACGACCATGGATTCGCCCAAATTCTCGGCATGCTCAAAGGAGGGGCGGTCTATGAAATTTTGGTCGTTTTTGCGTCGGATCAGATTGTCTGCGTCCGGATTCTGTGACTATCAATTCCGATCGAAGTTTCGGAACGACTTGGCCATGCCGAAGGGCTCGCCCTGCGCCTGACCGACGAGATCATCTGAACTCGACCATCCGTCCGGGTCTCGCCCCGGGCACCGAACGCTCGTCTGTCGAAAGGACGCTCATGAGCACCGGCACTGTGAAGTGGTTCAACAATCAGAAGGGCTATGGCTTCATCCAGCCCGACGATGGCGGCAAGGACGTGTTCGTGCACATCAGCGCCGTCGAGCGCGCGGGCATGTCGACCCTGCGCGAGGGGCAGAAGCTCGACTACGAGCTCACCCAGGACCGTCGCACCGGCAAGAGCTCCGCCGACCGGCTGCGCGCCGTCTGAGCGGTCGTCCGGCGGCGACCGCGCCGTCCGGGAGAAGCCGCCGGCTTCTGGAACGATGACGTCTTGCCCGCGCCCGTCGCGGGCATTCGTTTTTCGGGCCGTGTTTTTTTGGCCGTGCGTTCGGGGCCGGGTTTTTCTGCGCCGCGCTGGCCGGGAGCCCGCTGGCCGGGCGCCACTGGCCGGAAGCCCGCTGGCGGCGCGCAATTCGTCGAGGCGCGCGGTCGCGATCCGGCGCCGCTCCCGCCGAAATCCTATTCCCAATTCCTCGCAGGACCGCGCCGTCGGCCGGACACGCAAACGGCCGGGGAAGCCCCGGCCGTCGTCGTCGCGTTTGGAACGTCTCGGATGGAGCGTCTCGGATGGACCGTCGCCGTCCGGGCGTCGCGCCGGACGCCCATACAGCGAGCCGGTTCAGCGAGCCGGTGCGGCTCACTGCTCCTTCTCGTCGGGCTCCGCCTTTTCCTTCTCCTTGATCCGCCACAGCTGGAAGCCGTCGGCCTCGATCGCTTTCTCGATCGTGGCGCGCGACAGCTTGTGCGGCGGGTCGCGGTCGGGCCGGACGATGCCGGTGGCGTGCCACGGCCCGAATTTCTCCGGCAGCTTGCTGCCGGCGGAATCCCCCGCGAACGCCCGCAGGTCGTGGGCCGTTTCCGATTCGAACATGAACAGTCGCATGTCTCGCATGACGCTTTGCCTTCCGCCCCCTGGGTGAGTGACCGGCCGGCGGTCCGACGGGGCTCGCGCCTCGCCGTCCGACCCTCCGCCCGGTCTCCGAGTGCGACCGGCGAGCGGCCGCGCTAACATCAGCGCCGGCGGAACTGCTGGCGCTGCGGCGGCCGGCGGGCCGGTCCACCGAAGCCGGAGCGCTCTTCCTTGTGACGGAAGATGATCCGGCCCTTTTCGAGGTCGTAAGGAGACATCTCGACGGTCACGCGGTCACCCGCGAGCGTCTTGATGCGGTTCTTCTTCATCTTGCCGGCCGTATAGGCGATGATCTCGTGACCGGTGTCGAGGGTGACACGGTAGCGGGTATCGGGAAGAATCTCGGTCACCAGACCTTCGAACTCGATCAGCTCTTCTTTCGCCATGGCTGTGCTCCGTCCAGTCAACGCTCGGGACGCTGTTCGTGATTGCTGCGCGCCGGGGCGTGGACCGACCGGCGCAGGAACGCGACGCTGTCGAGGGCCGTCTCGACCGCCGTCTCGCGGTGATGCGACGATTGCGGCAGCGGAGCGCCGACCCGCACCGGCTCGAAGCGAGCCGACTTGTGGTCCGGCGCACGGCCGCCCGTGCTGCGATCGCGCGCCTCGGGGCGCGGCTGGCGCCGCGGCTCGGCGGCGGGCTGCTGCTGGCGCGGCTGCTGCTGCGGCCGGGCCTGCGGCTGGCGGCCCTGCCGATCGGCGCGTCCGTCGGTCTGCGGCTTGTCCTGGGGCGGCTCCTGGCGCT
>NZ_AKZI01000098.1 GCF_000293785.1 Rhodovulum sp. PH10 | reverse complement strand
GGCGAGCGCCTCGAACAGCCGCCCGCCCTCGGCGAGCCGACGGTCCTGGGCGGCGCGGACGATCAGATCGAGGCGCTCGGGGCGGTGCACGAACAGCTCGTAGAGGTCGCTCTCGCGGTCGGCCACCATGGTCACGGCGGCGGCCTGCTGCAGCGCCGCGGCCGCGGTGGTGCAGCCGTCGAGCCAGCGCTGCGATTCCTTCTCCGCGACGGCGCGGCCGCGGCGCGAGGCGACCGGCTCGTCCGCCCGGGTCCAGATGCGCGCCCCGGCGAGCCCGATCACCGCCTCGGTCTCGGCGTCCACCGCCACCACCGGATGGA
>NZ_AKZI01000097.1 GCF_000293785.1 Rhodovulum sp. PH10 | reverse complement strand
CGGAATCACAGTCCCCCGAAATCACTCACTCAATTTTCGGTCAGGCTCTCAGGATGAGGTCATAGTTTCCCGCCGCTGGTATACCCCGACTCCGGGAGAATTCGGTTTTCGTTCCGGGGCGATTGTGATTCGCTTTGGAAATGGCAGGCGAGATTTTTAGTCGCGGGGATCGGGCGCATTTCCTGGCGATGATGCGCCGGCAGACGAACAGTGCCGTTCATCGGCGCATGAACGTGCTGCTGTTGTTGGACGACGGCTGGGCGGTCGGTCGGATCTGCGAGGCGCTGTTCATCGACGAAGGCACGGTGCGGGAGCATCGCGCTCTGTACGAGACGCATGGTCGGACCGGGGTGGAGCGGCTGGCCTATCAGGGCGGCAGCGGCCCGTTGCGACGTGATCAGATTGTCGCCCTCGAAGTGTTCGTCGACGAGAAGGTGCCGCAGACGGCCCGCGAGGTGTGCGCCTTCGTGGCGCGCCGGTTCGGCGTCCATTACGGTCCGAATGCCCTGTCGAAGCTGCTGAAGCGGCTGGGGTTCGTATTCAAGAAGCCGAAGAGCGTCCCGGCCAAGGCCGACGCGGCGGTGCAGCGGCGTTTCGTCGAGGACATTCTGAAGCCGCTGATGGAAGCGGCAGGGCCTGCGGCACCGCTCTATTTCGTCGACGCGACGCATCCATCCTACACGGGGCGCCCGGCGCACGGCTGGATCCGGCGAGGCCGCACCGTCGAGCTGAAGTCCAACCATGGCCGCAGCCGGATCAACATCAACGGCGCGCTCCTCTGGCCGGACCGCACCGTGGTCCATCGCCAGGAGGAACTGATCACCAGCGCCGCCATGATCCGTCTCTACGACGACCTGCAGACGCGCCATCCGCACGCGAGGCGGATCTCGGTCGTCGTCGACAATGCCCGCTACAACCGGTCTCGCGAACTGCGCGCCTGGCTGGAGAAACCGGGCTGCCGCATCGTGCCGGTCTATCTGCCGAGCTACGCCCCTAATCTCAACCTGATCGAGCGGTTCTGGCACTTCATGAAACGGAAGGTCCTGTTCAACAGTGCCTACGCGAAGTTCGCCCTGTTCGAGCAGGCCTTCCACGACTTCTTCCGACGGCTCGACCACCACGCCGCCGAGCTCCGATCCATCCTGACCGACCGATTCCACTACATCGGCTTGTCCGAACACGGAATTTCCGCCGCGTAGCGGTATATGACCTTTCCGGTTGCGCCTGAAATGCCCCCTCCCCGTCCGCGGGGAGGGGGGAGACCAGTCTCCACTGTTTCTTTGCGCATTGCCGGATGGTGGGGCCTACGACGGCCCGATGCCGTAGGGTGGGCAGAGCGAAGCGTGCCCACGGGTTTCCATTCGACCGCGCCGACGCGTGTCCCGAGGTCGAACCGGAGCGGTGTGTCCGCTCGTCCCCGCGAAACCAAGACGGGATGCACACATCGCCTCCAGGGCACGCTCCCGTCATGCGCGGGCTCCGACCCGCGCATCCATCAAAGATAAAAAAGGTCGTTTTGTTTCAGATTGATGGATCGCCGGGTCGAGGCCCGGCGATGACGGCGGAGAGCTTGGCGGCCCGCGCGCCTCTCACTGAAACGCTTCGGCATTTTGCCTCGTGTGCATGCCGTAGCTCCGTCCACGAAAGCCGGCCTATCCCTTCCGCCGGGTCGGCCGGGCGACGAACACGAACACATCCTCCGCCCGCCAAAAGCCGTCGAGATGGCCGTCGTGGACGTCGAGCCACAGGCCGTCGTCGTCGTGGTCGAGCGAAAAAACCAGCGCGTCCTCGGGGTCGCCCACCATCTGCATCGCGACGATCAGCCGCTCGCCGTGCGGCTGGTCGCGATAGGCGAGCCTGAGCGCCGGGCCGACCTCCGGCGGGCAGAAGCCGAGCCGCAGTTTTCGCGCCCTCGCCCGGATGTCCGCGTAACGGGCGCCGTCCGGAAAGCCCAGTTCGGCGACCGTCGCGGTTGCGAGATCGATCGTCCGCTTGCGTTCCGCGAACCCCGGCTCGCTGCGATGCAACAAGCCCTCCGCGTCGGCGCTGATCTGAATGTGCGCGTGGCCGAGCGCCGCGCGATAGTCCTGCGCCGTCCGCAGATGGCCGAGCGGCGCCGTCCGCCAGGTCGGCGGCACCGGTCCGGCGTCGCCGCGGCGGAGCCAGCGCGACAGCGGCCCCCAGCTTCGGATGTCGAGCATTGCCACCTCGATCACGCGCGACGACGCCTCCCCTGCTCCCGACGCGCGCGGCGCGAACCGTCCGCCCGGCCCGCGCGCCGCCATGCGCCCCATACCCCCGTCTCACTCCATGCCGAGCCGAAATGCAAGGCGCGGGCCGAACGATCCACACGCCGCCATTTTCACGAGACCGCCGTCACGGACACACGCACCCGTCGAACCCCCTTCATCGTACCTCAACCATGTGGGGCGAGAGTCCGCGGTCCCAGCGAAATTTTAGCCCTTGGCGGGCATGCTCGGGCGTTGGCTGCACGACACACCGACCCGGACACACCGGCCCAGACACCCCGACCGAGGAGGCGCGTCCCGCGCAAACCCGTGATGTTGACCAAGATCCGCTCTCTCCTGACCCGTGACGACGACGAGCGCGACGAGAACGGCAGGCCCAAGGTCACGCTCGAGCGGGCGCTGAAACGCGGCTGGCTGGAGATCTGGTACCAGCCGAAGATCGACCTGAGCAGCCGGCAGATCGTCGGCGCCGAGGGCTTGATTCGGGTGCGCCATCCCGAGCTCGGCGTGCTGCCGCCCGGCGCCTTCCTGCCCGGCGCCGGCAAGGAGGCGATGCTCGAGATGACCGAGCGGGTGATCGCCTCGGCGCTGCGGGACTGGGAGGACTGCGCGCTGATCGGCGCGCCGAAGATCAAGCTCGCGGTCAACGTGCCGGCCGACGCCTTCGTGCAGCTGCCGATCACCAGAATGATCCGCGAGGACCGTCCGCGCAGCGCCGAATGGCCGGGGCTGATTCTCGAGGTCACCGAGGACCAGGTGATGCACGACCTCGAGGTGGCGAACGAGGTGGCGGCCGAGCTGCGCCGCCAGAATTGCGGCCTCGCGGTCGACGATTTCGGCGCCGGCTACTCCTCGTTGGCGCGGCTCCGCCAGCTCCCCTTCACCGAGCTGAAGATCGACCGCGCCTATGTGATCGACTGCGACACCGACAAGACCAATGCCGGCATGCTGGAGACCATCGTCGAGCTGGCCAAGCGGTTCGAGCTGAAGACGGTCGCCGAAGGCATCGAGACACCGCACGAGAGCCACAAGCTGCAGGGGCTCGGCTGCGCGGTCGGCCAGGGCTACCTGTTCGCCAAGCCGATGGCCAAGGACGACTTCTTCGCAAAACTCGAGCGCTACACCGGCAAGAAGCGGCCCGAGCGGCGCGCCTGGAACCCGTTCTCCGCCGCCCCGCGGCTGCGCACGTTTCCCTGAGCCGGCCTTCCCGACGCATCCCCTCGCCGACCCGGTTCCTCCCCGACCCGGCGCGGCCCGACGGCGAGCCGCTCCCGTATCCGTGATTTGCGGCGGCCCGCCCGGCCGTCGATTTTCGGCGTTCGCCTCGCGGGATGAAACGAGACGGCGCGCCGCGCCGTATCTCCTCGGACGCGGTGCCCGCACCCCCGCCACCCGCCGCCGCACAGAGGAGCCCCCGCATGACCGTCCTTTACCGCACCTTTCTGCACCGCCGCCGCCCGTGGGATCTGCCGGACAGCGCCGCCACCCCCGAGGCGGTGTTTCGCGCCCGCCGGGCGCTCGCACCCGATCCCATGACTCTGGACTCGCTCGACCGCCGTGCCGTGCTGGCCGGTGCCGGCGCGTTCGCCGCCGCCGCGCTGGTGCCCGGCCACGCCCGCGCCGAGGACACCCCCGATCCGAGCGCCGCGCTCTATCCGGCCAAGCGCAACGAAAAGTTCGTGCTCGACCGCCCGGTGACGCCGGAGCCGATCAACACCCACTACAACAACTTCTACGAGTTCGGCTCGACCAAGAGCATCGCCCGAGCCGCCGAGGCGCGGCCGATCCGGCCGTGGACGGTGACGATCGACGGCATGGTGGAAAAGCCGTTCGAGATCGGCATCGACGACCTCCTGAAGAAGGTGACGCTCGAGGAGCGGCTCTATCGCCACCGCTGCGTCGAGGCGTGGTCGATGGCGGTGCCGTGGACCGGCTTTCCGCTCGCCGCGCTGGTGGCGCTGGCAAAGCCGCTCGGCTCGGCCAAATACGTGCGGATGGAGACCTTCAAGAACACGAGCATCGCGCCAGGCCAGCGGCAGTTCTGGTACTCCTGGCCCTATGTCGAGGGCTTGACGATCGCCGAGGCCACCAACGACCTCGCCTTCCTGGTCACCGGCGCCTACGGCAAGCCGGTGGCGAAGTCGATGGGCGCGCCGCTGCGGCTCGCGGTGCCGTGGAAGTACGGCTTCAAGTCGATCAAGTCGATCGTCCGCTTCAGCTTCACCGACCAGCGGCCGAAGAGCTTTTGGCAAGGCCTTCAGGCGAGCGAGTACGGGTTTTGGGCGAACGTCAATCCGAAGGTGCCGCACCCGCGCTGGAGCCAGGCGAGCGAGCGCATCCTCGGCACCGACGAGACCCGCCCGACGCTGTTGTTCAACGGCTACGGTGAACAGGTCGCCGGTCTCTACCAGGGGCTCGACGGCGAGCAGCTTTGGATGTGATCCGAACGGCGACAGAGTTCGACCTCGTCCTGAGGAGCACTCCGCAGGAGTGCATCTCGAAGGGCGAGGCCACGGTGCGGGCCTCATC
>NZ_AKZI01000096.1 GCF_000293785.1 Rhodovulum sp. PH10 | reverse complement strand
TTCGCGGTCCGACCTCTCCCCGCCGGGGAGAGGTGGAGGCCGTGCCGTGATCGATGTTCCGAACCGATTGTTCGGAAACCGTATGATTCGTCTTTTCGCGACCGTCCGGAGGCCGTCCGCGGCCTCCGGTTTTTTTTCCACGAGGCTACCCTACCAGGCGAGCTTGCGGGTCACCGCCGCGGGAAGCATGCCGGCGGTGGAGAACATCGCCGCGAGCGCCTCGGCATCGACCGTCTCGCGGCCGCCGACGTCGCCCGCGTGAATGCCGGCGGTGACGAACAGGCAGTCGATCCCGAAGCCGTCGGCCCCGGTCAGATCGGTGCGCACCGAGTCGCCGATCGCCAGCACTTTTTCACGCGCCACCGATGCGCCGCGGAGCTTTTCCGCAGCGGCGAGCGCGCGCCGATAGATCGGCCGGTGCGGCTTGCCGGAAAAGAGCACGCCGCCGCCGAGCTCGGCATAGAGATCGGCGATCGCGCCGGCGCAATAGACCAGCACGTCGCCGCGCTCGACCACCCGGTCGGGGTTGGCGCACACCATGAACAGGTCGCGCGCCTTCATGCGCGTCAGCAGCTCGCGGTAATCCTCGGGCGTCTCGCTGGTGTCGTCGAACAGGCCCGAGCACACCGCGTAGTCCGCCTCCTCGAGCGAGGCGAAGCGCACGTCGAACTCACGAAACACCGAATCGTCCTGCGGCGGGCCGATGTGAAACACCGATTCCTGCCGGCGGGCGGCGATCTCGGCGCGGGCGACGTCGCCCGAGGTGACGACGGCATCCCAGGCGTCGCGCGGCACGCCGAGCCGGTCGAGGAAGCCGATCACCACCTCGTTCTTGCGCGGCGCATTGGTGAGCAGCACCACCGTGCCCCCGTTCGCGCGGAAGCGGGCGAGCGCGTCGCAGGCGGCAGCGAACGGGGTGACGCCGTTGTGGACCACGCCCCACACGTCGCAGAAGACGACGTCGTAGCGGTCCGCGAGCGTCGCGAAGTGATCGGTCAGGGTGATGGT
The DNA here is from genome assembly GCF_000293785.1 of Rhodovulum sp. PH10. GTDB lineage: Bacteria > Pseudomonadota > Alphaproteobacteria > Rhizobiales > Xanthobacteraceae > Rhodoplanes. The sequence continues at coordinate 13,397 of NZ_AKZI01000096.1, read as the reverse complement.
CGGAAGCGGAGAAAGGGTCATCGGGGTCTCGGGTCGAACGCGGCCCCTGGCTGTATCCGACCCGGCTCGCCGCGTCACCCCCTGCCGTCCGGTCCGTCCGCGCGGCGGCGGCGGACCTCACTTGCGGGCGATCACTTGCGGGCGATCATTTGCGGGCGAGCATGCCGCGGGCGATCTGGGCGAGCACGGTGCCGGCGTGGAGCGACGGCCGGCGGCGCGGCTCGCCTTGCGGCCGCTCGCCGGGCCGCACCTCGGGGGCGCGACCATCCGGACCGCGACGTTCGGCAAGACGGGGCTCGGGCGGCCGGACCGGCGGGGCCGCCGTCCGCGCCTCGGCCGGCGCGCCGGGGCGCAAGCCGGGGAGCGGGCCCGGACCCGGACCTGGCCCTGAGACCGGGACTGGGCCGGAGTTCGGCCGCGACATGCCCGGCGGGGTGACGCCCAGGACGGCGGCCGGGCGGGCGATCGGCACCGCCGCCTCGGGCGGTGCCACGCCGGCCGGTTCGGAGGCCGCCACCGCCCTGCGGCCGGCGGCCAGCGCCATCGCCGCCAGCGCCGACGGAACACCGCGCGGCTCGGCGCCCGAGGAGAAATCGACACCGCGCTCGAAGCCGGAACGCTCGAAGCCGGAACGCTCGAAGCCGGCACGCTCGAAGCCGGAACGCTCGAAGCCCTGCAACACCTCGGGCCGCACCGGGCGGGGCGGCGAGAACAGGAACCCCTGGCCGTACTTCACCTCGTAGTCGAGCAGGTCGACCACGGTCGACTCGGCCTCGATCCGCTCGGCGATCAGCTCGATGCCGAACCGGCCGAACAGCCCGGCGAGGTCGGCCGGGTGGATGTCGGCGGCCGCCGAGGCGCCACGGTCGAGCAGCAGCGCCGCCGGCACCTTGACGAAGCGGAAGCCGCGGCTGGCGAGATCGCGCGGCTCGAACAGGAGGTCGCCCACATGGTCGAGCGAGAAGCGGAAGCCGCGGTCGGCGAGCGCCGCGAGGCTCTCGTTCTCGATCGGCCCGAGCGTGCGATAGGTCGACTGGCGCAGCTCGAACACGAAGGACGGGGCGAGCGCACGGTTCGCCTCGGCGAACTCGACGAACTGCGGAAACACCACCGGATCGAGCAGCGTCGCGGTGGAGACGTTGCAGAACAGGCCGATCTCGCGGCTCTTGCCGATCAGCCGGCGGACCACCTGGACGCCGCGCACCATCACCGCCTGGTCGAGCCGGGCGAGCAGGCCGGCCGCCTCGGCGAGCGGAAGGAAATCGGCCGGCATGATGGTGTCGCCGGCGCGGCTGCGCAGCCGCGCCACCGCCTCGTAGAACCGCACCTTGCGCTGCGGCAGCCGTACGATCGGCTGGAGATGGAGGTCGATGCGGTCGGCCTCGATCGCCTCGCGCACCATCTCGGTCGCCTCCTCCTCGGTCAGGCCGGCGAAGATGCCGCTCGGCACCTCGTCCGGGCGCAGCCGATCGACCGGCTCGGCCCACACCGGCACGGCGGCGGGCTCGACCGCGCGCAGCGGCGAGAACACCGGCGCCGCCGCGGCGGCCGTGACGGTCGCCACCAGCTGCGGCGCGGAGACCGCGTGCGGCACGGGCGGCGACGGCGCAGGCTCGCCCGGCGCGGACTCGTCCGGGGCGGCCTCGTCCGGGGCGAGCTCGCCCGGCGCCTCCTCGCCCGAGGCGGCACCGCTCGAGAAGCCGGCGACGGTGCCGGCATTGCGCAGCGCCGCGTCGTGCGCGGCGACCGTCTCGGCGAGATGGGTCACCAGCGTGCCGAGCTCGCCGATCTCGTCGGACAGCGGCCGGGTCGCCTCGCCGGCGCGGTCGAGCACGCCGTCGAACCGGCTCTCCATCCCCTGCACCCGGCGGCCGAGCTCGATCACCTGGCGGGCCAGATCGGCGGTGCCGCGCGACAGATCGTCGATCCGGGTGCGGGCGTCGTCGCGATCGCCGAGCCTGGTGGCGGTCGCGTTGTAGATCGCCATGCCGGTGAAGGCGGCGAGCGCGACGATCGCGGACTCGGCCCCGCTGGTGCCCAGATAGAAGTACAGCAGCGCTCCGAGCGATCCCGCAATCAGCACCATGCACAGAGCGACGAACACCGCACCGAGGCGCGCCATGGAAAAACTCCGGGACGGCGGGGTTCGCGAAAATCGAGACGGGTGATTCGCCGTTCCGGCAACAATGTCGGTGACCCCGCCCGGGGGTGCAAGCCAATCGCGCCCCACTGGGATTCCCCCTGCGTTCTCCACAGGGCAGTGCTGCCAGACCCCGACACCACGGGCGGTATCACGCCACGTGCTTGCAGTCGGCGGCGATCGGGGCCAGCTATGATCCGAAGGACAACGCTGCGGCGTCCGCACGGTGCGGGCGCCGGATCAGAAAGGCACCATCATGGTCACCTTGAACGTCACCGGAATGACCTGCGACGGCTGCGTGCGATCGGTCGAGCGCATCATCAAGGCGCAGGACCCCGACGCCCAGGTGAAGGTCGACCTCGGCAGCGGCCGGGTCGAGGCGAACACCTCCGCCCAGCCGGCGGCGCTGGTCGAGGCGATCGAGGCGGCGGGATTCGGCGCCACCCCGGTGGCCTGAGGATTTGTTTTCGGGGGCTCGCCCCTCGTCCATTCGGATACCGAAAGAGGCGGCGCGGGCCACGGCCCGGCGCCGCCTCTTCGTTGTCGGCTTCGGTGTCGGGCACGGCGCGCCCGCGTGCCGTTGCTGCGAGCGCCGGTATCAGATCACGTAGACGAACGAGGCGTAGGCGTCCTCGCCGAGAATCTGGTCCATCGTGCGGGCGGGCTCGCGGCCGGTCACCTTGCCGACCTCGCGCGCCGGCACCCCGGCGACGGTGGTGTCGGGCGGCACCGGCTTGAGCACCACCGAGCCGGCGGCGACCCGCGCGCAACTCCCGACCTCGATATTGCCGAGAATTTTTGCGCCCGCCCCGATCAGCACGCCGCGGCGAATTTTCGGATGGCGGTCGGCGCCCTCCTTGCCGGTGCCGCCGAGCGTCACCGCCTGAAGGATCGACACGTCGTCCTCGATCACCGCGGTCTCGCCGACCACCAGGCCGGTCGCGTGATCGAGAAACACACCGGCGCCGATCGGCACCGCCGGGTGGATGTCGGTTTGAAACACCTCCGACGAGCGGCTCTGCAGAAACAGCGCGAGGTCGCGCCGCCCCTGCCCCCACGCCCAATGGGCGAGGCGCTGGGTCTGGATGGCGTGGAAGCCCTTGTAGTACAGCACCGGCTCGAGCAGCCGCTCGGTCGCGGGGTCGCGATCGAGCACCGCCAGAGCGTCGGCGCGCATCGCCCGGCCGATCGCGGGATCGGCGGCGTACGCGCGGCGGAAGGCGTCGTGGATCAGTGGCGCGGCGAGATCGGGCCCGGCGAGCCGCGCAGAAATGCGGCGCGCCACCGCGTCCTCGAAGCCGTCGGCATTGAGCACGGTGGCGACCACCAGCGCGCCGAACTCGGGCGAGGCGTCGAGCAGACGTTGCGCCTCCTCGCTCAACCGGTTCCAGATCCGGTCGTACTGGCGGGTCGACGGCAGCGTGACGATACCGGCGGATGCGGCGATGCTCACGGACGATGTCCTCCGGTCGGGGCCTCGAAGGCGCGTGTCGGGCGGCCTGTGCGGCGCCTGCCCGGGGTGCTTACGATGTCGGTGGCGGGGCCTCGCCTGTCAATGAAACGGCTTGCTCTTTACGCGCGGCCGGACAGGGCGTTCGTGCTCTTTTGCGGAACTTTCGCCACCTCTGGGCGAGCCGAGCGTCGTCGGACCCGCGCGAATGGGCCGCGAATGGGCCGAAAGTGCGAGTGAAAACCAGTTGAGACGCGGCCGGTGGTCGCGTTAAGCAAGCGACGGTCTTGCGGGCGAGCCCCGCATTCTTCACGAAACAACCGATTGCTGGAGCCCCGATGAACCTCTCCGAAATTTCTCCCGGCAAGGATCCGCCGAAGGACATCCACGTCGTGATCGAGATCCCGCTCGGCGGCGAGCCGGTGAAGTACGAGATCGACAAGAAGTCGGGCGCGCTGTTCGTCGACCGGTTCCTGCACACCGCGATGTACTATCCCGGCAATTACGGCTTCATCCCGCACACGCTGTCGTTCGACGGCGACCCGATCGACGTGATGGTGGTGAACCGGGTGCCGGTGTTTCCGGGCTCCGTGATCCGCTGCCGGCCGGTCGGCGCGCTCTTGATGGAGGACGAGTCGGGCGGCGACGAGAAGATCATCGCGGTGCCGGTCGACAAGCTGCACCCGTATTACAACGACATCCACGACTACACCGACCTGCCCTCCGTCCAGCGCGACCAGATCGCCCACTTCTTCCAGCACTACAAGGATCTGGAGAAGGGCAAGTGGGTCACCATCGCGAAATGGCTCGACACCGCCGGCGCCGAGGATTTGGTGATGAAGGCGATCGCCCGCGCCGCCGAGAAGGCCGCGTCCGGCACCGAGTGAGCCCTTTCGGCGATCCGAGGGGTCGCCGGGAAGGAAAAACGCTTCGCCGGGCCCGCGTGGCCCGGCGCCCTGCCTTCTCGCCGCGCGCGCCACGCGCGGGGCGAGACGCCGCAGCGGCCGGCCGATCGGCCGCCCGCATGAACCCCCGGATGTGCGGCGCACACCAAACCGACGAGGCCCGGCGCCTTCGGCGTCCCCCGCGTCGTCGTCCGGGCGAACGGCTCCATCGGCGACCCCTCGCGCGCCCCTCGCGGCGCCGTCGCCTGCGAACACACGGAACGGACATCGCCATGACCCCCACGTCTTTCTCGCGGCGCGTCTGCCGCCGGATCCCCGTCACGCCGGCCGCCCGTTCCGGCCGGCCGCTCTCTTCCGTGCGGCTGCCGGCGGTGCTCGCAAGCGCCCTGGTGCTCGGCCTCGCCGGCGGCATCCCGCGAGCAAAAGCGGCCGAGCTTCCGCTGGTGCGGGTGGTGCTGTCCTCGGCCGGGCTCGCCCAGTTCGTCCATGCCGGCACGGTCGAGGGTGGCACCAATGTCGAATTGTCGGTGCGGCTCGACCAAGTCGACGACGTGCTGAAGAGCTTGACGGTGCTCGACCGCGAAGGCGCGGTCGGCCCGGTCGGGCTGCCGGGAAAGACGCCGCTCGCCGAGCTGTTCCGCGACCTTCCGTTCGGCCCCGACGCGCTGAAGTCGCCGACCGCGCTGCTCGACGCGCTGGTCGGCGCGGAGATCGAGATCGCCGGGCCGGTCGCAGCCAAGGGCCGGGTGTTTCGCGTGGTGCCGGAGACGGTGACGCTGCCGGACGGCGGCGGCACCACCACTCGCCACCGCGTCTCGCTGATGACCGAGCAGGGCCTCGTCCAGGCGGTGCTGGAGGACGTCACCACGCTGCGCTTCACCGACCCCGAAACCCGCGCGCAGATCGCCAGGGCGCTCGGCGGCGTCGCCGAGAACCGCGCCAAGGAGCGGCGCACGCTCTCGGTCGGCTTTCTCGGGCAGGGCCGCCGGCCGGTCGCACTCGGCTACGTGGTCGCCGCGCCGGTGTGGAAGACGTCGTATCGGCTCGTGCTGCCGAAGGACGGCGGCACGGCGCGCCTGCAGGGCTGGGCGGTGGTGGAGAACCTCACCGGCGGCGACTGGAAAAACATCGAGCTGACGCTGGTGTCGGGCAATCCGGTGGCGCTGAAGCAGCCGCTCTACACGCCGGTGATGGCCGAACGCACCGAGGTGCCGGTCGCGACCGGCACGAAGATCGTTCCGCGCAGCGACGACGCCGCGGCGGGCGGCGTCCGGCGCAAGGCGGCGAGTGGCCGGCTGCCGAACCGCCGCGCCGACACCATGCGGGCGATGCCGCAATCGCTCGAGGCCGCGCCCTACGCGCCGGCGCTCGCCGCCCCGCCGCAAATGCCCGACGTCTTGGCGGCGGCCGGCGGAGCTGCCGCCGAGGAGGCCGCGACGCAGCTTCTCTATCGCTTCCCGGAAAAGATCTCGCTCGCCACCGGCCACACGATGATGGTGCCGTTCGTCGACCGCGCGGTGAAGGCGACCCGCACCTGGATCTTTCAGCCCGACGTCGCCGCCCGCCATCCGCTCGCCGCGGTGCGCGTCGTCAACGACGGCGACAGCGGCCTGCCGGCCGGCATCGTCACCGCCTACGAGGGGGGCTCGGCAAATGGGGGCTCGGCCGGTGCACTGGATTTCGTCGGCGACGCCCGCCTGCCGCTGGTGCCGCGCGGGGCCGAAAAATCCGTCACCTTCGCGCTCGACACGCGGACCGACATCCGCCGCGAGGACCTCGGCGTGAAGCGCACGTCACTGGGAAAAATCGTCGACGGCGTGCTGACCGTCACCGCCCGCTCGCGCCGCACGATGGTTTACGAGATCACCCCGCCGGCCGGCGAGGACCGGGCGATCGTGATCGAGGAGCCGCGCATCGACGGCTGGACGCCGGTCGCCGAGAAAGGCGCACAGGAGAAGCGCATCGAGGAGACGCCGACCCGCGTGCGGCTCGCGGTCACCGCGCCGAAGGGCGAGACCACCAAGGCCTCGCTGGTGCTCGAGCGCACCGACCTCGAGATCGTGCGCCTGACCGACCTCGCCCCCGAGCAGATTTTTGCGCAGATGCGCGGGCTCGACAACGAGAGCCCGGCGCTGAGGGCGGCGGTGCAGAAGCTCGGCACGCTGGTCGGCGAGATCACCCGCACCGAGGCGAAGCGCAGCGAGCTGGCCGCCGAGCGCCGCAAGATCGCCGACGATCAGGCGCGCCTGCGCCAGAACCTCACCGCGGTCGGGGCCGGCACCGATCTCGGCCGGCGCTATCTCGACACGCTGAAGGCGCAGGAGGACCGCCTCGCCACGATCGACCGGACGGACGATGCGCTCGAGGCGGAAGCCGCGAAGACGCGCCAGGCGGCGCGCGATCTGGTGCAGCAGCTGACGCTGTGAACCCGACGGCGACGGAGTTCGACCTCGTCCAGAGGAGCACTCCGCAGGCGTGCGTCTCGAAAGACGAGGCCGGAGTCTCCCGCCCGTCACTGTGATCGGGGCTTCGACGGGAGGCGCAAAACGCCTCCCGTTTCCTCGCATTCTCCGCAAATCAATTCGAACAATCCTCGTGGCCGGCTTTGCGCCGGCTCGAGACGGAGGCCCGACAGTGGAGGCACCGTGGTGCCGCAGGCAGCGGCGCCCGTCCCGACGAGGTCTTTCGATGTTGTTCCGGCAGCAACAGAACCGGCTGCGCGAGCTGCGCCGCAGCCCGCGCTTCGAGGTCCACTACCCCGCCTTCCTCGACTATTGCGACGGCACCGACCCGCAGAACTGCATGATCTGCGACATCTCGGCCGGCGGCGCCAAGCTCACGGTCGCCGATACGGTGGCGATCCCCGGCGAGTTCTTGCTGATGTTCCAGCGGCGCTGCCGGATCGTCCGGCGCGACGACCGCCAGATCGGCGTGATGTTCCTCGCCGGCTGACGGGCTCGCCCGTCTTTCCTTTTCGTCCCATGCGGGCACCCGTCGCGCGGAAACCGCCGGGCGCAAAAAGTTCCCGCGGCATTTCGACGTTGCCGCCACCGCTTGCGCCCGCCTTCTGCCACCGCGATCTGATGGTGAAGCGACGCAGGAGGCGAGCGATGGGACTGATGGACGTCTTCACCGGCATGATGAACGGGCCGCGCGGTCGGCGCGATCCGTCGGCCGACAAGGGCGGCATGTCGCCCATCACCATGGCGATCATCGGCTTGCTCGCCTACAAGGGCTACAAGCATTTCTCCGGCAGCGGCCGTGACGACGAGCGCCGGCCCGATCCCGGCCACGGTGACCGGTGGGGCGGCGAGCGCGGCGGGTACGAGCGCGACCCGCGCGAGCGTTCCGGCGGCGGCCTCGGCGGTGGTCTCGGCGGCATCTTGGGCGGGCTGTTCGGCGGTGGCGCGGGCGGCGCGCTGTCCGGCGGGCTGAAGGACCTCGTCGACCAGTTCCACCAAAAGGGCCGCGGCGACGTCGCCGACTCCTGGGTCGGGCGCGGCGAGAACCGCGGTATCTCCGAACGGGAACTCGCCGACGTGCTCGGCCCGCAGCGGATCGACGAACTCGCCGCCCGCACCGGCATGTCGCGCGACGAGCTGTTGGCCGATCTCTCCCGCCGGCTGCCCGGCGCAGTCGACCGGGCGACGCCGCACGGCCGCCTGCCGAACGAGCGCGAGGCGCGCCGCTGGTTGTGAGCCTTTTTCACGTTCGCCCGCGGCCGGGGTGATCCCCGGCCGAAGGCCGAAGCGTCACGGCTTTGCGGGCGGCGCCGCGTCACCCGCGGCGTCAGGCGGCACCGGGATGATGATCATCGGCGCGCCGGCCGGCGGCACGATGGCGTATTGCAGATGCACCGGGGCGACCTTCCCGTGCGCCTGGCGCGGCAGCATCAGCCGGCCCCGCACGGTGGCGCCGGGAAACGTCTTCATCCACTCGTCGACCAGCTTGTCGCCCTGCGGCTCCCACACGATCAGCACGCCGCGGCGGCGCACGTCGTCCATGTCTATCCACGGGCTGAGTTTTGGATCGCCGTGCACGATCACGTGCGGCCGGAACGGCGAGTAGACCGCGACATTGTTGGCGGCGAACTCGGTGCCGGTGACATAGGTCAGCGGCTGCCCGGTCTTCTCGATAAAATCGCGGGTGACGATCTCGGCGAGCCTTTTGCCGGGAAACTGCGTCGCCTTGGGGCGGTCGCGCAAGTACGGCTCGACCTCCTCGACCAGCACGTACGCGGCCGGCATGATCACCAGCACCGCGATCACCGCACCGGCGAACCGCTTCAGCCGCCGCTCGTCGGCGACCGGGCCGCGCCACGCCACCACCGCGAGCGGCAGCATGGTCCACAAGGGATAGCCCCACATCGCCACCGGCAGCCGCCCGAGCAGCATCGCCACCAGCGTGGTGAACACGAAGGGGCCGATCGCCAGCCACGTCAGGTAGCGTCTGTCGAACGGCGTCGGCCGCGGACTAGTCCGCTCGTCCGTGCGTTCCGGCTGCTCGGAGAGCCGAAGCCACCCGCGCAGCGGATAAAGAATCCACAGAAGCAGCAGCGTCGGCACCAGGAAGAACAGCTGCCCGCCGGTCCATTGCAGCGGATAGAGCGCCACCTGCCACCAGTGCGCCGCCTCCTTCGCGCGCTCGTCGACATAGCGGAACGGCATGAAGTCGAACTGCACGAGCGCCCAGACGTTCGGCGCGATCACCACGACGAAGGCGAGCGCCATCAGATACGGCCCCGGCGTCCGCCACGCTTTTCGCGCATCGCGGTCGACCAGCAGAAAGAGCCCGAGCGTCGCGGCGAGCGCGAAGGCGGCGTATTTCGACCAGAAGCACAGCGCGAGCGTGACGCCGGCGAGCGCCCAGTCGAGGAGCCGCTCCCGCTTCAGCGCGCGCCAGAAAAAGAGGGCGGTGAGCGCCCAGAACGGAAGCTGGCACTGGTCGTGCGCGAACTTGACGACCGAGAAGTTGAAGAAGTGCAGCCCCTCGAGCGTCAGCACCGCGACCAGCGCGCCGAACGGCCCGACGATCTCGCGGCCGAGCCGCCACACCGCCCACATCGCCACCACCGCCGCCAGCGGCCCGAGCAGATAGACCACCTGCACGTCGCCGGTGAGGCGATAGGCGGCGTCGGCGATCCACCACGGCAGCGGGGGGTGCTTCCAGTAGACGAGCTGCCACTCCTTGCCGAGCGCGAGGTCTTCCGCGAGGTCGAGCTGGAGATTGGCGTTGAGCAGCGCCGGCATCAGCGTCCACACGCCGAGATGCACCAACAGCACCACGGCGAGCACGTCGAACGGCTCCTTGCGCGCAAACTCCACCAGCGCCGACAGGCGGGACGGTTTGGTCATGCCGGGCTCCCCACCGCGATCTTCACCTCTCCCCGCCTGCGGGGAGAGGTCGGAGTCCGAGCGGCAGCGAGGGCTCCGGGTGAGGGGGATCGGCACTCCATCGCGGTCGGCCCGCCCCTCACCCCGACCCTCTCCCCGCGAACGGGGAGAGGGAGCGCCGGCGCCGTGCCGGGTACCACGGAAACCCTCATGCCACAGCCTCGATCACCCGCCCGACCTTGTCCACGATCTCGCCGATCTGGTCCTCGCTCACGATCAGCGACGGGGCGAGCGCGATGGTGTCGCCCGACACCCGGATCAGCGCGTCGTGGTCCCAGAACGCCTGCTCGGTGATCGCCGCGCCGCGCACGCCCGGCCCGTCGGCATGCGGCGCGAGGTCGATGCCGGCGGCGAGCCCGACGGTGCGGATGTCGAGCACGTTGGGCTTGCCCTTCAGGCTCATCACCGCATCGGCAAATGTTCGCTCGAGCGCCGCCGAGCGCTCGAACAGCTTCTCGTCGCGATAGACGTCCAGCGTCGCGAGCGCCGCCGCGCAGGCGAGCGGATGGCCCGAATAGGTGTAGCCGTGGAAGAGCTCCACCGCATGCTCCGGCCCGCGCATGAAGGTGTCGTAGATGCCCTTGCGCACCAGCACGCCGCCCATCGGCACGGTGCCGGAGGTGATGCCCTTGGCAAAGGTGAGGATGTCCGGCACCACGCCGTAACGCTCCGCCGCGAAGCACGGCCCGAGCCGGCCGAACCCGGTGATCACCTCGTCGAAGATCAACAGGATGCCGTGCTCGTCGCAGATCGCCCGGAGCTTCTGCAGGTATCCCTTGGGCGCCGGCAGCACGCCGGTGGAGCCCGCCATCGGCTCGACGATCACCGCCGCGATGGTCGAGGCGTCGTGCAGCGCGACGATTTTCTCGAGCGCATCGGCGAGGTGGGCGCCCCACTCCGGCTCGCCCTTGGTGAAGTTTTGGTGCTCACGGTCGTAGGTGGTCGGCAGATGGTCGACGCCGGCCAAAAGCGTTCCGAACAGCTTTCGGTTCGACACGATGCCGCCGACCGAAATGCCGCCGAAGCCGCAGCCGTGATAGCCGCGCTCGCGGCCGATCAGCCGGGTGCGGGCGCCCTCCCCGCGGATCGCCTGAAAAGCGAGCGCGATCTTCAGCGCGGTGTCGACCGCCTCCGAGCCCGAATTGCAGAAGAAGACGTGGTCGAGATCGCCGGGCGCCAGCGCCGCGATGCGCGACGACAGCTCGAACGATTGCGGATGCGAGAACTGGAAGGCGGTGACGTAGTCGAGCGTTGCCGCCTGCTGCTGGATCGCGGCGACGATCGGCGCGCGGCCGTGGCCGGCATTGCAGCACCACATCCCCGACATGGTGTCGATGATGCGTCGCCCGTCAGCCGTGTGGAGATGCATGTCCTTGGCGCCGACCACCAGCCGCGGCGCCCGCTTGAAGGCGCGGTTGGCGGTGAACGGCATCCAGTAGGAATTCAGGTCGTTCGGCACTCCGGCCAGACCTTTCTCGGCAATCGACATGGCGCGCAGCTCCTGCAATGCGGCCGGACCCTAGCCCCAAACGCCCGCCAGCGGAACGCCTTGCCGGGCCGGACGGGGTGGGTTATCGACGGCCGCTCGCCGCGGGCGTTTCGGGGCGAGCGGCGCCGTCGGCCCGTCCCGCGCCGTCCCGCCCCGGCCATCCCTCGCCGTCACGGCCGGGCTTGACCCCGCCGCCCATCCCTCCGAAAAGTCCCTCTTTTCCGAAGATGGATACGCGGGTCGAGCCCGCGTATGACGGTTTCGGCGACGAACGTGCCGGTGCCGCTCGCGCGGTCCAGGTTCAAAAAGAGCAATCGAGATGGCCACCGACAAGAAGAGCAAGCTGAAGGCCCGCCTGCCGCGCGGCCTCGTCGACCGCGGCCCCGGCGAGATCGCCGCGACGCAAGCGATGATCGACAAGATCCGGGCGGTCTACGAGCTGTACGGCTTCGAGCCGGTGGAGACCCCGGCGATCGAGTACACCGACGCGCTCGGCAAATTTTTGCCCGACCAGGACCGGCCGAACGAGGGCGTCTTCTCGTTCCAGGACGACGACGAGCAGTGGTTGAGCCTGCGCTACGATCTCACCGCGCCGCTCGCCCGCCACGTCGCGGAGAATTTTCAAAATATCGCCCTGCCCTACCGGTCGTACCGGTTCGGCTTCGTGTTTCGCAACGAGAAGCCGGGACCGGGCCGGTTCCGCCAGTTCATGCAGTTCGATGCCGACACGGTGGGCTCCGCCTCGCCGGCGGCCGATGCGGAAATCTGCATGATGGCCGCCGACACCATGGAAGCGCTCGGAATTCCGCGCGGCTCCTATGTGGTGAAGGTCAACAACCGAAAAGTTTTGGACGGGGTGCTGGAGGCGATCGGGCTCGGCGGGGCGGAGAACGCCGGCCGGCGGCTCACGGTGCTGCGGGCGATCGACAAGCTCGACCGGCTCTGCATCGAGGGCGTCCGCCTGCTCTTGGGTGAAGGCCGCAAGGACGAGAGCGGCGATTTCACCAAGGGCGCGGGACTGGGCGCCGACGACATCGATGCCGTCATAAATTCCATTGCCCCAACGGCAGCCTCGAGCGCTGCAACCTCACCAACCAGTTCGTTGAAAGCTGAATCGGCGAGTTTTTCAGTGTCTGGCGGTGAGGCTATCCTACGTGGGCCGGAAGCCGACATCCTCGGCTATATTTCCAACAGGCGTCAGTACTTCCCAGACTCGAAAGCCTATCAAACCGGTCTCGAGGAACTCGCACAGATTGCGGCACTTTGCGTGTCGAGTGGATATGATCAAGATCGTATTCGAGTAGATCCAACGGTCGTCCGCGGTCTCGAATACTACACCGGCCCGGTGTTCGAGGTGGAGCTTCTGCTCGACACAAAAGACGAAAAAGGGCGGCCGGTGCGGTTCGGCTCGGTCGGCGGCGGCGGGCGCTACGACGGGCTCGTCTCGCGCTTTCGCGGCGAGCCGGTGCCGGCGACCGGCTTCTCCATCGGCGTGTCGCGGCTGCAGGCCGCACTCGCGCTGATCGGCGAGATCGATACCACGCCGGCGCCCGGACCGGTGGTCGTCACGGTGTTCGACAAGGCTCGTCTCGCCGACTACCAGGCGATGGCCGCAACGCTTCGCAAGGCCGGCATCCGAGCAGAGCTCTATCTCGGCAATCCGAAGAACATGGGCAACCAGCTCAAATATGCGGACCGCCGAAGGAGCCCGTGCGTGGTGATCCAGGGCTCGAACGAGAAGGACCACGCGAGCGGCACGCCGCACGTGATCGTCAAGGACCTTCTGCTCGGCGCGGAGCTGGCAAAGCTCGACAAGGACCGCGAGGACTATCTCGCGCGACAGGAGGAGGCGCAGGCGCTGGTGCCCGAGGCCGACCTCGTCGCCGCCGTCCGAAAAGTGCTTCAGCGCCACGGGATCGGCTGAGAGCCGATCCAAGAAGATCGGATTCACGCGGAGTGGGTTGGTCTTGCCAGCCGTCGGAGCATGACGCGGATCATGGCGAGGCGGACGAAGGCGGCG
>NZ_AKZI01000095.1 GCF_000293785.1 Rhodovulum sp. PH10 | reverse complement strand
CAATGAGCGATATCCTCCGCCTTCCGGCGGCCGATCGGCTCGCGGCCTCGCCCGCGGCGTCCGCCGCCGCCCGCCGGGCCACGCTCCATGGCGGCGAGCGGGCGGTGGGCACGTTCTCCGCACCCTTGTTCGAGGCTGCGGACTCGGGCACAGATGATTCGCGGGGGCGGAGCCGTGGCCGCCCGACGGAGCCGACGGGAATGGCGGCGCAGGACCTGAGCGGGGGAGACGGCGTGGACGCGTTCCCGGGCAGCGAGCGGCGCGGCAGCATCCGGTTCGTGCTGGCGATCGCGCTGGCGCTGATCGCCGCCGCCTCTGGGCTGATGCTGCTCGGCCGCGAGGCCGCCCAGCCTTACGTGCTCGCGCTTTTGGCCGCGCTCGGCACGGTCGGCGTCTTCTCGCTGCTCGCCACCGCCACCGGAATTCTCCGCCTCGCCGGCCGCTCGGACGGCGCCTCGGTCTATCGCCGGGTGCTGGAGGACGCCTTCGACGGCATCGCCGTCACCGACCAGAACGGCCGGGTGGTCTATGCCAACCCGACCTATCGCCAGCTCGTCGATGCCGGCGAGGTCGGCGACGTCCGCCCGGTCGAGCGGGTGTTCATCGGCGATCCCGACGTCTCCGAGGCGGTCTACCGGCTTTTGAAGGCGGCCCGCGAGGGCCGGCGGCTGCAGGAGGAGGTGCGCGTCAGCGGCGTGCCGGGCGAGCCCGCCCGCTGGCTGCAGCTGCGCGTCCGCCCGCTCGGCCGCACCGGGCCGGACACCCGCTTCACCGTCTGGACGGTCGCCGACGTGTCGCGCGAGCGCGAGCGGCAGGAGAACGTCTTTCAGGAGCTGCAGCACGCGATCGACTATCTCGACCACGCGCCGGCCGGCTTCTTCTCGGTCGATGCTTCGGGCTCGATCGGCTACATCAATGCGACGCTCGCCGAATGGCTCGACTACGACCTCGCCGAGGTCGGCTCCGGCGGGCTCGGGCTCGGCGACATCGTCTCCGGCAACGGCGCGGCGCTGCTCGGCGCCACCACCGCCCAGCCGGGCGAGGTCAAGACCGAGGTGCTCGATCTCGACCTCAAGACCCGCGGCGGCAAGACCCTTCCGGTGCGGCTCTATCACAAGGTCGCCTACGGGGCGGACGGGGCGTCCGGCGCCTCCCGCACGTTGGTGCTCAACCGCGCCCGCAACGAGGGCTTCGATCCGCAGCGCGCGGCGGAAGTGCGCTTCATGCGGTTCTTCCACAACACCCCGATGGCGATCGCCACCGTCGACCGCGCCGGGCGGATCGCCCGCACCAACGGCCTGCTCGCCCGCATGATGCAGGGGCTCAAGGGCGGCGAGGAGCGCCCGGAGGGCCGCTCGATCCTCGCGGTGGTCGCCGAGCGCGACCGCGCCGCGCTCGAATCGGCGATCGCGCGGGCCGCGGCCGGGCAGGGCGACATCCCGCCGGTCGACGCCGCGCTCGCCAGCGAGACCGAGCGCTGGGCGCGCTTCTACGTCACCGCGGTGGAGGAGGAGGACCAGGAGACGGCGATCGTCTACGCCCTCGAGACCACCGAGCAGCGGGCGCTGCAGAAGCAGGTCGACCAGGCGCAGAAGATGGATTCGGTCGGCAAGCTCGCCGGTGGCATCGCCCACGACTTCAACAACGTGCTGTCGGCCGTGATGATGGCGACCGACTTCCTGCTCACCGCCCACAAGCCGACCGACCCGTCCTTCCAGGACATCATGCAGATCAAGCAGAACGCCAACCGCGCCGCCGCCCTGGTGCGGCAGCTCTTGGCGTTCTCGCGCCGGCAGACGCTGCGCCCGCAGGTGCTCGACCTCGGCGAGGCGTTGTCCGACATCTCGATGCTGCTGCGCCGGCTGATCGGCGAGAAGGTCGCCCTCGACGTCGTCCACGGACGCGACCTGTGGCCGATCAAGGCCGACATCTCGCAGTTCGAGCAGGTGATCGTGAATTTGGCGGTCAATGCCCGCGACGCCATGCCGGACGGTGGCCGCCTCGCGCTGCGCACCGCCAACGTGCCGGAGCTCGAGAGCCGCCGCTTCGCGAGCAAGGGCATGCCGGCCGGCGAATACGTGATGATCGAGGTGGCCGACACCGGCACGGGCATCCCGGCCGAGATCATCGACCGCATCTTCGAGCCGTTCTTCTCGACCAAGGAGGTCGGCAAGGGCACCGGGCTCGGCCTGTCGACCGTCTACGGCATCATCAAGCAGACCGGCGGCTTCGTGTATGTCGAGTCGGAGCTCGGCAAGGGCACCACCTTCCGCATCTTCCTGCCGCGCCACGTGCCGACCCTCGAGGAGATCGAGGCGGCCAATGCGACGCTCGCGCCGATCGTCGAGGGCGCCAAGGCGCCGACCGGCGCCGACCACACGGGGCAGGGCACCATCCTGCTGGTCGAGGACGAGGAGGGGCTTCGCGGCCTCAACGCGCGCGGCCTGTCGTCGCGCGGCTACACGGTGTGCGAGGCGGGCAACGGCATCGAGGCGATCGAGCTGATCGACGCCGGCCAAAAGGTCGACCTCGTCGTCTCCGACGTGGTGATGCCGGAGATGGACGGCCCGACGCTCCTCAAGGAGCTGCGCAAGCGCCACCCGGACCTGAAGATCATCTTCGTCTCCGGCTACGCCGAGGAGGCATTCGCCAAAAATCTCCCGGAGGGTGGGCAGTTCTCGTTCCTGGCAAAGCCGTTCACGCTCAAGCAGCTGGTCGCCGCCGTGAAGGAGACGATGGGAAGCTGAGGACGCGCGTCGCGCAGCCGCTCGGTGGCCGGTCGGGCGGAACAGCGAAAGTGTTTCCGCCGCGGGCGAAGGTGGCGCAAGACGCTTTCGCTATTCCGCCCTACGGCCTCACCACGGGTTTGCGAGACGGACCGGAGCGGTTCGCGGTGACGCCGCCTCGGACGCCGCTCGTTCCCGCGAAAGCGGGAACCCGGTGGGATGTCCGCTCGGCTCCGGTCCCCGACGAGCGGAACGCCGTTCGGACCCGACGCCGCCGGAAACACGAGCGACCGCCATGGCCGATCCAGCGCACGACGACCCGCACGACCCGGACGCCCAAAATCCGGACGACGACGAGGCCCGCCGCACCACCAATATCGTGCTGGCGCTGTTCTTCGTGCTGGTGGTCGCGGCCGGCTGGTGGCTGGTCGATGCAATGGTCGCCCAGCGAAAGGTCGACGACTGCGCCGCCCAGGGCCGCCGCAACTGCGGCACCGTGGTGCCCCTGCGCTGACGGGCATGCGTGCCCGGCACTCGTGCCCGGCAGTCCTGCCCGGTACGCGTCTCCCGAATCGAACGCCGGTCCAGCCAGCGCCCTTGCATCCGGCCCCGACGCCGATACCCTTGTGACGGGGGACCTTGCGGGGGCGGCATCGTGGTTCTTTGGCTGGTTGTGCTGGTCGTCGCCGGGCTTTTCGGCGCGGCGGGGCTGACGCTGTGGCAGACGCGCCGGATCGAGGCGGAGAACCCACCGGTCGGCCGCTTCTTCGCGGTCGGGCCGGACGGCGGCGCGCGTTTGCACCTCGTCGATCTCCATCCGCCGGCCGTCCCGTCCGGGACCGACACCGACACCGACGCCGAGCAAAAGCCCGTCGTGCTGTTGCTGCACGGGGCGAACGTGCATCTCGCCGACATGCGGGTCGCGCTCGGCGATCGGCTCGCGCAGACGCTGCGGGTGATCGTGCCGGACCGGCCGGGGCAGGGCTGGAGCGACGCCGGTGGCGCGGTGGTGTCCGATCCCGGCCATCAGGTGGCGATGATTCGCGCGGCCGTCGAAGCGCTCGGCGTGCGGCGGCTGGTGGTGGTCGGCCATTCGCTCGGCGGGCTGATCGCGCTGCGCTACGCGCTCGAAGCCCCCGAATCGGTCGCCGGCCTGGTGCTGATCGCCCCGACCACCCATCCGCGGCCGGGCGGGCTGCCGTGGTTCCAGCGCTTCGCCGAGGTGGTGATCGGCCCCTTGATGACCCGCACCGTGCTGCTGCCGCTCTCGCTCGCCACCCTGAAGCCGATGGTCGCCCGGTTGTTTCGCCCGGAATCTCCGCCGGAAAACTACGCCGCGGCGACCGGTCTCACGCTCGGTCTCACGCCGCGTCGCTTCCTCGCGAGCCTTGCCGACTATTCCGACCTGCGCGATCACCTCGTCGCGATGGCGCCGCGCTATCCCGACATCGACCTGCCGACCGTGCTGGTGGTCGGCGAGGCCGACGAGGTGGTGCCGCCGGCGATCCATGCCGACATGCTCGCGGAGGTGCTGCGGCACCGGAAAATCGTGCGTTTTCCGGGCGCCGGCCACATGCTGCACCACACCCGCGCGGCACCGATCGCCGCCGAGATTTTGCGACTCGTCGACGAGGTGACGCCGCCCGCCGGCTGACCCTTACCTCCTGCCGCCCGCCCGCCATTCGACCGCCACCGAACCGTCGTCCGTCGCCGGCCTTCGCCGCTCCGCGCGGAGCGGCCGCAGGCGGCCGCGCCGTGCCGCTCGCGCGCACCCGTCGCGAGGTGGTGATCGGCTCGCATCGCCCTTGCAAAGCCGGTGGCGTTCATGCATTTAGGTGCCGTGGCGCTCCGGACGGGGCGCCGCACCCGCTTCCCGGAGGAGTGTAGCTCAATTGGTCAGAGCACCGGTCTCCAAAACCGGGGGTTGGGGGTTCGAGTCCCTCCACTCCTGCCAGGCCTAGCGAACGGGTTTCGCGAAGCGCCCGGCCGGGGAGCGGCGCTCGCCGCCGCACGCCTGCGCGCCCGCATTCTTGCGCCGCGAAGACGCGCGCGCCGGGGGCACGACGGCGATTCCGGCCGTCGCGCGCACTCCTTTCACGCAGTCGGACGACGGAAGAGACGATGGCGAAGGTAAGCCCGTTCAAGTTCTTGCAGGAGGTTCGCGCCGAGACCGACAAGGTCACCTGGCCGAGCCGGCGCGAGACGGCGATCACCACGTTGATGGTGTTCGTGATGTCGGCGGCTGCCGCGGTCTTCTTCCTGCTCGCCGATCAGGTCATCCGCTACGGGGTGACGCTGGTGCTCGGCATCGGACGGTGAGCGGGGAAAGATGCGCGAGATGAGCAAGCGCTGGTACATCGTTCACGCCTACTCGAACTTCGAGAACAAGGTGGCGGAATCGATCCGCGAGCAGGCCAAGCAGCGACACCTCGAAGAGCTGTTCGACGAGATCCTCGTCCCCAAGGAGAAGGTCACCGAGGTGCGGCGCGGCCGCAAGGTGGACGCCGAGCGCAAATTCTTCCCCGGCTACGTGCTGGTGAAGATGGAGATGACCGACGAGGCCTATCACCTCATCAAGAACACCCCGAAGGTCACCGGCTTCCTCGGCAGCGACAACAAGCCGATGCCGATCTCCGAGGCCGAGGCGACCCGGCTGATCCAGCAGGTCCAGGAAGGCATCGACCGGCCGAAGCCGACCGTCTCGTTCGAGGTCGGCGAGCAGGTGCGGGTGTCCGACGGGCCGTTCGCCTCGTTCAACGGCGTGGTCGAGGAGGTCGACGACGCCCGCTCGCGCATCAAGGTCGCGGTGTCGATCTTCGGCCGCGCGACCCCGGTCGAGCTGGAGTTCGGCCAGGTCGAGAAGGTTTGACCGCAAGCCTCTGAGATTGAATGGTTTTTGTTGTACGGCCGGGGGATTTTCCCGGCCGTTTTGCGTTGCGGACAGGACGGACGCCGCCGCCGGCACGCCGCGCATGTCGGTGTCTCGTCCGAGGGTTGCCGGGTGCCTCGTCCTCTCGCGAAGGATTGCCGGCGGCCGCGGCTTTCGGTCATGATCGGCGTTCGGGCCGGCGGCATTCACGGCCGGCCACCCGAGACGGACGCCGACCGATGCCGAACGCTTCGCTCGCCTACACGCCCGAGGTCGCCGCCGCGACCAGGCCTCTCTACCAGCGTCTCGCGCGAATCGTGCCGGAGGCGGAGTGGCCGCGGCACGCGCCGCTCGTCCACGCGATCGCCCGCCTGAAACGCGAGCGCCGGGCGATCGTGCTCGCCCACAACTACCAGGCGCCGGTGATCTTCCACGGGGTCGCCGACATCGTCGGCGACAGCCTCGCGCTCGCCCGCGAGGCGAGCCGCACCGACGCCGAGGTGATCGTCGTCGCCGGCGTCGCCTTCATGGCGGAGACCGTGAAGCTGATGAACCCGGACAAGATCGTGCTGATTCCCGATCCCGCTGCCGGCTGCTCGCTCGCCGCCTCGATCGGCCCGGCCGATGTCCGTGCGTTGCGCGAGATGCATCCCGGCGTGCCGGTGGTCGCGTACGTGAACACCTCGGCGGCGGTGAAGGCGGAGGTCGATGTCTGCTGCACCTCGGGCAATGCGGTGGAGGTGGTGGAGAGCCTCGGCGTGCCGAAGGTGATCTTTCTGCCCGACGCGTGGCTCGCCCACCACGTGGCCGGAAAGACCGGGGTGGAGATCGTCGCCTGGACCGGCAGTTGCGAGGTGCATGTGCGCTTCTCCGGCGAGGAGATCGCCGAGTTCCGGGAAAGCTACGACGATCTGGTGGTGCTGGCGCATCCCGAATGCCGGCCGGACGTGCTCGCGGTCGCCGACCTGGTCGGCTCGACCGCGGCGATGCTCGATTACATCGAGACGCGCCGTCCGCGCCGCGTGCTGCTTCTGACCGAGTGCGCGATGGGCGACAACGTTTCCGCCGCGATCCCCGACGTCGAGGTGGTGCGGCCGTGTCATCTCTGCCCGCACATGGGGCTGATCACGCTCGACAACATCCTGGCCTCACTGGAGACGCTGTCGCCGCGGGTGGAGATCGACCCGGCCGTGGCGGGGCCGGCGCAGCTGGCGGTCGAGCGGATGCTCTCGGTGACGCCGGCGAGAAGGCCGGTGCACGGCTGAACGGTTTCTTGCCGCACGTCCTACCGGCGCGCCGGCACGCCGCAGAACCTTGCATCGGGCTTCCCCGTGCGATAGGAACGCCGGGCTCGTCCGGAAAGGCTCTTTCCGCGGCGGGAGACAGACGTGGGAGGAGGGGCGGTTGCCGACCGCCCTCGATCCGCACCACGAACCCGGCGAGCCGGCTCTGCCGGCGCGAAGGATTCTTCCATGGCAAAGAAAGTCACAGGTTACCTGAAGCTACAGGTACCGGCGGGAGCGGCCAATCCGTCTCCGCCGATCGGCCCCGCGCTCGGTCAGCGCGGCCTCAACATCATGGAGTTCTGCAAGGCGTTCAACGCGCAGACCCAGCAGATGGAGAAGGGCTCGCCGATCCCGGTGGTCATCACCATCTATGCCGACCGCTCCTTCACCTTCGAGATGCGCACCCCGCCGGTGTCGTTCTTCCTGAAGAAGGCGGCGGGCATCCAGTCGGGCGCCAAGGCCACCGGCCGCGATCACGTCGGTGCCGTCACCAAGGCGCAGGTGCGCGAGATCGCCGAGAAGAAGCTCAAGGACTTCAACACCGACGACATCGACTCCGCGATGCGCATGATCGAAGGCTCTGCCCGGTCGATGGGCCTGGACGTGAAGGAGTGACGACCATGGCGCATCAGGGAAAGCGCGTGCGCGCCGCTCGTGAGGGCATCGACCGCAACAAGCTCTATCCGCTGCCGGAGGCCGTGAAGCTCCTCAAGGAGCGGGCCACCGCGAAATTCGACGAGACCGTCGAGATCGCGATGAATCTCGGCGTCGATCCGCGCCACGCCGACCAGATGGTGCGTGGTGTGGTGTCGCTGCCGAACGGCACCGGCCGCACCCAGCGGGTCGCCGTGTTCGCGCGCGGCGCCAAGGCCGACGAGGCCCGGGCGGCGGGCGCCGACGTGGTGGGCGCCGAGGACTTGGTCGAGCAGGTCCAGGGCGGCAACATCGACTTCGACCGCTGCATCGCCACCCCGGATCTGATGCCGCTGGTCGGCCGTCTCGGCAAGGTGCTCGGCCCGCGCGGCATGATGCCGAACCCCAAGGTCGGCACCGTGACGATGGACGTCACCAGCGCCATCCAGGGCGCCAAGGGCGGCTCGGTGGAGTTCCGCGTGGAGAAGGCCGGCATCATCCATGCCGGCGTCGGCAAGGTGTCGTTCGACGCCGACAAGCTGGTCGAGAACATCAAGGCGTTCGCCGAAGCGGTGGCAAAGGCCCGTCCGGCCGGCGCCAAGGGCCAGTACATCAACCGGATCGCGCTGTCCTCGACGATGGGTCCGGGCGTGAAGATCGAGCCCGCGACGGTGGTCGCCGCGACGCCCGCCGCCGCCGAGTGATCGGCCCGCGGTGCGCCCGACGCACCGAACGAATCGACCAAGGCCGGGCCGAAAGGTCCGGCCTTTTTCGTTGCGCGATCCGCCGGTTGGACGCTGCCACGTTGTATCGGGCGAGCGGTTCGACCGACGGTGAGCGGCGCGCCCCGCGGGCGACGAAAAGCGACGGAAAACACCGTCGCTGTCACCCGCCGGGCACAATGATGCCTTGAAGCCGTGCGGTCTTAGGGGGTCCGCCGCGTCGCTCGCGGCGCGCGGATCGCCAAACCTGCGCCGGCGCGTTCTGCGACCGGCCACGAGCCACCGCTCGCCCGCCCGGGCGACCAGAGACGTGCCGTCCTGCCGATGCGGCCGAGGCCGCGCGACGGGACCAGGGAACGCGGCATGAAGGCCAAGACCACGACACTCCTCCTGCTTCTCGCCTGGCCGCTGCCGGCGGCCCCCGCCGTCGCGCAGGAGCCGCTCTATGGCGGCTGGGTGATCCGCACCCCCGATGCCGCCGCGGCGGCTCCGGCGGCGCCGCGGGCGGTGGTGGTGGAGCGGGGCGTGGCGATGATCAAGCACGCGATGCCGACGCCGCGGCCGGGCCGGGCCGGGCTGCTGCTCGAGTGCCGCAAGGGCAGCCTGGCGCTGCTGGCGATCGATCTCGACATCCCGCCGGGCGTCTCGCCGGTCGGCGACGTCGACGTGAAGATCAAGGTCGATCAGGACGAGCTCGAGTCGGAGCGCTGGTCGATCCTCGGCAATGCCTACGAGCCGCCGAACCCGCGCCGGCTGGTCACCCGCTTCCTCGCCGCGCGCTCGTTCGCGCTGCTGGTGCCGACCCCGCTCGGCGAGCGCGAGATGACCTTCGACCTGCAGGGCTTTTCCACCGCGGCCGAGGAGCTGCGCAAGACCTGCCCGTTCTGAAGACCTGCCCGTTGTGAGCGGGCGCGTTCCGACCTCGATTGTCCCGACATCGGCCTTCCTGAATAGGCGGGGGTTCTTCCCGAGCGCCCCCTTGGCCGGAGTTCTCGCTGGCGCTCGAGCTCCGACCTCTCCCCGCTCGCGGGGAGAGGTTTCCAGCGGTGGAATTCGGAGCTTCTTTCAGCTCGCCCGCATGCGGGGCTACGGCATGCACATCGTCTCTATTGCATGCGTCCGTCATGCGCGGGCTCGACCCGCGCATCCATCAAAAATCGAAAAAACGTCTTTGTTCTCGGTTTGATGGATCGCCGGGTCGAAGCCCGGCGATGACGGCGGAG
>NZ_AKZI01000094.1 GCF_000293785.1 Rhodovulum sp. PH10 | reverse complement strand
GGCGCGCGGGGGGGGGGGGGGGGGGGGGGGCGTTTGCCCTGGTGATTTGTTCGAATTCCCCCTCACCCGGACCGCTTCGCGGTCCGACCTCTCCCCAGTGGGGAGAGGTGAAGGGCGGCGCCAGGATCACGGTCCCGAACTGATCATCCGGAAAGCACGACCCACGCGCTTCACGGCTTCTCCGCCGGCAGCTCGTTCAGCAGCATGCCGAGCCGCCACCAGAACAAGTCCTCGCCCGGAAAGCCCTCGATACGGCCGAGCTCGGCGTCGTCTGCGACCAGAACGAACGTCGGCGTGTAACGCACCGGCCGCTTCAGCACGAGCCCGGCCGCCTCGAGCGTTCGCCGCTCGATCGGCCGCAGCGGCGCGCGTTTCGCCTCGTCGGTCTTGTCGTAGATCGCGCCGATTTTTGCCTCCCAGTCGCGGCAATAGGAGCAGCCCGCCTGCCAGACGTAAACCAGCGCGACCGCGCCCGGCGCCTTTGCTCGCGCCGGCGCGATACCGCACGGCAGCACGCCGACCAAAGACGCCACGGTAATACCGAGCGCGTCGCGGCGGGTGAGCCGATCGTTCCCGAAAGTCCCTGCCTGCCGGTCGGTGCGGCGTGGCACCACGGATGCACGATCTTCCATGTCTGCATGTTTTCGTGTTTGCTCGGCGCACGGGCGCGCCCGAAGGTGAGCCTAGCACAGGAGAGCGCGGGCGTCGAAAAGCTCGCGCCACGGGGGAAACCATGACGCTCGAGGTCGGGCTCGGGGCCGCGTTGCTCGCCGGGCTCCTGTCGTTCCTGTCGCCGTGCGTGCTGCCGCTGGTGCCGCCTTATCTCACATGGCTCGCCGGCGCCTCGCTCGACGAGCTGACCGGAGAGAAGGTCGCACGCGGCACGACGCTGCGCGCCTTCGTGCGCGCTTCGTTCTTCGTCGCCGGCTTTGCCACGGTGTTCGTCGCGCTCGGCGCGTCGGCCTCGCTGGTCGGCCAGCTGGTGATCGATCACATGGCGCTCCTGTCGCGCATCGCCGGCGTGATCATCGTGATTCTCGGCCTGCATTTCGTCGGGCTTTTGAAAATTCCGATGCTCTATCGCGAGGCGCGCTTCGGGCTCGGCGGACAGTCGGCCGGGCTTTTCGGCGCTTATGTGATGGGGCTCGCCTTCGCCTTCGGCTGGACGCCGTGCGTCGGCCCGGTGCTCGCCTCGATTCTGCTGATCGCCGGCGCCGAGGATTCGGTCTGGCAGGGGGCGGCGCTGCTCGCCGGCTATGCCGCCGGGATCGGCGTGCCGTTTCTGCTCGCCGCCGTCTTCGTGCGGCCGTTCCTCGGTTTCCTGTCGCGTTTTCGTCGCCATCTCGGGGCGATCGAGCGGGTGATCGGTGTCTTGCTGATCGTCACCGGCGTGCTGATCTTCACCGGATCGATGGCCGATATCGGCGGCTTCCTGCTCGAGACGTTTCCCTCGCTCGGAACAATTGGCTGATCAGCCGAAGCGAAACAGCAGAAGCTGCTCGAGCGCGCGCAGCTCGATCAGATAACGATGCAGCAGCCCGGCATCACCGGCAAGGGCAGCGTCCGGCACCTCGCCGAGCGAGCTTTTGGCACGGTCGATCAGCCGGCGAAAATCCGGATCCTTCTTCACCGCGGCGGGCGCTTCCGCATCGCAGCGAGCAAACGCCGTGTTGGCCTCCGCCGCCGCTTCTGCGATGTCCTCTCGAACCGCCGGAGCAGAGAGATCCGGTGCCGTCGTGCGACGAGTATCGAGCCGATGAAACACCGCGCTCGCCTCGCGCACGCAGTCGGCGAGCACGCGCCGCCCGGCTGCCCGCCGCGCATTTGCCAGCGCCACCGCGAGATCTTCCACGCGGGCGGCGGCGCGCGCGACGTCGCCGGCGTCGGTTGCGGCGAGTGCGTGTTGCGCCAGCGCCGCCTCGGGTGTGCCGGCGAGAGAGATTTTCAGCCGCTCCAGCGCCAGCGCCGCGAGATCGAGATTGCCGGTGCGCAGGTAACCCGCCGCGAGTCGGCGGTCGGCGAGCACGGTTTCGGAGGCAGCGAGGATTTCGCCATCATCCGGTCGCGAGGTCGGCTCGGCAAATGCCGGCATCGTGATCAGAACCGCCGCCGCGACCACGAGTCCCGCGACCACCGTGCGCTTGCCTCCGGCCGCGTCGCGCCGTAGCGTCCCGTAAAACATCGAGAGAAACGCATGAATCATGAGGAGACGTCCATGCCGTCGCGCCGCGCGCTGTTGTCTGCCGCCGTAAAACTCTCGGCCGTGTCGCTGCTCGTGTCACCCGTCACGTCGGCCCTCGCCGAGGAGCTTACACTCGACGAGAACGGGCTGCCGCATCAGGACTGGTTCCTCCAGAGCCTGCTCGAGCTTCCCGACGATCTCGCGCTCGCGCAAAGCAACGGCAAGCGTCTCGCCGTGATGTGGGAGCTGCGCGGCTGCCCCTATTGCCGTGAGACCCACCTGAAGAATCTCGGCGACCCGGCGATCGCCGACTACATCAAGACGCATTTCGAGGTGCTTCAGCTCAATGTGACCGGTGACCGCACCGTGGTCGATTTCGACGGCGAGGAGCTGTCGGAGAAGGCGCTGGCGGAAAAATACGGGGTGCGCTTCACGCCCACCTTCCAGTTCTTCCCCGAGCGCGCCGACGGGCTCCCCGCCAAAAAGCCGCGTGAGCGCGAGGTCGCTCGCGCGCAGGGCTATCTCGAGCCGAAGCATTTTCTCGCGCTCTTCCAGTTCGTCTCCGACAAGGCGTATGAAAAGCAGTCGCTGCGCGATTTTCTCCGCGCCAAGGGCGCGTGATCGACTTCATCGTTCGTTGTGAGGGGGCGGGCTGTAAAAGCCCGCGCCCCGGAAAAGAGAGCCGTCACTTGTTCACGGGTGACTCCGGATCGAGCAAAAACGCGACGGCGTCCTTGATCTGATCGATCGTGAGAAAGCCGTTGTGCCCGAAGCGCGGCATGTTGGAGCACGCATAGACGCTCTGCGCGTTGTAGATGCGCTCGTAGACCTCCTTCTGCGCCGGGAGGTCGTGGCCCTTCAGCTTGCCGTAGCCGAGCAGGCTCGGTCCGAGCGTGCCGTAGCTGATCTCGGATGGCGCGAGCTGATGGCAGGCGTAGCAATTGCCGCCATTGGCCCGCTTCGGATCGTCGCCCATCCGGCCGCCGTAACCCGACAGCGACAGCTTTTCGCCCATCTTCCAGTCGCCCATGAACGAGCCGCCTTCGGGATGGACGATGGTCTTCCGCTCGCGCGCCATGATCGCGGCGGCCTGCGCCTCGCTCGGCTGGTTGCGGGTGAGCGAGCAGACTTTCATCGTCTCGTCCTGCTCGACGCGGGCGGCGAGATCCTCCGGCAAATTCTTCCAGGCGGCGGCGACCGCCTTCTCCACCTCCTCCGGCGTCACGGTGACATCGGACGCCGCGGGTTTTGCGACGCTGCCGGTCTTCGCATCGACGGCGAGCGCGGGCGACACGATCAACACTGCGGCGGCGGCCGCGAGCAGACGAACGATCATGGAAAGCCTCACCGCTTGATGGAGGGGACTTCGATGGTGCCGCCCTCGGCCTTCTTCGTCAGATAGGCCGCGAGCGCGATCGTGACGTCCGAGGCGTAGCCGACGGTGGGCATGCGCATCTGCCAATAACAGTCGTAGATGCGGTGCTGCATGGTGCGCAGCGACGCCTGCGACACGCGGTAGGTCGGCCACGTGCCCATGGTCGCCTGCGCCGCCTTGGGGTCGTCGAAGAACGGCAGATTCTGAAGCCTGATGCGCTGACCGGCCTGACCGTGGCAGGTCTGGCAGGAGAAATCGTTGATGCTCGAGCGGCGATAGAACAAGGCTTCGCCGAGCTTCACCATCCGCTGCTCCTCCGGATGCTCCATCTTCGCCTCGTAGGTCATGCCGCTCGACTTGTTGGCGACAAAAGCGACCAGCGCCTCGATCTCGGTCGCCGGATTGCCGCCCGACGACGCGAACGGCTTCTTGCGCAACGCCGTCGTGTCCAAGCCCTGGATGTTCTCCATGCACCAGAGGATGCGCGATTCGGCGTCCATCACGCGACCCGCATCGGCGAACCAGCGCGGCATCTCGGCATAGGCGCCGTCCACCACGCCCGGCCCCTTGCCGAGATCGCACGTCTCGAGCGACACGTTGTTCGGTCCGCGCGCGGTCGCCCACAGAAGCTCGCCGGTATCGACCGCGAGATAACCGGGGTTCGACATCGGATCGGAGATCATCTCACGATACTTTTCCAGCATCTTGTCGGCGTCCGAATCGGCCGCCGCCTGGGTGCCGGGTGTCGTTGCGGGGGATTGTGCAAGCGCGCCGCCGGTCGTCGCGAGGACGAAAGCGAGCGCCACGAGCCATGTCGGTTTCAGTGCCATGGTTCCTCCGAGCACGTTTCCATGCGGTGACGCCGGCTTGCCGCCGGTCTGATCTCGAGCGCGAGACCCACCTCGTATTCAGAGTATATTCTCGAAACCGAATGAAAAGCGTTTTCTTCCGAATGGGCCGGAAAGAGCAAAACGTTGCGGATTTTCGGTGCGATGCAGCAAAGAATGCACTGCAGCGATTGCATTTCGGGTCTTGCAAGGCGTGCGGCGAGCAGGTACTGATCTGCAAAACAATGAATGTATGCAGGGAGGACGGCTCGGGCGCCCGATGGCGCCGGAACGAGATTGCTTCGTCACGACCACATGACGATCACGACCGTGGCTGCGTCGGTGCGGCCGCGCGCCATGAAGCGGGTCTGCCGCCCCCGCCATCGGGCGACCCGCGAAGCAGGAGGAGATCTCGTCGATGACAGTGACAGTGAGCCGGCGCGATGCGCTCGTTCTCGGCGGCGTCGCCGCAGTGGCGTTCGCCATCGGCAGCGCGAGCCCGGCTTTCGCCAAGAACGATTCCGCCGAGCTGATAAAAGCGTTCACCGGTGGCAAGGAGCCGGCGACCGGAAAGATCACGCTCGATTTGCCGGAGATCGCCGAGAACGGCAACACCGTCCCGCTCGCTTTCAGCGTCGACAGCCCGATGACCGAGGCCGATCACGTCACCGATGTGCTGATCGTCGCCGAGGGCAATCCGCGCGGCGGCGTCGCGACCTTCCATTTCTCGCCGGCGTCGGGCGTCGCAGAGGCGTCGACCCGGATCCGCCTCGCCGGCACGCAGAACGTGATCGCCATCGCCAAGACGAACGACGGCGCGGTGTTCATGGACACCAAGCAGGTGAAGGTGACGATCGGCGGCTGCGGCGGCTGACCCGAACGCGACGCGACAGGCGACACGCCAGCAACGACAAGGGAGAGAACGACCATGGCACCCACGCCGCGGCCGCGCATTCGGCTCGACAAGAAAGAGGCGAAGACGGGCGAGATCGTCGAGGTGAAGGCGCTGGTGGCCCACATCATGGAATCGGGCCAGCGCAAGGACAAGGACGGCAAGGTCATTCCGCGAAAGATCATCAACAGGTTCACCTGCGAGGTGAACGACAAGCTGGTGTTCGCGGTCGATCTCGAGCCGGCGATCTCGGCCAATCCCTATCTCCAGTTCAAGTTCCGGGCGAGCGAATCCGGCCCGGTGGTGCTCACCTGGCACGACGACGACGGCAGCAAGATCGTCGGCGAAGAGAAGATTTCGGTGAGCTGACGGCGCGGCCGGCCGCATCGCGGCACGGCGTTTTCGACGAGGGAATCGGCTCGACGCCGGGGGGCGCTCCCGGTGCGGGAGGACGTGTGCCATGACGACACGACGCGATCTCTTGCAGCTCGGTGCGGCGACGGCGGCGCTGTTCGGCGCCGGCACGCTCGGCGCCGGCCTCGGCAGTGGGGGTTTTGCACGCGCGCTCGCACAGCAGCGGCCGACGCAGGACGAGCTGACACGGTTCACGCCGCTCGGTAATGTCACGCTGGTGCACGTCACCGACATTCACGCCCAGCTCGTGCCGGTGTATTTCCGCGAGCCGACCGTCAATCTCGGCGTCGGCGAGGCGAAGGGCGTGCCGCCGCACGTCGCCGGTCGCGAGTATCTCGAAGCGTTCGGCATTCCGCCGAACAGCGCAATGGCGTACGCGCTGACCGACCAGGACTTCGATGCGTTGGCGAAGGCGTATGGCCGGGTCGGCGGGCTCGATAGCGTGGCGACGGTGGTCGAGGCGATCCGCGCCGAGCGCGACAAAAATATGCTGCTGCTCGATGGCGGCGACACCTTCCAGAACTCCTGGACGTCGCTCGCCACCAAGGGCCAGGACATGATCGACTGCATGGCGCTGCTGAAGCCGGACGCCATGACCGCGCATTGGGAGTTCACGCTCGGCGAGGAGCGGGTGCGCGAGATCGTCGAGAAGCTGAACTATCCGTTCCTCTGCCAGAACGTGCGCGAGAGCGCGTTTCAGGACGAGGTGTTTCAGGGCGCGGCGACGTTCGAGCGCGGCGGCGTCAAGATCGCGGTGATCGGCCAGGCGCTGCCCTACACGCCGATCGCCAATCCCCGTTGGATGATCCCCGAATGGTCGTTCGGTATCCGCGAGAAGGAGCTGCAACAAAAAGTCGAGGAGGTGCGGGCGGATGGCGCCGACCTGGTGGTTCTTCTCTCTCACAACGGCTTCGACGTCGACCGAAAACTCGCCTCGCGCGTGACCGGCATCGACGTGATTCTCACCGGCCACACCCACGATGCGCTTCCCGTGCCGGTGAAGGTCGGCAAGACCTTGCTGATCGCGTCCGGCAGTCACGGAAAGTTCGCGTCGCGGCTCGACCTCGACGTGCGCGACGGCGAGGTGAAAGACTATCGCTACAAGCTGATCCCGATTATTTCGGACGTGATCACGCCGCACCCGCAAATGGCGAAGGCGATCGCCGCGCACCGCGCGCCGCACGAAAAAATGCTGTCGGAGGTGGTCGGGCGCACCGAGACGACGCTCTATCGCCGCGGCAACTTCAACGGCACGCTCGACGACGTGATCTGCGACGCGTTGCTCGCGCAACGTGACGCCGAGATCGCGCTGTCGCCGGGGTTCCGCTGGGGGCCGACGCTGCTCGCGGGCCAAGATATCACCCGGGAGGACGTCTACAACGCGACCGCGATGACCTATCCGGCCGCCTACCGCACGACGATGACCGGCGCGCGGCTGAAGGACGTGCTCGAGGACGTCGCCGACAACATCTTCAATCCCGATCCGTATCTCCAGCAGGGCGGCGACATGGTGCGGCTCGGCGGGCTCTCCTACACGATCGACATCGGCAAGCCGATCGGCGCGCGCATCGCCGACGTCACGCTCGTCCGCACCGGGAGGTCGCTCGAGGCCGACAAGGAGTACGTGGTCGCCGGCTGGGCGAGCGTGAACGAGGGCACCGAAGGCCCGCCGATCTGGGACGTGGTGTTCGATCATCTCGCGCAGACGAAGACGGTGGCGCCGCGTGGGGCCGCCAACGTGAAGATCGTCGGCGCCTGATCACACACAGGCCGGTGCACGACACGACGGCCGAGCGGAGAGCGTGAATGCGGACGGACAGAACGGCGAAGGGGCTTTCGCGACGCGCGCTGTTCGGGCGCGGGACTGCGCTCGCCGCTGCGGGCGTCGGCATGGCGGCGGGCGGAGCGACAGTCGGCGGCGGGCTGGTCGCGCGCGCGCTCGCGGAGGAGGCGGGCAATCCTGCAAATCTGCCGCCGCACGTGCCCGAATGGTCGAAGGTGTTGGGCGACGGCGTCGCGGTGCGGCCGTACGGGCATCCTTCGAAGCACGAGGCGGACGTGATCCGTCGGGACGTCGAGTGGCTCACCGCCTCGCGCGAAAGCTCGGTCTCGTTCACGCCGCTGCACGAGCTCGACGGCATCATCACGCCGAACGGCCTGTGCTTCGAGCGCCACCATTCCGGCATCGCCGAGCTCGATCCGCACGACTACCGGCTGATGCTGCACGGGCTGGTCGACAAGCCGTTGATGTTCACGCTCGAGGATCTGAAGCGCTTCCCGCGCGTCAACCGCATCCATTTCGCGGAGTGCGCGGCGAACTCGGGCATGGAGTGGCGCGGCGCGCAGATGAACGCCTGCCAGTTCACCCACGGCATGATCCACAACGTGATGTACACCGGCATCCCGCTGAAGATCCTGCTCGCGGAAGCCGGCCTGAAGCCCAATGCCAAATGGCTGCTGTTGGAAGGCGCCGACGCCGCGGCGATGACCCGCTCGTTGCCGCTGGCAAAAGCACTCGACGACTGCCTGATCGCTTATCGCATGAACGGCGAGATGCTGCGGCCCGAGAACGGCTACCCGGTGCGCATCGTGGTGCCCGGCTGGGAAGCCAACATGTGGATCAAGTGGCTGCGCCGCATCGAGGTCGGCGACGCGCCGTGGCATCACCGCGAGGAGACGTCGAAATACACCGACCTGCTCGAGAACGGCAAGGCGCGCCGCTTCACCTACGTGATGGACGCCAAGTCGGTGATCACCAATCCGAGCCCGCAGGCGCCGCTGACGCACAAGAAGGGCTTTACCGTGATCTCCGGTATCGCTTGGTCGGGCCGTGGCAAGGTGAAGCGGGTGGACGTCTCGCTCGACGGCGGCCGCAACTGGCGCACCGCGAAAATCGACGGGCCGGTGCTCGAGAAGTCGATGGTGCGCTTCTATGCCGAGTTCGACTGGGACGGGCGCGAGCTTTTTCTGCAATCGCGCGCGATGGACGAGACCGGCTACGTGCAGCCGACAAAGGACGAGCTGCGCAAGGTGCGCGGGCTGAACTCCGTCTATCACAACAACGGCATCCAGACGTGGCGCGTGTCGCCGGCGGGCGAGGTGGAGAATGTCGAGATTTCGTGAGGCCGCCGGCGCGCTCCTGCTGCTCGCAGGGGCGGCTGCGGGTACCGCATATGCAGAGTCGACAAAGCCCGGCGCGTCGGCTGCGACGCCGACCAAGGTCGCGACTGCGCCGCTGCCGGCGGCGGAGGCGGGGCGCGTGCATTACGGGTTCGGGCGCGAGGCGAAGCCCGAGGAGATTGCCGGCTGGGACATCGACGTGCGGCCGGACGGGCAGGGGCTGCCGGTCGGCAGGGGCACGGCGCGCAAGGGCGAGGAGCTGTTCATCGCGCAATGCTCGGCCTGCCACGGCGAGTTCGGCGAGAGCACCGGGCGCTGGCCGGTGCTGGCGGGCGGCGCCGGTACGCTCGCGAGCCACGACCCGGTGAAGACGATCGGCTCCTACTGGCCCTATGCCTCCACCGTGTTCGATTATGTGCGGCGCGCGATGCCGTTCGGCAACGCGCAGTCGCTGTCGAACGACGACGTGTATTCGATCGTCGCCTATCTTCTTTATCTCAACGACGTGCTGCTCGATCAGGACGCGGTGCTGTCGAACGAGTCGTTTCCCAAGGTGAAGCTCGCCAATGAGGACAACTTCATCGACGACGATCGCGAGGTGTCGGAAAAATCGTTCTGGAAGGCCGATCCGTGCATGACGAATTGCGCCGCCGGCGCGCCGAAGGTGACCGGCCGGGCGCGAGCGATCGACGTCACGCCGGAAGACGGGACGGGACCCACGGTCGAATGACGCCGCGCCGCGCCATCGCCGTCGTGGTCGCCGTGGTCGGCATCGTGTCGGCCGTGGTGGCCACGACGGTGGCGGTGGGGCTGGTGACGACGATGCCGGCGGCGACGGCGCGCGCACAGGAGGTCGCCACCTCCGGCATCGGCGCGACGCCCGCTGCGTTGCCGGCCGGCGACCGCGAGCTCGGCGAGTACCTCTCGTCGGAATGCGTGACGTGCCACCAGCTGAGTGGCCGTTACGACGGCATTCCGCCGATCGTCGGCTGGCCGGAGGAGACGTTCGTAGAGATTCTCGGCGAGTATCGCGCCAAGAAGCGGGAGAACCCGGTGATGCGCTCGATCGCGGTGAAATTCACCGATGAGGAGATCGCGGCGCTGGCCGCCTATTTCGGCAGCCTGCGCCCGCGGATCGATTGAGACGAGACCAGATAATTGCACCCGCGGTGAGGGTCGAAACAAATCACGTGGCAGGAACGATCACGAGACGGCGAATAATACGAGGGAGGACATCATGATTGCGGTGACGCGACGGACGTTTTCGGTGGGGGCGCTGGTCGCCGGAACCCTTGCGATACCGGCGATTTCGCGCGCGCAAGGCAAGCCGCGGCTGGTGGTGATCGGCGGCGGGCCGGCCGGCGCGACGGTCGCCAAGTACGTGGCGAAGGATTCCAAGGGTGCGATCGACGTCACGCTGGTCGAGCCGTTGAAGACATTCGTCACCTGCTTTCACTCGAACCTCTATCTCGGCGACTACCGGACGTGGGATTCGATCGGGCACGACTACGCGCTGGAACGATACGGCGTGAAGCAGGTGCATCAGATGGCGAAGGCGATCGATCGTGAGAAAAAGCAGGTCGCGCTCGCCGACGGCACGAGGCTCGATTACGACCGGCTGGTGGTCGCGCCCGGCATCGATCTGAACTTCGACTCGGTGCCCGGCTGGTCGGAGGCGGCCGCCGAGGCGATGCCGCACGCCTGGAAGCCCGGACCGCAGACGCAGCTCCTGAAGAAGCAGCTCGACGCGCTGGAGGACGGCGCAACCATCGTGATGATCGCGCCGCCGAACCCGTATCGCTGCCCGCCGGGGCCGTACGAGCGCGTCTCGTGCATGGCGCACGTGCTGAAGGGCAAGGGCCACAAGAAGTCGCGCATCGTCGTGATCGACCCGAAGGAGAAGTTCTCCAAGCAGGCGCTGTTTCAGGAAGGCTGGCAGACGCACTATCCGGGTATGGTCGAGTGGCAGGACCCGCAGATGCACGGCGGCGTCAAGGAGGTCGATCCCGATGCGATGACGGTGACGACCGATTTCGAGACCATCCAGGCAAAACTCGTCAACGTGATTCCCGCGCAAATGGCCGGCAGAATCGCGCGCGACGCCGGGCTGGTCGACGAGACCGGCTTTTGTCCGATCGAGGCCGCCGACATGAAGTCCAAGAAGGATCCGAACATCTATGTGCTGGGCGACGCGGCGATCGCCGGGGCGATGCCGAAATCGGCGTTCGCCGCCAACAGCCAGGCAAAAGTGGTGGCGATGATGGTGCGCGGCGAGCTGACCGGCTCGCGCACCTTTCCGGCGCGCTACGCCAACACCTGCTGGTCGATCATCGCGCCGGAGGACACGGTGAAGGTGGGCGGCCGCTACGAGGCGAAGGACGGCAAGATCGCCGAGGTCGAGGGCTTCGTCTCCAAGCTGAAGGAAAGCCCGGAGCTGCGCCGCCAGACCACCGACGAGAACATGGGCTGGTATCAGGGCATCGTCGCCGACGTCTTCTCGTGAGCGCGGGCGGGCGACATCTCCACGTTCGTTCGTCCTCGCGAAAGCGGGGACCCAGCGGCTGCGCGACGGGCATCTGGATTCCCGCTTTCGCGGGAACGAGCGGAGTGTGGGGGCGGCTCGTCGTCCCGATGCATCGGAGGAAAAGGGGGCAGCCGTGACCGAGCGGGCCGCGATCGACCGACGGGCGTTCTTCCGTGGCGCGGGAGCGGCTGCGGCCTCGCTCGCGGCCGGCCTCGCGGCGCCGGCGATCGCCCAGGCGCGGCCGCGCGTCGTCGTGGTCGGCGGCGGAGCGGGCGGCGCCACCGCGGCAAAATATCTGCTGCGGCACGGCGCCGACCTCGACGTGGTGATGATCGAGGCGAACCGCATTTATGTCACGCCGTTCACCTCGAACCTCTATCTCGGCGGGCTGAAGCCTCACGCGGCGCTGGAGTACGGCTACGACAATCTGATCGGGCGCGGCGTTCGCCCGATCTTCGCCACGGTGTCGGAGGTCGACCGCGCGGCGCGGCGAGTGTGGCTCGCCGACGGCACTGCGGTCGGTTACGACCGCCTGGTGCTGTCGCCCGGCATCGATTTCGTCTGGGACGCCGTGCCCGGATATTCGCAGGCTGCGGCCGAGACGATGCCGCACGCGTGGCGCGGCGGCGCGCAGGTGGCGCTTCTGAAACGCCGGCTCGACGCGGTGCCGGACGGCGGCACCATCGTGATGCTCGCGCCGCCCAATCCCTATCGCTGCCCACCGGCGCCCTACGAGCGGGTCTGCATGATGGCGCTGTCGCTGCAGCGGCGGGGCGTGAAAAACGCCCGCATCGTGATCCTCGACGCCAAGGATCATTTCGCCATGCAGCCGCTGTTCTCGGACGGCTGGGATCGGCACTATACCGGCATGGTCGAGTGGCAGCCGCCGGAGATCCACGGCGGCATCAAAGCGGTCGACCCGAAGGCGATGACGGTGACGACCGACCTCGAGACGATAAAGGCCGCGCTGGTCAACGTGATCCCGCCGCAGGTGGCGGGCGAGCTCGGGCATGCGGCGGGCCTCACCGATGCGAGCGGCTTTTGCCCGGTCGATGCCGGCACGATGAAATCGCTGATCGACCCGTACGTGCACGTGATCGGCGATGCGGCGATCGGCGGCGATTTTCCGAAATCGGGATTTGCCGCGAACAACGAGGCGAAGAACGCCGCGATGGTGATCCGCCACGAGCTGCTCGGCGAGCGTTTGCTGCCGGTGCGCTTCACCAATCATTGCTGGAGCACGATCGCGCCCGACGACGCGGTGAAGAACGGCGCCCGCTACGTGCCGAAGGACGGCACGATCACCATGCTCGATCCCTACACGTCGCAGCGTGACGAGCCGCCCGAGCTGCGGGCAAAACAGGCCCGCGAGGCGGTCGGCTGGTATCGCGGCATGACCACCGACATGTTCGGATAGCGAAGCGGTTTCGGCGCCGCTTGGTGTGCGAGAGGGGCGCGGCCGGCCGAGTCGTCGCCATTGTATTCAAACATGCGAATGCGTATGATCGGGTGATCCGGTGACGGCGCCAGTGAGCCGCCGCGGCGGACCACCGAACCTGCGATCGAACAACGGAACCGGACGACGGAACCGAGCGAGGAGACGCCGATGGTCGCCCTGACAGACAAGGCGTGGTCGCCCTATGTGGCCGGCGTGCTGATCGGCCTTCTGCAAATCCCCGCCTTCCTGCTGATCGCGACGGCGCTCGGCGCGTCGTCGTCCTTCGTCACGGTGGGCGGCGGGCTGTTCGGCCTTGCCGATCCCTCGATCCTCGAGATCGACTATGTGGCGAAGCACGTCGCCATGACCGGCAAGAACTGGTGGCAGGTGGCGCTGGTCGGCGGGGTTGCGGTCGGCGCCTTCCTGTCGGCGCTGATGTCGCGCTCGCTGCGGCGCGGCGTGTCGCCGATCTGGGCGCGTGCGCTCGGCACGCCGTCGAAGCCGGCGCGCTACGCGGTCGCCTTCGTCGCCGGCTTCCTCATGCTGTTCGGCGCGCGGCTCGCCGATGGCTGCACCAGCGGGCACGGGCTGTCGGGCGTCGCCCAGCTCGCGGTCGGCTCCACCGTCGCGGTCGCCGCGATGTTCGTCGGCGGCATCGCCACCGCGGTGCTGCTGCTCCGCCGCATCTGAGCCGAGGGAGGCTTCCTCATGTCGGTCACGTTCGCCGTCACGGTCGGAATTCTGATGGGCATCGCCTTCGGCTTCTTCCTCGAGAAGTCGCGGGTGTTCGAGCCCGGCATCATCGTCGGCCAGATGCAGCTGCGCAGCTTCATCATGCTGAAGGTGTTTCTCACCGCGGTCGCGACCGGCGCGGTGGTGCTCGCGGTGTTGAACGGGCTCGGCCTGGTGTCGCTCCACCTCAAGCCGGCGCTCTATGCCGCCGACATCGTCGGTGGACTGTTGCTCGGCGTCGGCATCGCGCTCGCCGGCGCCTGCCCCGGCACCACGCTCGCGCAGATCGGCGTCGGCTATCGCGATGCGATCTTCACGCTTCTGGGCGGGCTCGCCGGCGCGGTGGCCTTTTCCTATCTGCAGCCGTGGCTGTCGGGCACCGTGTTCGCGGCGGGCGACGGCAAGCTGTCCTTCGCCGATCTCGCCGGCATTCCCTATTGGCAGGGGGCGCTGGGGCTGGCGGTGGTGCTCGCCGTGGTGCTGGTCGGGCTGGAGCGCTGGCGGCCGTGGCGGAGCGAGATCGGCGCGAATGCCGACGGTGATCTCGGCGCGCCGCCGGCTGAGGGAATAGCGCGGCCGGTGCCGGGAAAGCCGCAGCTTCGCGTGCACGGCTGAGGCACGACAGCCGGGGAACCACGTTGGCGCCGACTGCACGGCGGCTCCGGTGCCGGAGCCGCCGCGCTTTTTCGGCCGATCGAAGAACGCGCCTCCGATCATACAGAAAGACGGCGGGAGATCATGATCTCATCCCGAGGGCCGCTCCCAAGTTCGCGCGGCCCGAAGGCAGGCTCCGCCAGCGTCTCGAAGGATGAGGCCCGGGTCTCATACCAACGGCGAGAGACTATGACCTCATCCTGAGGGGCCGCGAAGCGGCCGTCTCGAAGGATGAGGCCCGCACCGTGCCCTCGTCCTTCGAGACGCACTCCTGCGGAGTGCTCCTCTGGACGAGGTCGAACTCTGTCGCCGTTCCAATCAGTAGTCCTGATCAGTAGTCCTTCAGAAGCCGCTCGATGTAGTCGAGCTCGAGCTGTGGCCGGCCGGCCTCGCCGAACCGGCGGCGCAGCTCCTCGAGGATGCGGCGCGCGCGCTGCACGTCGATCTCGCCGGGCACCTTGACGGTGGTGTCGTCGCCGA
The DNA here is from genome assembly GCF_000293785.1 of Rhodovulum sp. PH10. Classification (GTDB taxonomy): domain Bacteria; phylum Pseudomonadota; class Alphaproteobacteria; order Rhizobiales; family Xanthobacteraceae; genus Rhodoplanes. Next base: position 30,186 of record NZ_AKZI01000094.1, on the reverse strand, counting down.
AATTGCGGCCGCGCAACGGGCGGCCGAGCGGGTCGGTGTCCTGCTCGGCGCGCGGCGGGCCGAACCGGCCGGGCCGTCCCGGCCCTGGACCTTGGCCGGCCTGCTCCTGCATCTGCTGGGCGAGCCCCTGCGCGCCCTTGCGAAGCGCCTCGAGCGCGCGGCCCTGGCTGTCCACCGCGCCGTCGGCATTGCCCTGGCCGAGCCGGCCGGCGGCGTCGCCCATCTCCCGGCCGGCCCGACCGAGCGCGTCGCCTTCGCCTTTGCCGTTCGGCGTGAGGCCGCGCTTCTTCAGCTCCTCCATCAGCTTGCCGAGCTGGTCGCGGAGCGCCTGCTGGCCCTGCTGAAGCTCGCCGAACTCGTTCGGGTTCGGCTGGCCTTCGCCCTGCTCGCCGCGCTGCCCGCGCTGGTCCTGGCCCTGGCGAAACGTCTTGTCGCGCAGCTGCTGCTGGCGGTGGATCATCTCGCCGAGCTGGTCGAGCGTTTGCATCATGTCGTCGCCGCCCTGGCCGGGGCGGGCCATCTGCAGGTTCTCCAGCATCGACTGGAGCTGGTCGAGCATCGCGCGGGCGGCGTCGCGGGCGCCGGAGCGGGCGAGCTCCTCCATCCGGTCGAGCATGCTGCGCAAGTCCTGCGAGCGCAGCTCGCGCGCATTGGGGGCGAGCGGGCGGGCCATCTGCGGGTTTTTTCGCAGCTCCTCGGCGAGCGCGCGCATGTATTGGTCGAGCGCCGCGCGCAGCTCCTGCATCAGCTTCTGGATTTCCTCGTCGCTGGCGCCGCGCTCCAGCGCCTGGCGCAGCGCGTCCTGGGCGGCGCGCAGGCGGGCCTCGGCGTCGGAAACGTTGCCGTCCTCGATCTGGGTCGCCAGCGCCCACAACTCGCCGACCACCTCGCGCAGGTCCTGATCGGAATTTGCACGGAGAAGCTGCCAGGTGACGGCGCGCAGGCCGATGAAGGTGCCGAGATCGGGGATGAAGCGCTCCGGCTCGATCGCCAGCGCGTCGAGCGCGATCGCCACCGTGTCGCGGCTTTGGGCGTCGAGCGCGAGGGTGCGGCGCTGCTCGATCAGCGCGCGGGCGAGCGGCTTGACGAACAGCCGCTCCGGCAGGCGAAAGTCGCGCGGCTCGCTGTGGCCGACATTGCCGGCCTCGTCGCGGGCGGTGAGCGTCATCGTCACGTCGGCGCCGGCCCACGGATTTTCCGTGAGGTCCTTGGTGGTCTGGCCGACCCCGTTGCGGGTGCGCAGCTGCGGCAGGCCGAGCGCGAAGTCCGGTGGATCGAACAGCGGCCGCGGGGTGGCGGCAGGATTGGCGGCGCCGGTGCCAGGGCCGGTGCTCGTGCCGGCCGCGTCGGGCTTCGCCGCAAAATGCGCGCGCGCCTCGATCACCCCGTAGTCGTCCTCGAGCGCGTAGGAGAGCGTCAGGCTGCCGCGCCCCTGCGGCGCCGGATCCTTGGCGAGCGCGATGCTCGGCGGCTTGTCGGGGATCGCGTCGAACGCCCATACCAGCTCGTGGCCGACGAGGCCCTTCAGCGTCGCGGTGCCGCGCGTCTGCACGGTGAAGCGCCGCTCCGCCGTGCCGGCCGGCGCCTTCGCCGCCGGATCGTCCTCGGCCGGCACCAGCCCGCCTTTGGTGTCCACCTCGAAGGTCGCCTCGCCGCTGCCGCGCACGACCAGCACGCTGCCGGCCGGCACGGTGACGGTGGCGACGTCGCTTCTCGTCGTCTCGCCCGGCTGCACCCCCGGCAGGATGATCGGCGGCCGGCCGGTGTAGAGCGGCGGCGACACCCAGGCGTCGAGCCGGAAATTCGCGGGCGCCACCACGCCCTGCCAGTCGAACGCCGCGCCGATCCGCCGCAGGCGATCACCCCCGGCGGTGACGAACGACACCGCGACCAGAAGCAGAACCAGGATGCGCACGGCGGCCGGGTCGCGCAGCGCGAGGCCGGGCGAGGGGATGCCGGCCTTCAGCCGGCGGACGGCGGCGAGCGAGCGCTCGACATGCGCCTGCCAGAGCGCGAGCGACCACGGGTCGTCGGACGGCGAGGCGATGGTGTCGGCGAGCGCGGTCGCCGGGCGGTGGGCGAGGCCGCTCGACCGGTCGAGCCGGGCGAGGCCGGCGGCCTTCGACGGAAAGCGCAGGCGGGCGAGCGGCAGCAGTGCGGCGAGCAGCAGGAGGCCGAAGACGACCGAGCCGACGATGCGGCCGAGCGGCGGCAGCGACAGCCACAGGCCGAGCCAGGAGGCGGCGAGGAAGGCGCCGAGCAGGGTGGCGATCAGCGCGAGGGCGGGCCACAGCCGCTCCCAGAAGACGACCCAGCGGGCACGGGCGAGCGCCGGCGCGAGGGCGGCCGCCGTCCGGTCCGGAGCGGCGGCGGTCGGCCTGTCGGTAGCGGGCTGTTCGGTCAACGAGGTCTCCGCAACGAGGTCTCCGCAAAGGTCTCCGGAATGTCCACTCCAGGCCTATAACACGCGAGTCTTCGAGGCTGGCACGGCCCCGCGGCCGAATTGCGTCCGATCACGCCAATGTCAGCGGGGGGCGGGTGGCCGACGGCGAAGGAGAGGGCGGGCTTTCGTTACGCTGTACGTAAAGCGTAATTGCTGATAGCCTCGGTGGCGATGATCGTCGGCTATCGCGATCGACGGACCGAGCGTTTCGCGAACGGCGAGCACGTCCGCGAGTTCTCCGGCTTTGCCCGGCAGGCCGAGAAGCGGCTCGACCGGCTGGAGGCCGCCGCCAGCCTGCAGGATCTCGCCGCACTTCCCGGCAATCGCCTCGAAGCTCTGAAGGGCGATCGCGCCGGCCAGTACAGCATCCGCATCAACGACCAGTGGCGGATCTGCTTCGGGTGGCCGGCCGGCTCGCCCGGACCCGTCGATGTCGAGATCGTCGACTACCATTAGAGGCGACCAGGAGGCGACATGGCCCGCACCCCCATCCATCCCGGCGAGCATCTCGCCGACGAGCTTCGCGACCTCGGCTTGTCGGCCGCCGAGCTGGCGCGGCAGATCGACGTTCCGGTCAACCGGATCACCGCGATCGTCAACGGCCAGCGCGGCATCACCGCCGACACCGCGCTCCGGCTCGGCCACTGGTTCGGCACCAGCCCGGAATTCTGGCTCGGCCTGCAGACGCTCTACGAGCTGCGGGTCGCCCGCGCCGCGGTCGGCGAGGCGGTCGACAAGCTTCCGACGCTCGCCGAGCGGGCGAATGCCGGCTCGTGAGCCGCGTCAGAGCCACTCCGGCATGCGGTCGAGGGCGATGATGTCGGCGACGGTGGGGCGGGGCCGCACCACGGCGAAGCGGTCGCCGTCGACCAAGACCTCGGGGACCAGCGGGCGGGTGTTGTAGGTGCCGGCCTGCACCGCGCCATAGGCGCCGGCCGACATCACCGCCAACAGGTCGCCAGCCTTGGGCTCCGGCATCTCGCGGTCGAGCGCGAGAAAATCGCCCGATTCGCACACCGGGCCGACCACGTCCGCCGTGAGCCGCGGCCCGTCGAGCGGCGGCTCCACCACCGGCTGGAGGGCGTGAAACGCCTCGTAGAGGGTGGGGCGGACGAGATCGTTCATCGCCGCGTCGACGATCACGAACGTCTTGGCTTCGCCGCGCTTCACGTAGAGCACGCGCGTCACCAGAATTCCGGCATTGCCGACCAGAAGCCGGCCCGGCTCGAACATCAGCCGGCAGCCGAGCGTCTTTGCCGCCGCCTTGACGACGCCGGCATAGGCGTCGGGGTGGGGCGGGGGCTCGTTGCCGTCGTGATAGGGGATGCCGAGCCCGCCGCCGAAATCGATGTGATCGATCGTGTGGCCGTCCTCGCGCAGCGTGCGGACGAAGTCGGCTAGCAGGGCGAAGGCCGCCGAGAACGGCGCCAGCGCGGTGATCTGGCTGCCGATGTGCATGTCGACGCCGGTGACCTTTACGCCCGGCAGCGCCGCGGCACGGGCATAGACCCCGCGCGCCTTGGCGAGCGGGATGCCGAACTTGTTCTCCGCCTTGCCGGTGGCGATCTTCGCGTGGGTTCCGGCATCGACGTCGGGGTTCACCCGCAGCGAGATCGGCGCCTCGCGGCCCTTCGCCGCGGCGATGCTCGACAAAAGCTCGAGCTCGGGCTCGGACTCCACGTTCACGCACAGAATGCCGGTGTCGATCGCGAGCGAAAGCTCCGCCGCGGTCTTGCCGACCCCGGAAAACATGATCCGCTCGGGCGGGATGCCGGCGGCGAGCGCCCGCTGCAGCTCGCCCCCCGAGACGACGTCGGCGCCGGCGCCGAGCTTTGCCAGCGTGCGGATCACCGCCTGATTGGAGTTCGCCTTCATGGCGTAGCAGATCAGCGCCGGCACGTCGGCGAACGCGTCCGTGAACACGCGATAGTGGCGGGTCAGGGTTGCCGTCGAGTAGCAGTAGAAGGGGGTGCCGACCGTCTCGGCGAGATTTGCGAGATTCACCGCCTCGGCGTGCATCACGCCGTCACGGTAGGAGAAATGGTGCATGGGGTGTCTCGGGCTCGGGCGCGGCGACCGTGGGATACGGCCGCACCGCTAGTCGAGCAGCGGATCGAGGATGAATTTTCGCTCGCGCGGCGGCGGGGCCGCCGGGGCGGGGGGCGGGGCGCTCGTCGCGAGGCCCGGCACCAGCCCGGGCTGTGCCGGAGGCGGCGGAGCGGCTTGGGCTGCGGGTGGCGGATCGAGCGCGCTCTTGCGTCCGCAGCCGGCGAGCACGACGGCACCGACCAGCGCGATCACCACGGTCCGAAGCACGATCCCGATATTCCGACGCATCGATTCACATCCCCCGCCGAGCCACTTTAGCAGAACGGCGCCGGTTTGCACGTCCGTGCGTGGCGTCGTGCCCAAGGGACCGCAGTGGGGCGGCGGGCGGTGGGCGGCGGGCGGCGACGCGCCGCCTCGTGCGTGCCTCGCATCCCGCTACCGCCGTCTCGCAATCGGCGAAACCGCCGGAACACCATGCGGATCGGGCTGTTGACCTCCCGTTGGACGCAGAATTCGAGGAGGCGATATGACGTCGACGACCAAGCTTCTTTCCGCCGGAATTCTCTCGCTCGGCCTGACCGCGCTCGCGGTTCCGGCGATGGCCCAGACCGGCAATCCGAACACGCCGCAAGGCGCCGAGATTCAGCAGAACATCGCGCCGAAGGGCAATATCGGCACCAGCGGCCGTCCGTACGATGCGACCGCCCCGGGCGCGACCACCGGAAGCGGCGCGACGATGGCCCCGGCCCCGCACGCCGGCAGCGGTCCGGCGGCGAACACCAGCGTTCCGCCGAGCAATCTCGGGGCGAGCCCGAGCGGTGGCACCCCGCCGAGCGAGCGGCAGAACATGGGCCCGAAGGGCACCATCGGCGGCGAGTGACGTTTTTTTGGAACGACGGGCGCAGCGACCACGACATCGCTGCGCCGGGTCCGCAGGGCGTGCTCGGCAACTGACGTCGTGGCGCGCTCCGACGGACCGAAGGCCGGCGGCCGGCGATTCCCCCCGCGATCGCGCCGCCGGCCTTTTCGCGTAGACTGTTTCGCGCAGGCTTCTCAGGGCCGGCCGCTGCCGAGCCGATCCAGCCAAAGCTTCGCCTGCGCCTCGACATTTCCCGGCGCGGTGCCGCCGAGGCTTTTCCGGCTGCCGACCGAGTTCTCCACCGACAGCACTTGGTAGACCGCCTCGGTGATGCGTGGCTCGACCGCCTGAAGCGCGTCGAGCGGCAGCGCCGCGAGGTCGAGGCCGGCCTTGTCCGCCACCTGCACGATCCGCCCGGTGACGTGATGGGCGTCGCGGAACGGCATCTTCAGCACCCGCACCAGCCAGTCGGCGAGGTCGGTCGCGGTGGAAAAGCCCTGGCCGGCGGCGGCGTGCATCTTTGCCGTGTCGGGCGTCATGTCGCGCACCATGCCGGTCATCGCGGCGAGCGACAGCGACAGCGCCGAGAGCGCGTCCATCGCCCCTTCCTTGTCCTCCTGCATGTCCTTCTGATAGGCGAGCGGCAAGCCCTTCATCACGATGAGGAGCGCGCCGAGCGCGCCGATCACCCGCCCGCTCTTCGCCCGCACCAGCTCGGCCGCGTCGGGGTTGCGCTTCTGCGGCATGATCGACGAGCCGGTGGTGAAGGCGTCCGACAGCTTCAGGAAGCCGACCAGCGGCGAGGTCCAGATCACGATCTCCTCGGCGAACCGCGACAGGTGCATCGAGGCGATCGCCGCCGCCGACAGGGTCTCCAGCACGAAATCGCGGTCGGACACGGCGTCGAGCGAGTTCGCGGTCGGCCGGTCGAAGCGCAGCGCCCGCGCGGTCATCGCCCGGTCGATCGGAAACGACGTGCCGGCGAGCGCCGCCGAGCCGAGCGGGCACTCGTTGAGGCGCTTTCTCGCATCGGCGAAGCGGCCGCGGTCGCGCGCCGCCATCTCGACATAGGCGAGCAGGTGGTGGCCGAAGGTCACCGGCTGGGCGGTCTGCAGATGGGTGAAGCCCGGCATGATCGTGCCGGCATGGGCGAGCGCGGTCTCGGCGAGCGCGCGTTGATAGCCGACGAGCTGGCTTTCGATCTCGTCGATCGCGTCGCGGACATAGAGGCGGAAATCGGTCGCCACCTGGTCGTTGCGCGAGCGGGCGGTGTGCAGCCGGCCGGCGGCCGAGCCGATCAGCGCCTTGAGGCGCGACTCCACGTTCATGTGGATGTCCTCGAGCGCGCGGCTGAACTCGAAGGTCCCGCCCTCGATCTCGGCCAGCACGGCATCCAGCCCGTGGCCGATCTGGTCGGCGTCCTCGGCCGAAATGATGCCCTGTTTGGCGAGCATCTGGGCGTGCGCCTTGCTCGCCGCGACGTCCTGGCGGTAGAGGCGGCGGTCGAAATCGATCGAGGCGTTGATCTCGGCCATCACGGCGGCGGGTTCGCTGGCGAAGCGTCCGCCCCACATCGTGTTGCTCATTCTCTCGTCCTTGCAGTGTTTCGCCGATGACCGAACCGTCCACCGACCCCGCGACCCCACCCCGGCGGCGCATTTTGGCGATCGCCGTGCTCGGCCTCGGCGTCGCCGTGGCAGCCGGCGCGATATACGGCTTCACGAGTTTCCGACGCAATGCGGATGCGCCGGCCTGCACGGCCGCGCTCGCCCGCGCCCGCACGCTGGCACCGCTCGCCAAAGGCGAGGTGGCTGCCGTGGTGCCCGCAGAAGAGGCGCGCTCGCTGAAAAACCTCGAATTCATCGACGGGACCGGGGCGAAGCGCACGCTCGCCGACTGGAAGGGTCGCACCGTGCTCCTCAATGTGTGGGCGACCTGGTGCGTGCCGTGCCGCGAGGAGATGCCGGCGCTCGACGCGCTCGAGCGCCAGCTCGGCGGGCCGAAGTTCGAGGTGGTGGCGGTCAACGCCGACACCCGCAACCCCGACAAGCCGAAGAAGTGGCTGGACGAGGTCGGGATCGAGGGGCTCGCCTTCTATGCCGATCCGAGCGGGCAGGCGCTGCGCAGCCTGAACGTGTTCGGCCTGCCGAGCACCTGGCTGGTCGACGGGGACGGCTGCGTGGTCGCCTCGCTCGCCGGCCCGGCCGCCTGGTCCTCCCCGGATGGAATTGCGATGGTCAAGGCGGCGATGGGGGAGTGACCCCGAACGTGGTGCCGCATCACGGCTCCGGCCGAAAGGACACCCGAAGGTCGCGCATGCGGACGATCATCGCGCGGCGCGGGTCGAACGGCAGGTCGCAAAAGCCAGATCGCGCATAGAAGCCGCGGACGCCGTCGTCGAGCGGATGGGTGATCACGCCGATGCTGCCGACCACCTCGGCGGCGCGCAACGCGGTCTCCAGGGCGAACCGCAGCAGCGAGGCCGCGTGCCCATGGCCCTGATGTGCGCGGTCGACCGCGAGCTGGCCGAGCAGGGTGGCGGGAAGCGGATCGGGCTGGTTGCGCTGCTGTGGTTTCGGCAGAAACGCGCGCTCGATCTGGGCGGCGCTCAGCGTGACGTAGCCGACGATTCGGCCGGTCCCGATCTCGGTCAGCACGTTGACGCGCGAAATCCCGCCCGCATGGTTCGCCCAGGCATGACGGCGGAACCACGCGTTCATCGACTCCCGGCCGCAATCGAACGAGAGCCGGTCGTCTTCCTCGGCGAGCGGGCGCGGCGGCGCCACCGCCGCCACGGTCACGCCTCCCAGGAGGGTTTTCGGCGGGCGAGTGCGGCGAGCGACGGGCTCGGCTCGGCGGGGCGCTCGACCCAGCGCTCGAATGCTTCCCAGTCCTTCGCCGGAATGGTCACGACGGAGCGGCCGAGCACCTCGGTCTCCGCGGCCTCGACCGCCGTTCGACGGACGAACTCGCTCAGGCTGGTGCGAGACTGCGCCGCCGCTGCCTCGAGGACGGCGCGTTCCTCCGGGCTGACCCGGACGCTCAGGACGGTGGTGGACGAGGGGGCGCTCATGCGTATGACGATAGCATACGCGAGGATGCCGGCCAATCGGGCGCGCCCGTCACCGATGGACCCGGCACCAGTGGATCGAGAGGGGCGTGCGCTGTGCGGTCACACCGAGATGTCGAGGGCGCGGCCGACGCCCGCTTTGACGTTGGCGAGCCGCTCGGCGTTCTGCGCCGCCTCGTCGACCATCTTGGCGACGTCCTGCTCCTGCTGAGCCGCCTGCTTCACGACCTGGGTCGCGACGTCCATCCGCGCTTGGCTCGACTGTGCGCCGACCGATGCGGCCGCAATCGAAGACGTGTCCATGATCTGCCTGCCTGCCTGTCGGTTGTTTCGTTTCTCACCGTCCGTTTCGACGGCTTCTGTCGGCCCGCTGCGAGCGGGCGCGGTCCTCACACGGAGAGATCCAGCTGGTTCTGGGCTTGAGAGATCTTCTGGTTGAGCTGGCTCGATACGCGTGCCGCGAGCTGATTTGCCGCGATCTCGGCGAGTCCGTTCGACAGCGACAAGGTGGCGCTGGCGAAACTATCGCTCATCGCGGCGAGGTTCGCTTCTGCATTCGCCCGATACGCCTTCTGCTTCTCGTTCCAGTTGGAGACCTGCTGGAACGCGGTCGGCGTCGAGACCCAGTTGAACGACGAAATCGACATGGCTCGCTCCTGGCGTCAGCGTAGAAGGGCGGGTCTTAACGAAGGGTAATCGGGCGCGCCGAATCCGCGGGCGAGACCCGCTTTTTTCGTGCGCCCGGATCGGCGGGTCAGAGCAGGGGGGCGGCGGTGGCGCCGAGCGCGGCAACGAGGTTTTGCGGCGACAGCTCCACCTGCAGGCCGCGGCGGCCGCCGTTGAGAATCACCGTCTCGTGCGCGAGGGCGCTCTCCTCGACGAAGACCCGCGCACGCTTCTTCTGGCCGAACGGCGAGATGCCGCCGACATGATAGCCGGTGATGCGCTCGGCCTCGGCCGGCGGCAGCATGGCGGCGTCCTTGGCGCCCGCCGCATGGGCGAGCTTCTTCAAGGAGACCTCGCGATTGGAGGGCACCAGCACGCACACCGTCTCGCGGCCGGCCCGCGCCATCAGCGTCTTGAGCACCCGGTCGGGCGAGACGCCCATCGCCTCGGCGGCCTGTAGCCCGATGTGCTGGGCGTCCGGATCGTAGTCGTACTCGCGCAGCGAGAAGGCGATGCCCGCCTTCTGCAGCGCCATCGTCGCCGGGGTGCCCTTGGCCATGGTGCGTGTCCCGTCGCTGTCTCCGCCCGCCGAACCCTCAGTAGGCGTACTCGGAAAACACCGGGTCGACCGAGCCGCCCCAGGCGCCGTGATATTTCGCCAAAAGCTCCTCGGCCGGCGTTTGCGCGCGCGCCACGATGTCGTCGAGGGGGGAGAGATAGCGGGTCTCGTCGCGGCCCATCCAGTCCTGGCGGGCGCGCCGCTCGAGCCCCGTCCGGGCGATCGCCAGGCACTCCTTGGCGAGCTCGAGCACGGTGCGGCCGGCGATGGTCGCCTTCAGCCCGAGCTTCGGCACCGCGTCGCGCAGGCTTTGGCGCTCCTCGGCGGTCCAGTCCTTCACGAGATCCCAGGCGGCGTCGAGGCAGGTCTCGTCGTACATCAGGCCGACCCAGAAGGCCGGCAGCGACGGCAGGCTGCGCCACGGCACGGCGTCGGTGCCGCGCATCTCGAGGTAGCGCTTGAGCCGCACCTCGGGAAAGATCGTCGAGACGTGGTTCGCCCAGTCCGACAGCGTCGCCCGCTCGCCCGGCAAACCGGGCAGCGTGCCGTTCATCAGGTCGCGGAACGACTGGCCGGCGACATCGATGTAGCGGTCGCCGCGCTTGACGAAATACATCGGCACGTCGAGCGCGTAGTCGACCCAGCGCTCGTAGCCCATGCCGGGCTCGAACGCCCACGGGATCATGCCGGAGCGGTCGGCGTCGGTGTGCCGCCAGATCTCCGAGCGGAACGAGAGGAAGCCGTTCGGCTTGCCTTCGGTGAACGGCGAGTTGGCGAACAGGGCGGTTGCCACCGGCTGCAGAGCCACCGAGGCGCGCAGCTTGCGCACCATGTCGGCCTCCGAGCAGAAGTCGAGATTGGTCTGCACCGTGCAGGTTCGGTACATCATGTCGAGGCCGAGCGTGCCGACCTTCGGCATGTAACCCGTCATGATGCGGTAGCGGCCCTTGGGCATCACCGGCATTTCCGAGCGCGTCCAGGTCGGCGCCATGCCGAGGCCGAGAAAGCCGATGCCGAGCGGCGCCGCCACCTCGCGCAGCTGCGCGAGATGCGCCTGCAGCTCGGCGCAGGTCTGGTGCATGTTGTCGACCGGCGCGCCGGACAGCTCGAACTGGCCGCCGGGCTCGAGCGAGATCGCGCCGCCGTGGGTGACGTCGACCAGCCCGATGATCGCCTCGCCCTCCATGATCGGCTCCCAGCCGAGCATGGTCTGCATGCCCTCGAGCAGCGCACGGATCGAGCGGGTGCCCTCGTAGGGCAGCGGCTCGTGCCGGGTGGTGAAGGGAAACTTCTCGTGCTCGGTGCCGATCCGGAAATTTTCGCGCGGTTTTTCACCCGCCTCGAACCAGGCGACGAGCGCGTCGCGCGATTGAAGCGGCGTCATGTCGATCACGTCACGAGCCATGGAGCATCCCGGTAGGCGAAGGTGGCGCGACCTTACACGGCCGCGACGAAAGAGCAATGTGGCGCCGAAGCGGCAGCCGGACGGGCGAGCGGGGCCGCCGCAGCGGCCCCGCGGGGCGCCGCCGAGAGGGTTCGAGACTTCGGGAGCAGGCCATTCTTCCGTTCCGGCGGCCGACGGGGCGCGAGGGCGCGGATTTTTTCGAGCCGCGAACTTGTGCTAGACCGTACCGGGAAACAGATGGGGGTTCGGACGGCCTCTGTCGAGCGAGCGGCGAACGAACGATCGGGCGGGTGACGGCGTGACGAGGAAGCGCACCACGACGGAACGCGTCGAGAGGGAACGGGGCCCGGCTCCGGCCGTCTCGCGGCACGCCGGAGCGCGGCGTCCCGCAGCGCGGCTCGCGACAATCGCGCTGGTCGCGGCGCTGCCGCTGCTCGGCGCCTGCGCGCAAAATCTCGATCTCGGGATTCTCTATGCCGCGCCCGGCAAGTACGACTATCTGCGCTGCCAGGATCTGCCGCCGCGGCTGGCCGGCCAGGTGGCGCGCGAGCAGCAGCTGCTCGATCTCACGGCGCGGGCGAACCAGGATCCGGCGGGTGGCGCGGTGAGCATGGCGGCCTATTCGGCCGACCTCGCACAGGTGCGCGCCGACATGAAAATGTTGCGCCAGACCGCGGTCGACAAGAACTGCGGCTCGATCGAGCCGCCGCCCGCCGCCGCCTCGTCCGCGCCGCCCCATGTCGCGCCGAAGCCGCCGGTCACCCGCGGCAGCCGCAGCTGAACGAGGCGAGGTCTTCGACGCAACGCCTCGTGTGACCCGACCGGGCGCGCCGAAGTCCCTCACCCGCTCGCTTCGCTCGCGACCTCTCCCCGCTGCGCGGGGCGAGGCGAGGGAGCCTCGTCGGCTCGGCACTTGCGGTCGACGTCACTTCCGGTTGAGCAAAAAGACCGCCTGCTCGCCGAACAGATTCCAGAACCACCACGGCGCGTCGATCTTCAGCGCGCGGCCCCACGGGTCGAGCGCGACGGCCTTTTCCATGCGGGCGCCGACCAGCGCGCACATCTCGGAAAAGTCCTTGATCGTGCAAAAATGGATGTTCGGCGTCTCGTACCACGTCTCCGGCAGGTTCGCGGTGCGCGGCATGCGGCCGTAGAACATCAGCTGCAGGCGGATGCGCCAGTGGCCGAAATTCGGGAACGAGACGATCGCGTGCCGGCCGATCCGCAGCATGTGCTCGACCACGTCGCGCGGGCATCGCGTCGCCTGCAGCGTCTGCGACAGGATCACGTAGTCGAACGCGTCGTCCGGATAGAAGGAGAGGTCGGTGTCGGCGTCGCCCTGCACCACCGCGAGGCCCTTGGCGACGCACTCGTTGACGCCCTCGCGCGACAGCTCGATGCCGCGCCCGTCGACGCCGCGCGCCTCGAGCAGATGCAACAGCTCGCCGTCGCCGCAGCCGACGTCGAGCACCCGCGAGCCGGGCTCGACCATCTGCGAGACCAGCAAGAGGTCGACGCGCGCGCCGCCCGGGCCACGCACCGTCTCGGCCATCGTCAGATCGCGGGGAACTCGTGCCAGCATCACCTCACCTCGCGTCCCGACCTCGCGCGCCTCACGGCTTCAGCCCGCGGGTGCGGGCGGCCGAGTCGAGAAAGCCGCGCACGATGCCGTGCAACTCCGGCTCGTCCAGCAGGAAGGCGTCGTGGCCCTTGTCGGTCTCGATCTCGGCGAACGACACCCTGGCGCCGCCGGCATTGAGCGCATGCACCACCGCGCGCGACTCCGTGGTCGGAAACAACCAGTCGCTGGTGAAGGAGATCACGCAATAGCGCGTGCGGGTGCCGGTGAAGGCCTTCGCCAACACCCCGCCGTGGTCGGCGGCGAGGTCGAAATAGTCCATCGCGCGCGTGAGATAGAGATAGCTGTTGGCGTCGAACCGCTCGACGAAGGTCGAGCCCTGGTGACGCAGATAGCTCTCCACCTCGAAATCGGCGTCGAACGAGAAGGTCGGGTTGTCGCGGTCCTGGAATTTCCGGCCGAACTTCCGGTGCAGCGCGGTGTCCGACAGATAGGTGATGTGGGCGCCCATGCGGGCGACCGACAGGCCGCGCCGCGGGCTGGTGCCCTCGACGAAGTAGCGGCCGCCGCGCCATTCCGGATCGGCCATCACCGCCTGGCGGCCGACCTCGTGGAAGGCGATGTTCTGGGCCGAGTGGCGCGGCGCGGTGGCGATCGGCAGCGCCGAGAAGACGCGCTCGGAAAAGCTCGCGCACCATTCGAGCACCTGCATGCCGCCCATCGAGCCGCCGGCGACCGAGAACAGCGTGTCGATGCCGAGATGGTCGATCAGCATGGTCTGGGCGCGCACCATGTCGCGGACGGTGATGACCGGGAAATCGAGTCCCCAGGGCGCGGCGGTCAGCGGATTGGTGGAGGACGGGCCGGTCGAGCCCATGCAGCCGCCGACCACGTTCGAGCAGATGACGAAATAGCGGTCGGTGTCGATCGGCCGGCCCGGCCCGACCATGATGTCCCACCAGCCGCCCTTGCCGGTGACCGGATGAGTGTTGGCGACGTGCTGGTCACCGGTCAGCGCGTGGCACACCAGAATGGCGTTGCTCTTCGCGGCGTTCAACTCGCCATAGGTCTGGTAGGCGATCTGGAATGGCGAGAGGTCGAGGCCCGCCTCCAGCCGGAGCGGGCGGTCGGCGCCGAAGGACGCCAGCTGCGAGCGCGGGTGGTCCGCCTCACGGACCAGGACCGGCAGCTTCTTCTCGGCCGCAGGGGGTGTGCTCATCGAAGCGTCCGGGGCGAACTCGGGGGCGGGGATCGTGCCTTCCGAGTATACCCGAAGTGAGGGGCAGGTCTGCACGTCCGGTCGAACGGCCGGGGGAGCGGAGGTTACATAGGTCCGGGCCGGCCGCAGTCAATCTTTTCTTTGCCTCCGGACCAGCGACAAATTATCAAGCGGTTCCGTGGGATGGCCGCCACCCCGGGCGGTTCGACGGAGTTTGCGACATGGCTGCGACCCCCTCTCTCGCCGATCTGCGGTCCGAGATCGATCGGATCGATGCCGAGATGCACGGCCTCCTGATGGAGCGCGGCGAGATCATCGCCCGGCTGATCGAGGTGAAGCGCACCGCCGAGACCGGCTCCGCCTTCCGCCCCGCGCGCGAGGCCGAGATGATGCGCCGGCTGGTCGAGCGGCATCACGGCATCCTGCCGCTCGACACCGCGGAGAGCATCCTGCGGGTGATCATCGCCACCTTCACCTATGTCCAGGCACCCTACCGGGTGCATGCCGACCTCTCCACCGGTGAGGCGGCGATGCGCGACAGCGCCCGGTTCCATTTCGGCTTCACCGTGCCGTTCCTCGGTCATCTCGGCGCGGGGGGGGTGTTGGCGGCGCTCGATCCGGCGCCGAGCGATCTCGGGCTGGTGCCTGCCGCGACCATCGCCGGCGGCGCCTGGTGGTCGGCGCTGGAAGCGCCGGATGCGCCGAAGATCATCGCGCGGCTGCCGTTCGTCGAGCGGGCCGACCATCCGGCCGGGCTGCCGGTGTTCGCGCTCGCCCGTCCGCACCCGGACGCCATTGTCCGCGAGGTCATGGTCCACAGCGTGCGGGTGTCGGGCTGGAGCCTCGAGGCGGCGCGCGCGGCCGGCATGCTCGCGGAGGTGGTGGCGGTGCCGGACGGCGCGTTCGACGGGGCGGCGCTGCTGGTTTCCGTTCCGAACGGCCGCACGATCGAGGCGGTGCTGGCGGCCCTGACGTCGGCGGGGGTCTCGGTTCGCTCACAGGCACTCGTCGGCGGCCACGCGACCCGCTATACCGTGTCGGCCGAAGGCGCTCTGGTTCCGACCGGGCACTGACCTCGGCCGCCCGCGCCGGTTCCGGCACGGGACGGCGTCTCCACGCGTCCGAGATTGAAAACAATGACAGGTTCCCGTCCGCAGCCGCGTCCCGGCGTGCTCTCCATTTCGCCCTATGTGCCCGGCAAGAGCGGCGCGCCGGGCGTCGCCAAGGTGTTCAAGCTGTCGTCGAACGAGTCGCCGCTCGGGCCGAGCGCGAAGGCGATCGAGGCCTACAACTCGGTCGGCAAGCATCTCGAGGATTATCCCGACGGTGCCGCCACCCGGCTGCGCGAGGCGATCGCCGGCGTCTACGGGCTCGACCCCGACCGTATCGTCTGCGGGGCCGGCTCCGACGACATCCTCCACCTGCTCGCGCAGGCCTATCTGGCCGACGGCGACGAGGCGATCTATTCGCAATACGGCTTTCTGGTGTACCCGATCGCCACCATGGCGACCGGCGCCAAGGCGGTGATGGCGCCCGAGACCGACCTCACCACCGACGTCGACGCCATTCTCGGCTGCGTCACGCCGCGCACCAAGGTGGTCTTCCTCGCCAACCCGAACAACCCGACCGGCACCTATCTGCCCTACGAGGCGGTCAAGCGGCTGCATCGCGGGCTGCCCGGCAACGTGCTCCTGGTGCTCGACGCCGCCTATGCCGACTACGTCTCGCGCAACGACTACGCGGCCGGCTTCGAGCTGGTCGCCGAGAGCGAGAACGTCGTGATGTGCCGGACGTTTTCCAAGATCCACGCGCTCGCCGCCCTGCGGCTCGGCTGGATGGTCGGGCCGGCCCACATCGTCGACGTGGTCAACCGCATCCGCGGGCCGTTCAACGTCAACGCCCCGGCGATCGACGCGGGCATCGCCGCGATCACCGATGCCGACCACATCGCCCGCTCGCGCGCCCACAACGACCGCTGGATGCCGTGGCTCGCCGCCGAGATCGGCAAGCTCGGGCTCGAGGTGACGCCGAGCGTCGGCAACTTCTTCCTGATCCATTTCCCTGGCACCGACGGTCACACCGCCCAGGCGGCCGACGCCTTCCTCTCGGCGCGCGGGCTGGTGCTGCGGGCGGTCGCGAGCTACGGCCTGCCGAACGCGCTGCGCATGAGCGTCGGCACCGAGGAGGCGAACCGGCTGGTGGTGTCCTCGCTCGCCGCGTTCATGGAGAAGGCGGCGTAGCGCGCTGCCGCAGTCCGGGCAGGGCCATCGGCTCGGCGCCCGGACTCCCTCGCCCCGCGAAGCGGGGAGAGGGTGGGGGGCAGCGGGCGCACCCGCAATCTCCGCTCGTTCCCGCGCAAGCGGGAATCCAGGCTCTTCACGACGATCTCGGTCCCCGCTTTCGCGGGGACGAGCGGAGGGTAGGCCGCGACGAATGCGGTGCGAGCGGCGCTGCGCCGCCGACGGTGCCTTCGAGGGAGGCCGGACAGAAAAAGGGCCGGAACGACGATGATGAAGCCTCTGTTCAACCGCATGGCGCTGATCGGCGTCGGCCTGATCGGCTCCTCGATCGCGCGGGCCGCGCGCGAGCAGGGGATCGTGCGCAGCATCGTCGCGACCGCACGCTCGGGCGCGACGCGCGCCCGGATCGCCGAGCTGGGGCTCGCCGATCAGGTGGTCGACACCAACGCCGCCGCGGTCGACGGCGCCGATCTGGTGATCCTGTGCATCCCGGTCGGGCGTTGCGGCGAGGTGGCGGCCGAGATCGCCCCGCGGCTCGCGCCCGGCGCGATCGTCACCGATGTCGGCTCGGTCAAGGAGGCGGTGGTGCGCGACGTCGCCCCGCATCTGCCGGACACCGTGCATTTCGTGCCCGGCCACCCGGTCGCCGGCACCGAGAATTCCGGTCCCGACGCCGGCTTCTCCGAGCTGTTCATCGACCGCTGGACGATTCTGACGCCGCCCGAGGGCACCGATCCCGGCGCGGTCGACCGGCTCGCCGCCTTCTGGAGCGCGATCGGCGCGAACGTCGAGACCATGTCGCCCGAGCACCACGATCTGGTGCTGGCGGTGACCAGCCATCTGCCGCACCTGATCGCCTACACGATCGTCGGCACCGCCGCCGACCTCGCCCAGGTGACGCGCTCCGAGGTGCTGAAATTCTCCGCCGGCGGGTTTCGCGACTTCACCCGCATCGCCGCGTCCGACCCGACCATGTGGCGCGACATCTTTCTCGGCAACCGCGACGCGGTTCTCGAGATGCTCGGCACCTTCGGCGAGGATCTCGCCAAGATGACGCGGGCGATTCGCCGTGGCGACGGCGACACGCTGTTCGAGCTGTTCACCCGCACCCGGGCGATCCGCCGCGGCATCGTGCAGATCGGCCAAGATTCCGACACGCCCGATTTCGGCCGTCCGCAGAAGCGCTTGCCGCCGCTGCCGCGACCCTATATGGCGGACGGGGAGTAGCATCGGGTGGTGCGTGGCGGTGTGGTGGTGCGGTTTTGCGCGCTCGCCGCGAGTGAGGGCGGGGGCTCGGAATTCCCGTTAACGTTCGGTTAACCATGCCCTCCTAAAAATTACGACATCCTTAACCTCTTCTTTCGAGGTTCGCGATGTCGACTGCGATCGGGTCGAGCACGGCGTATTCGGGCTTCGGGTCCGGCGCCTACACCCAGAGTTCCGCCGGTTCCAAGACCTCTGCCCAGAGTGCGACCACGTCCGCTTCGGCCCAAGGGTCGAGCGGGGCGGGGTCGAGCCAGGCCGGCGGCGATGCCGCCACCTCGCTGACCCTGTCGGCGGAGGCGCGGGCCTATCTCGCGGCGATGTCGACCAAGGCCGACACCTCCACCGTCTCCGCCAGCGACCGGGCCGCCGCGATGCGGGTGTGGCTCGACGGCCGGTACGAGACGCTCGGCATCTCCTCGGCGCTGGTCGACGGCCAGCCGGCGGTCGACTTCTCCTCGCAGGAGCGGGCGGCGCTCGCCACGGTCGCGGCGAACACCGACGATCTGTTCACCGCCGACGAGCAGAAGGCGGCCGAGACGGTGCTGCAGCAGCGGTTCGACGCGGCGATGCAGTCGCGCGTGGTGCTCGCCCGCCACAGCGGCGACTATGCGAGCCTCTATCAGGCGGCGGCGGACTATCTGAACGCGGCCGGGCCGGAGGAGCGCTCGACCGCGACCTGGGTCGCGCAGTCGAAGGCGGTGGCCGCCGGGCTCGCCGTCGCCAAGGCGAATTTCGGCAAGGCGCCGACGACCGGCGACGCCGCCGACCCGGTGCGCGCGCTGCTCGACCACACCACCACCGCCGACACCGGATCGACCGACGCCGATACCGACATCTCGAAGGTCGCGGAGAACGCGCGCAAGCGGTTCGACGCGCAGACCAACGCGGCACGCGACGCCGGCCAGGAGCTGGTGTTCGACGCGGGCCGCAAGACCGGCCGGATGGTCGATCTCGGCGCGTTCGACAATCGCGAGCTCGCCGCCGTCGCCCAGAACCAGGACGGCCTCTTCTCCGCCGAGGAGGTGCGCGCCGCCCGCACCGAGCTGAACGGCCGCGGCCGCAGCGCGATGCTCTCCGCGCTCACCGGCAGCGGCACCGACGCCTATGGCCGCAGCGCGGCGCTGCTCGACCGCTATGCGGAGATGAGCCCGGAGGAGCGCTCGGTGCTCGGCATCGGCGACGACTTCGTCGACACGGTGCTGGAGAATTACCGGCTGATCGCCTCGATCCAGAAGATGCTCGACGGGTCCGGCCCGACCTCCGCCGTCGGCGCGCTGTTCTGAGCCGGCTCGGCGGTCCTTTCGGTAGGGCGGCCGGCATCGCGCATCCCGTCTCACGAGCGGTGGATCACGTCCCTCGCGCGTGCCAGCGCTCGGTGATCCGCCGCAGGAGGCCCGGCGGCGGCTCGGCGGCGGGGGCGACCAGCGGCGGCGGCGCCACGCGCGCGCTGCGGCCGCCGGCTTTTCGCGATCGCTTGCCGTGCGGCAAGAACGCCCGGCCGACCAGATGCGGCGCCAGCCCACCGAGAAACAGCTGCTCGTGCGGCACGGCGAGCCGCTCCACCGCATCGATCAGCGGCAGCCAGTCCATCGCGCGGATGTCGGGCATCGGCGTGCGGGCCGGGCCGTCGAGCGCCTGCATGCGCCAGAACTGCGCGAGCTTGATCCCGCCGCGCACCGGATAGGACACCACGCCGAGAAACTCGTGCACGGTGACGTCGTGGCCGGTCTCCTCGATCACCTCGCGCCGGGCGCCGTCGATCGGGTCCTCGTTCGGCTCGAGCTTGCCCTTGGGCAGCACCCAGTTGCCGTCCTTGCGGCGCTGGACGATCGCGATCAGCGGCGTGTCGCCCGGCCACACGACGATGCCGCCGGCCGCGAATACCTGCTTGCGTGCCATCGGGGCTCCCGTCTCTCGTCCGGCCGGTGTGGTGTCGCGTCGCGTCGCGTCGCCTCTATAACGCGGGCACACGACGAGTCGACATCCGGGGTGCGCCGGTCTTTCCGGTTTCGGACGGAGAACGGGGTCGTGGAGGAAGCGAGGGGGCGACGACGGAATCCGGCCCCGGCCCCGGCGAGGCGTCACGCCTTGTTGCGGGAATCGAGCGCTTCCTGCACCGCGACCTTGATCTCGGCCAGCGTGAACGGCTTGGTGATGACGTCGTGGATCAGCGACTCGAGCCCGTGGGCGCGCTCGCGCTGGTCGGCATAGGCGGTCATCAGCAGGATCACGAGGTCGGGATAGTCGCGCGCGGCGGAGAGCGCCAGCGCGATGCCGTCCATCAGCGGCATGCGGATGTCGGTCAGCAGGAGGTCGAACTGCCCCCGCTGGCGGCCGAGGATGTCGAGCGCGGCGGCGCCGTCGGCGGCCTCCACCACGTCGTGCCCGTCCTGGGTGAGCGCACGCACCACCAGGTTGCGCAGCGTGTCCTCGTCCTCGGCGATCAGAATGCGGGCCACCGAACCGTCGTCCCCGTTTGGCGCCGGCCGGATCTCAGCGGTCCTGGCGCGTGAAGAAGCGTACCGTGATGTCGTGCCCGCCGACCGGTGGCGAGGCGAGCCGGGAAACGAATCGCTGGGCCTCCCCCGGCACCAGCCACGATTTCTGCGGCAGCGCCGTCCAGTCGTAGACCTCGGCGCCGGCGGCATTGCGGAAGGCGAAGCGAAGCCGTGGTATCTCGATCCGAACCTTGCTGGTGTTGACGATGGTGCCGGACACGATCAACACCGGCACCCCTTCGGTCAAGTCCTTCTGCACCTTGACGTCTTCGAAGGCGATCCCGCGCAGGTTGACGGGCATGCCGAGGGTGGCGAACAGCGAGGCGGTCTGCGGCATCGCCCGCACCAGCTCGACCCGGAAGGCGAGGATCGCCGCGACCACCACCGACAGCGCGAGCGCCGCGGTTCCCCAGCCGGGCCGGAAGCCGCGCTTGCGCGGCGGCCTGGCGACCGCCTTCTGGCGGGCGAGTCGGCGCGCCTCGGCGGCCTCGAAGGCGGCCTCCCAGTCGGGCGGGGCGTCGTCGCCGTTATCGGCGGTTTCTGTCTCGCCGTCGTCCTTCTCGCTCTCGTCCGCGTCTTCGTCGTCGTCGGGGTCGCTCTCACGGCTTCCGCCACTGCCGGCGGCCGGCACGGTCGAGGGGGCATCGGCGACGTCGGTCGCGGCCTTGCCGGGGGAGGAGGCGGGCGAGGCGGCCAGCGCCTCGTCCCAGGACGGAACGTCGTCGTCCTCCACCAGCCGGCTCGCCGCAGCCGCCGGGACCGGGCGCGGCGCCGCCTCGGCGCGTGCCTCCCCGGGTGCGGCGGCGGCCATCGCGGCGGCCGGGGCGCTCGCGTCGGCGGTCACCGCCGATTCGGGCGTCGCGGTCCACACCGTCTTGCAATTGGCACAGCGCACCGTCCGCCCGCGTCCCAGCGACGCGGCGGTCACTTCGTACCAGGAGTCACATTGCGGACATACGATCTTCATGGCGGCGAACAAGGGATCCGTTCGGCCCATTATGCCTCGGGCTTCGTTAATGATCCGGAAACCACGCGCGGACCACCGTGAGTACCGCAGTGGTGGGGTGCTTCGGCCGTGGGCGTGCCGGCGCGCCCTGGTTCCTGTAAAAAAGGCCGAATCGCCCGCGATCGCGGGTGCGGCGGCCGGCCGGCGAGCCCACTGGGCGGCGGGTCGGGCGGCCGAACGGGCACCGGCGGAGGCCAGTTCGAAAAGGCGCAGGCGGAGAGCGGCGTGGTTCGGTTCGAGAAGGTGGGATTGCGATACGGGCTCGGACCGGAGGTGCTGCGCGACCTCACGTTCCGGATCGAGCCGCATTCCTTCCAGTTCCTCACCGGGCCGTCGGGCGCCGGCAAGACCTCGCTCCTGCGGCTGCTTTTTCTCGCGCTCAAGCCGACCCGCGGGCTGATCACCATCTTCGACCACGACGTCGCCACTCTCGACAAGGATTCGCTCGCCGTGCTGCGGCGGCGGATCGGCATCGTCTTCCAGGACTTTCGCCTGCTCGACCACATGACCACCTACGAGAACGTCGCGCTGCCGCTGCGCGTGCTCGGGCGGGAGGAGGGGAGCTACCGCCAGGAGGTGCGCGAGCTGCTGCACTGGGTCGGGCTCGGCGAGCGGATGTCGTCGCTGCCGCCGGTGCTCTCGGGCGGCGAGAAGCAGCGCGCGGCGATCGCCCGCGCGGTGATCGCCCGGCCGCAGCTGCTGCTGGCCGACGAGCCGACCGGCAATGTCGACCCCAATCTCGCCAAACGCTTGCTGCGTCTGTTCATCGAGCTGAACAAGTCGGGCACCTCGGTGGTGATCGCCACCCACGACATCGGCCTGATGGACCAGTACGACGCCCGCCGCCTGGTGCTGCACGAGGGCCGGATCCACGTCTATGATTGAGCCGACATGACCGAGCCGAGCGCATGATCGCCCCGTCCGAACGCGCGCCGAAACGCCATGGGCTGCGCCTGCCGCACGCCGGCCGGGTCCGCGACCTGCTCGGCCACCCGCCGCACGAGGCGCCGATCGTGCCGAAGAACTCGATCTCCGGCCGCGCGCTCACCGCGGTGGTGGCGATCATGACCTTCCTCGCCTCGCTCACCACCGGGGCGGTGCTGCTGGTGCTGTCGGCCGCCTCCGACTGGCAGGCGGACGTCAGCCGCGAGGTGACCGTCCAGGTGCGCCCGGTCGCCGGGCAGGACCTCGAGCAGGCGGTCGAGCGGGCGGTGGCGATCGCCCGCGGCACGCCGGGGGTCACCGCGGTGCGGGCTCAGACCCGCGAGGAATCGGCGCGCCTGCTGGAGCCGTGGCTCGGCAGCGGCGTCTCGCTCGACAGCCTGCCGGTGCCGCGGCTGGTGCTGGTGCAGATCGCGACCGACCGGCCGCCCGACCTCGCCGGCCTCCGGGCGACGCTGGCGAGCGAGGTGCCGGGGGCGACGCTCGACGACCATCGCGGCTTCACCGGCCGGCTGCGGGCGATGGCCGACACCACCATGATGGGGGGCCTCGCGGTGCTCCTGCTGGTGATGGCGGCGACCGTGCTGTCGGTCGGCTTCGCCACCCGCGGCGCGATGGCGACCAACCGGACGACGGTCGAGGTGCTGCACTTCATCGGCGCCAAGGACGCCTATGTCGCCGGCCAGTTCATGCGCCACTTCCTGCTGCTCGGCCTCCATGGCGGGCTGATCGGCGGCGGCGCGGCGATCGTCGTCTTCCTGGTGCTGGGGGCGGCCGGCGGCCGCCTGCTCGGCGGCGGAGCGGCCGACCTCGCCACCCTGTTCGGCGGGCTCTCGCTCGGCATCGGCGGTTACGTGCTGCTGCTCCTCCAAATCCTGGTGATCGCCGCGGTCACCGCCTTCACCTCGCGCCGGGTGGTCAAGGCGACCCTCGCGGCGGTCGCCTGATTCGTCCGCAGTCGTCCGCCCGCGCGCTCGCGGCCCCCGCCCGAACGGTCGCGGGATGGCGCAAGACGCCTTCCCGCCGCCGAAATTGACGATATGCTGCCTCCCGGACCATGACGCGCAAGCCGACCGACGACGCAAACAGGAGCCCCGATCTCGCGGTGGATCAGCCGCGCGACCGGTTGTCCGCGCGCACGCGGATGTTCGGCTGGCGGCGCATCGCGCTGGCCGCGGTGGTGGCCGGCGGCATCGGCGCGGTGGTGCTCGCGGCCGGCTTCGTGTGGTTCGCCTGGCGGGTGCCGCGCCAGGAGGTGACGCTCTCCGGCAGCGCCGACGGCATCGTCGCGCTCACCGGCGGCGCCTCGCGGGTGCTCGACGCGATCGAGCTGCTCGCCTCCGGCCGCGGCAAGCGCCTGCTGATCAGCGGCGTCAACCGCCAGACCAGCCTCGGCGAGCTGAAGCGCGCCGCGCCCGAATACGAGGCGCTGTTCGAGTGCTGCATCGATCTCGACCACGCCGCCCGCGACACCACCGGCAATGCGGTGGAGACCCGCCGCTGGACCGAGAGCCGCGGCTTTCGCTCGCTGGTGATCGTGACCTCGAGCTATCACATGCCGCGCGCGATGGCCGAGCTCGGCCACCGGCTGCCCGGCATCGTGCTCGTTCCGTATCCGGTGGTGACGCCGAAGCGCGCCGAGCCCTGGTGGGTGAGCGCCGAGAACGCGAAGCTGCTCGCCACCGAATACGTCAAATATCTCGCCGTCCTCGCCCGCATGCGCCTCGAGCCGGTGGTCGATCTGGCGCTCGCCGCCCATCGCCGCCGTGCCGACCCCGCGCCTCAACCCGAACCCGCGTCGTGACCCTTTTCCGCTCGCTCCTCTTCACCGTCGTCTTCTATGTCGTCCTGGTGCTCCATCTGATCGCGGCGCT
The DNA here is from genome assembly GCF_000293785.1 of Rhodovulum sp. PH10. Lineage (GTDB taxonomy): Bacteria > Pseudomonadota > Alphaproteobacteria > Rhizobiales > Xanthobacteraceae > Rhodoplanes. Next base: position 6,511 of record NZ_AKZI01000094.1, on the reverse strand, counting down.
GCCGACCGTGGTGCTGCCGAGCCGCAGGCCGATGCTCGGCATCGTCAAGACGTTCGGCCGCGTCACCGTGTGGCTGCTCGATGCGATCTGCGGCCTGAAGGTCGAGTGGCGGGGGCTCGAGAAAATCCCGCACGGGGCGGTGCTGGTCGCCGCCAAGCACCAGTCGGCGTGGGAGACCTTCACGCTCGTCCCGCTGTTCGACGACCCGACCTTCGTCCTCAAGGCGGAGCTGACCAAGCTGCCGCTCTACGGCCCCTACACGCGCAAGACCGGGATGATCCCGGTCGACCGCGACGCCGGCCGCGCCGCGCTGGTGGCGGTGGCGCGCCGCGCCAAGGACGCATTCGCCGAGAGCCGGCAGGTGGTGATCTTTCCGGAAGGCACCCGCCGGGCGCCCGGCGCCGCGCCGGACTACAAGCCGGGCATCGCCTTCCTCTACACCGAGGGCGGCGTGCCGTGCCTGCCGATCGCGCTCAATTCGGGGCTGTTTTGGCCGCGCCGCAGCTGGCTGCGCCGGCCCGGCACGATCGTCGTCGAGGTGCTCGACCCGATCCCGTCGGGGCTGCCGCGGAAGGTGTTCATGAAGCGGCTGGAGACCGACATCGAGACGGCGACCGCGCGGCTCGTCGCCGAAGGCCGCCGGCTGCTCGGCGAGCCCGACCCGGCGCCCGCCGCGCCGGATTCTTTCACGCCGGCGGTGTGACACGAGATCCGGTCGATCTGCTCACGAGCTCGCCGAGTTCTCTGCCGTCATCGCCGGGCCGGCCGAAGGCCGTGACCCGGCGATCCATCGCGCTACATGCGAGAACGTTTTTTATCTCGATGGATGCGCGGGTCGGAGCCCGCGCATGACGGATGCATGCATCCGAGGCGATGTGTGCATCCCGGGCGGTTGCTCCGTCGCGTCGAATGTGACGTCGGTCGCTTGGCCGCCGTCGAAGACAATCAGCCGAGCCGGCCGCCGTCCGCCAGCGCAAAACCGTGGCGGGCCAGAATCTCGAAAAAGGCGTCGCTGCCGAGAAAGGCGTATTCGGTCTCGCGCAGGCCGGTCAGCGGATCGAGGCGGGTCAGCTCGTCGTCGACGGTTCCGGGGTGGCACATGATCAGCCCACCGTCGCGAAAGCCCGTCAGGAAACGCGGAAACACGGCGGCGTAGTCGGTGCCGGGGCGAAACGTGTAGGTGCCGGCGAACAGGGTGTTGGTCGCAACGCCGGCGCGGCGGGCTTTTCGGCGAAAGCGACGGCCGAGCCGGTCGATCACGAAGCCCTTCGGATCCCCCGCAGCGCGAAACAGCGCGCCGCGCCGGCCGGCGCATTGGCGCACCCAGGCGCCGGGCGCCGAACGCTTCACGACGTCCAGAAACGCCTCGCGCACGCCGGGGAGAAGGTGCACGTGCTGGTGGCCGTCGACGAAATCGGGCGGCCGGCCGAAGGCGGCGACGAACGCCTTCGTCTGGGCGTCGATCTCGCACGCGACCACCGCCGGGTCGGGCCGCTTCAGGTGCGAGCGCACCAGCATCTTTCCGATCGGCAGAAACGTGCCGTCGGGCGCCAGCGGCGAAAAACCGGTGAGCGGGCGGAACGGCGCCGTGAGGGTGACGTGCAGGCCGATCGCCGCGCGCTTCTTCGGCACGTTGAGCGCATCGAGCCGAGCCGCCTCGGCGGCCGAGAACGTTTGCGGCAAGACCATCACGCTGGTGGCGTTCAGCCGGCCGCGGGCGATCAGGTCGCGGATCGCGGCGTCGACACCGGGTGCGAGGCCGTAATCGTCGGCGCACAGCACGATGCGGCGGGCGACCGGCGTCGCCGGCCCGGCAGCGCTTCCAGTCATGCCGCCCCCCGGCTTTGCCCGGCCTCGTCGCCGGCGGCTTTTTTCGGCTCGCCGTCGGCGATCCGCACCACGTGCTCGGCGACGAAATAGACCGGCCGCCCCTTGGTCTCGGAGAGGATCTTTCCGATGTACTCGCCCATCACCCCGATCATGATCAGCTGCACGCCGCCCAGCACCATCAGGCCGACCACCAGCGAGGGATAGCCCGGCACCGCGATGTGGAAGAACAGCGCCTCGATCAGGATCTGCAGGCCGAACAGGAGCGCGGTGGCGGCGAGCGCGATGCCGAGCAGGCTGGCGATCCGCAGCGGCGCGACCGAGAAGGAGGTCAGCCCCTCGATCGACAGCGCGATCAGCGCGGCCGCGTTCCAGCTCGTCACCCCGTGCTCGCGCTCCGCCGGCTCGTAGTCGATGCGCAGCTGGCGGAAGCCGATCCAGCTCGCGAGCCCCTTGAAGAAGCGGTTGCGCTCCGGCATCCGCCGCAAGGCACCCGCGGCGCGCGGCGACAGCAGGCGGAAATCGCCGGCGTCCTCCGGGATCTTGTGGCGCGCACCCCAGTTCACCAGCGTGTAGAACAGCCGGCCGCTCAGGCGGCGCATCGCCGGCTCGTTGCGGCGGTGCGCCTTTGCCGTGAACACCACGTCGTAGCCGTCGTCGAGCCAGTGGCCGACCAGCCGCTCGACCATCGAGGGCGGGTGCTGGCCGTCGGCGTCCATGAACAGCACGGCGCCGCGCCGCGCGTGCTCGAGCCCGGCGAGCAGCGCCGCCTCCTTGCCGAAATTGCGCGACAGCCCGACCACCTGCACGTCGATCCCGTCGGCCGGCAAGCTCTCGGCGATCGCCAGCGAGCCGTCGCGGCTGCCGTCGTCGACATAGACGACCTCGCAGGCGAGCCCCCAGCGCGCCTTCAGCGTGCGGGCGACCGCGGCGAGACGGGCGTGCAGGGTCGCGAGCCCCTCCGCCTCGTTGTAGACCGGGACGACGAGCGACAGCCCGGCTTTTGCCCGGCTCGCGGCGGTGTCGGAGGAAGGGAGGTCGGCTGCGGTCTTGCCGGAGCGATCCGCGCCCGGCCGGGAGACGCCCGCCTCCTGCCGCATTGCTGGTTCACCCGACGCCATCGACCTGCTCCTCGCTCGCGGGCGCGCTTATAGCGCACCGTGAAATCGCTGTCGCCGGCCCGAAAGGTGCATTCCGCGCTCGGCGACGGCGCGCCCTGATGCTATCGAGCCCGAATGAAGACCACCTTGGACACGATGCTCGCCCGCGCTGCGCCCGTGCTGCGCCAAAAGCTCGGCGTGCGGCTGCCGATGCTGCGCAAGGCGCTGAGCTTCGCCTTGATCGGGGTGGTCAACACGCTGGTCGATGCGAGCGTGTTCTTCCTCGCCTACGGAATGCTGACCGGCTCGCCGGCGGCGCTCGACCTGTTCTCGGCGATGGCGACGCGCTTCGGTTTCGGCGAGGGCGCCGATCTCGCGCTGATCGTCGCCAACCTGATGGGCTGGATGGTGGGCGTCACCGGCTCGTACCTGATGAACTCGACCATCACCTTCGCGGCGGAATCGGGCCGAAAGCTGCGGCTGCGCGACTACGGCACCTTCGTCGCCTCCGGCGTGCTCGGCGCGATCGGCAACACCACGACGCTGGTGCTGGTCGCCCAGGTGATGCCGGTGTGGGTGGCCAAGGCGAGCGCCATTTTGGTGAGCTTCGTGCTGAACTTCACGATGTCGCACTTCGTGGTGTTCCGCCCGCGCAAATCGGCCGAGCAGGCGCGCTCCTGAGCGTCGTGGCCGTCAGGCGCCGCGGGAGGTGTCCGCGGCAAATCCGTGGAAGCGGCACCAGTCGTCCGGCGCCGCGCGGGCGGTGCGAAAGGCATTCGCCGGGTGGTTTTGGTCGCCGTGGCCGAGCGCGATGCCGCAGAACAGCATCTCGCTCTCCGGCAAGCCGAGATGGTCTCGCACGATTGCGTGGGCGAGCGTCCACGCCTCCTGCGCGCAGGTGGCGAGACCCGCTTCCTCGGCGAGCAGCATCAGCGTCGCCACATATCCGCCAAGGTCGCTCCATTGCGGCGGGCCGTGTCGCCGGTCGAGCGCGACGAGAATCCCGACCGGCGCGCCGAAGAACGCGAAATTGTGCCGGAACTGGGCGCGGCGCCCCTCCGCGTCGGCCCGGCCGATGCCGAGCGCCGCATAGAGCTGCAGCCCGACCGCGCGGCGGCGGGCGGCGAACGGCTCCCACAAGGGCTCGGGATAGATCGCATAGTCGCCGGCGAGGTCGCGCGGGTCGCGCTCGCCGATCGCCTCCAGCACGGTCTTCACCAGGGCCGCCAGCGGCTCGCCGGTCAGCACGTGGACGATCCACGGCTGCAAATTGCCGCCCGAGGCCGCCCGGCCGGCCCGCACCACGATGTCGCGCACCAGCGTCGGATCGACCGGCCGGTCGAGAAAGGCCCGGCAGCTCCGCCGCCGCTCCACCGCCTCGCGAACCTCCACCGGTCAGCTCCGGCTGCGGACGGTGGCGACCGTGGCGATCGCCAGGAGGCACGCGCCGGCGACCACCAGGAAGACGCCGCTCGCATGGCCGTGGTCGAGCAGGAGGCCGAACACGATGGGCGCGAGGATGCCGGCGAGGTTGAAGCCGGTGGTGACGAAGCCGAACACCTTGCCGAAGGTGCCGGGCGGCGTCACCTCCCGCACGATCAGGTCGCGCGAGGGCATCGAGACGCCGGCGACGAGGCCGATCACGCTCATCACCGCGATCGCGCCGACCGGGCCGAGATCGACCAGCGCCAGCACCACGCTCAGCGCCGAGATCGTCAGCATGGTGATGGTGGTGAGCCGGGCCGGCCCGATCCAGCGGGCGGGCGCGCCGCCGAGCAGCACGCCGATCGAGATCGCCAGGAGGTAGCCGGTGAGGCCGCCATTGGCGGTGGTCAGCGGCATGCCCTGGGCGCCGGTCAGCGCCACCGCGCCGTAATTCTGCATGCCCGCCTGCAGCGTCGCGAACAGCATGAAGAACACGAAATTGGCGAGGATGACCGGCGACATCAGGAGGCGCATCGAGCCGCCTCCGGCGGCGTCTGGGGCCGAGGCGTCCGTCCCCTCGCGGGCGTTCTTCGTCTCGCGCTCGGCCGGCGCGCCGGCGGGCCGCGCCATCGCGCTTTCGCCCAGCAGCACGAACCACACCGCCACGGCGAGCCCCGGCAGCGCCGAGGCGACGAACGCGCCGCGCCAGCCGATCGCGTGATGCATCGCCAGCATCGCCACCGGTGCCGCCGCGCCGCCGAGCATGCCGGCGAACTGGTGCATCGCATAGGCGTGGCCGACGCGGGCCTCGCCGACCCGGGTCGACAGCACCGCATAATCCGCCGGGTGATAGACCGCATTGCCGAGGCCGCCGAGCGCGAACAGCGCGACGAACAGCCAGAACGAGGTCGCGAGCCCCGCCGCCGCCAGCGCCATCGCGCCGAGCACCATGCCGGCGATCAACACCTTGCGCGCGCCGATCCGGTCGACCAGGAAGCCGGCCGGCGTCTGGAAGGCGGCGCACAGCACGTTGAAGGCGACCAGCGCGAAGCCGAGCTCGGTGTAGCTCACGCCGAAATCGGCGCGCACGATCTCCAGGAGCGGCGGCAGCGCCAGCAGGCAGTAGTGGGCGACGAAATGCGCCGAGCTCACCGCCGCGATGATGGTGGTGTCGCTGTGCGTGCGCGGGGCGCGCGGGGCGCCGGGGGCCAGCGTGAGGGGGGCTTCGGTCATCGGACGTCACTCTGCGGCAGGCGGGCGGGGGGACTGCGGCCACGCTCGCACGAATCCCGGTGGTAGCGGAAGCGACTTGCGGCGATGCCTGATCCCCCGAGGCTGCCTCGACGCCGCGCGGTTGCGTGAACCTCGGTTCGCAACAAGCTCGGCGCGGCCCGCTGGAACCGTGGATAAGTCTCTCCGAGGCTTGTCGATTGCGTCACCGGACCCGGCTGATTACACTTCGAGTCGACGATACGACACGAACGAGATGGCGGGCGGTTCACCCAACGGAACCGGCCCGAAGGCGATCAATGACTTACGAGGCCCGGACGACTGGCCTCCTCGATCCTGCGCGGGCGGGTGGGGGAGCGGCGTCGGACCCGCCCGGCCTGGTCCGGGCGGTGCTGCCGAGACACGCCCCGGCCGGCCGCGCCACCCGCGCGCCGTGGCCGACCTATGCCGCGCTCGATCTCGGCACCAACAATTGCCGCCTTCTGGTGGCTCGGCCCACCGCCACCGGCTTCCGGGTGGTCGACGCCTTCTCGCGTATCATCCGCTTGGGTGAGGGCGTGGCCGGCACCGGCCGGATCGGCGAGGCGGCGATCGTCCGCGCGGTCGGCGCGCTGTCGGTGTGCCGGGACAAGATGCGCGCCCGCGGCGTGTCGCGTGCCCGGCTGATCGCCACCGAGGCGTGCCGGGCGGCCGAGAACGGCGTCGCGTTCCAGCAGCGCATCCGCGAGGAGGTCGGGCTGGACCTCGAGATCGTCGATCGCGGCACCGAGGCGGAGCTCGCCGCGACCGGCTGCACGCCTTTGATGGATCCGGATTCACGCGGCGCCATCCTGTTCGACATCGGCGGCGGCTCGTCCGAGCTGGTGCGGCTCGACCGCTCGGAGGCGGCCGGCCGTGGCCCGCCGAAGCCGGTGATCCAGGGCTGGGTG
>NZ_AKZI01000093.1 GCF_000293785.1 Rhodovulum sp. PH10 | reverse complement strand
CTTCCTCCTCGCCACACGCGAAGCACTTCCGTGAATCCCGTAGCCCCGGCGGGGAGAGGTCGGAGTCCGAGCGGCAGCGAGGACTCCGGGTGAGGGGGTTTTCCTCGACACCAAGAATGCGCCCCTCACCCCCACCCTCTCCCCGCCTGCGGGGAGAGGGAGTCCCGCCGCATTCGGGACCCCTCTCGAGCCTGAACCGGACAGCCGTCGATCGAGCCCGCGACCTCGGCCGATCATGTCTTGGCATCTCGTTTTCCTCGAGCGTCGTGATCTCCGCTCGTACTCTCACCCCTCCGGCAGCGTCTGGCGCACCGAAGCGATCTCCGCCCACGGATCGGCCTTCAGGCGCTTCAGACGCTCGTCGAGGTTCAGGATCGTCCATTTTGCCGGCGAGAGCTTGGTCGTCGCCTCGCGCCACGAGACCGGGGTCGAGACGGGTGCGCCGGGGCGCGCGCGCGGCGAGTAGGCGGCGACCGCCGTCGCCCCGCGGCCGTTCCTCAGATAGTCGACGAAGATCTTTCCCTCGCGCGCCGCCTTGGTCGCCTTGGCGAGGTATTTGTCCGGCGCATCGCGGGTCATCTCGTCGGCGAGCCGCTTGGTGAACGCCTTTGCGGTCGCCCAGTCGGCGCCGTCGTGCGGCACCACGACGTGAAATCCCTTGCCGCCGGAGGTCTTCAGGAAGCTCTCCAGGCCCTTGTCGGCGAGCCGGTCGCGCACCTCCTTCGCCGCATCGATCACCGCCGATCCGTCGAGGCCGGGGCCGGGATCGAGGTCGATCACCAGCCGGTCGCACACGTCCGGGCTGTCGATGGTCGAGCCCCATACATGCACCTCGAGCACGCCGGCCTGCACCAGCGCCAGCAGCCCGTCCAAGTTTTCGATCGCGATCAGCGCGTCGCCGTGGTCGTCCACGGAGAGAACCTTCGAGCGGTCGAAGGTCGCGTGCGCGTGCTTCTGGACGAAGCACTCCGAGCCGACGCCGTTCGGGCAGCGCAGCAACGCCAGCGGCCGGCGCACCACGTGGGGCGCGAACCAGTCCCAGATCGAGGCGTAGAAATCGGCGAGGCCCTGCTTGGTGACGTCGACGTCCTGCCAATAGACCCGCTCGGGATGAGTGAGCTTCTTTCCGCCCGTTTTCTTGGTCGCCCGCGCGCGCCGCGCGGTCTCCGACCGCTCCCCGCGCGCGGGGAGCGGTGAAGCGGCCCCACGACGTGAAACCTTCGGCTCCGCCATCGTCTCCTCCAAAGCTACGGCGGTGATCTCCGGCGTCTCGCGCAAAACCTCGCGGGGCGGCTTGTCCTCGCGAATGCCCTTGAAGGCGGCGTGGCGCAGGAGGCCGGTGCCGGTGAGGCCGCGCATCTCCGCCTCGATCACCACTTCCGGCTTCACCCAGGTCATGTCGGTGCGGCGCTCGTCGGCCGGCAGGCCGGCGAACGCCGGCTTCTTCGTCGCGAGCGGCGAGAGCCGGGCAAACAGCGCGCGCGCCTGTGGCTGCGACCAGCCGGTGCCGATCCGCCCGGCGTAGCGCAGCCGACCGTCCTCGTGCCAGCCGACCGCCAGCGCCCCCACCGCGCTCTTCGAGCGAGCTGCCAGGCTGAACCCGCCGACCAGAAATTCCTGCCGGGCGGTGCATTTGCTCTTCACCCAGTCGGTGCCGCGGCCGGAGCGGTAGGGCGCATCGCGGCGCTTGGAGACGATCCCTTCGAGCCCGAGCCGGCAGGCGTGCTGGCGCACCGTCTCGCCCGCGGTGTCGAAATGCTCGGAGAAGCGCAGCGGCCCGCCCTCCCCCGCCGCCGCGATCAGGTCGGCCAAGGCCGCCTTCCGCTCGACGAGCGGCAGGACCGAGAGGTCGCGGCCGTCGAGATGGAGGAGATCGAAGGCGTAATAGACGAAGTTCTGGCGTCCCGCCTCGAGCGACGCCTGCAGCGCGGAAAAATCCGAGTGGCCGGAGGAATTTTCGACCACCACCTCGCCGTCGATCAGCGCGCTTTCGGCCGGCAGCCCGGACATCGCCTTGGCGACCGAGCGGAACCGCGCCGTCCAATCGAGCCCCTTGCGGGTCAGCAACGTCACCCGCCCGCCCTCGAGCCGCGCCTGGATGCGGTAGCCGTCGAACTTGATCTCGTGGATCCAGCCCTCGCCCTCCGGCGCCGCCTCGGCGAGCGTCGCCAGGCACGGTGGGACAAAATCCGGCAAGGGGCTCGCCGCCCGGCCGCCCGGCCGTCTCGCGGCACCCGCCTTTTTACCGGCCGTCCCGGGCCGGCTCCGCCCGGTGGCCCGCGCCTTCGGCGTCGCCCGAGCGGGCGCCGCCGGCGCCTCGCGCTTCGCGGAGTGCCACACCGCCGCCGCCTTCACGCTCGACTTGCGCTTCGGCGTCTCGCCCGCGGCGATCTCGTCGATCGACCGGCCCGTCGCGACCGACGTGGTCGCCTGCTCCAGCAAATCGGGCGCGCCGGCCTCGCGCGCTTCCGCGTCCTCGCTCTTGATCAACAGCCAGTTGGCGTGCTTGTCGCCCTTGCGCGGCTTCATCCGCACCAGGTGCCAGGCGCCCTTCAGCTTCTCGCCGTCCAGCGTGAAGCGCAGATGCCCCTTGGCGAGCCCGGCATGCGGGTCGCCCTCCGGCGCCCACCGGCCGCGGTCCCACAGCATCACCGTGCCGCCGCCGTACTCGCCCTGCGGGATTTTTCCCTCGAAGCCGCCGTATTCCAGCGGATGGTCCTCGGTCTCCACCGCCAGCCGCTTCTCGCCCGGCACCAGGCTGGGACCGCGCGTCACCGCCCAGCTTTTCAGGACACCGTCGAGCTCCAGACGAAAGTCGTAGTGTAGCCGCCGCGCCGCGTGCTTCTGCACGACGAAGCTGCTTCCGGCGCTCCGCCTCTTTCTGCCGCGCGGCTCGGAGGTGACATCGAACCGCCGCTTCTGCCGGTAGGTGTCGAGCGCCATGGCTCATGCCGTCCCGCAGGGGCGAGAACCGGATCGTAACCGATGGCGGGCTAGACACGCCGGTCGCCGGCCGATCGGGCTACCGTCGGTTCCATCCGGCCGCCGACGAGAACCGCACCGCGCCGCCCGCGGCCAGTGACGATCCGCGCACCGGCGCAGCCGAACCCCGGACGCTCTCGCCCGACTACAGGAGACGGGACGAGTCGTCCGCCCGGTGCCGCCGGGCGAATACGACGAGGCTTCACAGACCATGGGGGGGCGTGCCAAATGTCGAAGAAAGCTCGCGCACGGCGCCATGTCGTTGGTTCCGATCTTGCGGACGGACCGCCGAGTCGAATGGACAAGTGATTGACACCAAATGCGTAAGCCCGGTGACGGGTTCCTCCTCCGACACCCGTCGGACGGTATCCTCGCCACCGCCGGACCTGTTTGTCATACTGCACCGTTCGGTGTAAGCCCTTGAAAGAAAGCGATGTCGGATCCCTCGGGAGGTATTGATTTGCTCCAGCCGTCGAAAACTCCCCTGCTCGACCGCGTGAACACTCCCGACGACTTGCGGCGTCTCGAGCCCGGCGAGCTTCGCCAGCTCGCCGACGAGCTGCGTCAGGAGATGATCTCCGCGGTGTCGCAGACCGGCGGGCATCTCGGCGCCGGCCTCGGCGTCGTCGAGCTCACCGTCGCCCTCCACTACGTGTTCTCGACGCCCGAGGACCGGCTGATCTGGGACGTCGGCCACCAGGCCTACCCGCACAAGATCATCACCGGCCGGCGCGACCGCATCCGCACGCTGCGCCAGGGCGGTGGCCTGTCGGGCTTCACCAAGCGCTCGGAGAGCGAGTACGACCCGTTCGGGGCCGCCCACTCCTCCACCTCGATCTCGGCCGGGCTCGGCATGGCGATCGCCCGCGACCTCGACGAGAAGGCGAACAACGTCGTCTGTGTCATCGGCGACGGCGCGATGTCGGCCGGCATGGCCTACGAGGCCCTCAACAATGCCGGCGCGATGGACTCCAACCTGATCGTGGTGCTGAACGACAACGACATGTCGATCGCCCCGCCGGTCGGGGCGCTGTCGGCCTATCTCGCCCGCCTGATGACCGGCCGGCCGTATCTCTCGCTGCGCGAGATCGGCAAGCAGTTCGCCCAGCGTCTGCCGCGGCGGATCCACGAGCAGGCGGTGCGGGCCGAAGAGTTCGCCCGCAACATGATCACCCACGGCGGCACGCTGTTCGAGGAGCTCGGCTTCTATTATGTCGGGCCGATCGACGGGCACAATCTCGACCATCTGCTGCCCGTGCTGAAGAACGTGCGCGACGCCAAGCGGCGCGGCCCGATCCTGGTCCATGTCGTGACCCAGAAGGGCAAGGGCTATGCGCCGGCGGAGGTGTCGGCCGACAAGTATCACGGCGTGGTCAAGTTCGACGTCGCGACCGGCGCGCAGGTCAAGTCCAACGCCAAGGCGCCTTCGTATACCAAAGTCTTCTCCGAGGCCTTGGTGCAGGAGGCGAAGAAGGACTCGAAAGTCGTCGCCATCACCGCGGCGATGCCGGCCGGCACCGGCGTCGATCTGTTCGGCGAACTGTTTCCCGACCGCTTCTTCGACGTCGGCATCGCCGAGCAGCACGCCGTCACCTTCGCCGCCGGCCTCGCCACCGAAGGCTACAAGCCGTTCGTCGCGATCTACTCGACCTTCCTGCAGCGCGCCTACGATCAGGTGGTGCACGACGTCGCGCTGCAGAAGCTGCCGGTGCGCTTCTGCATGGACCGCGCAGGGCTGGTCGGCGCCGACGGCCCGACCCATGCCGGCTCGTTCGACATCGCCTTTCTCGGCTGCATCCCCAACATGGTGCTGATGGCGGCGGCCGACGAGGCGGATCTCGTCCACATGGTCGCCACCCAGGCGGCCACCGACGACGCGCCGACCGCGCTGCGCTATCCGCGCGGCGAAGGCACCGGCGTCACCGTGCCGCTCGAGGGCGTGCCGCTGGAGATCGGCAAGGGCCGCATTCTTCGCGAAGGCCACAAGGTCGCGCTGTTCTCCTACGGCACCCGGCTCGGCGAGTGCCTCGCGGCGGCCGACGAGCTGGCCGCCCACGGCCTCGCCACCACCGTCGCCGATGCGCGCTTCGCCAAGCCGCTCGACATCGATCTCCTGACCCGGCTCGCCCGCGAGCACGAGGTGCTGATCACCGTCGAGGAAGGCTCGGTCGGCGGCTTCGGCAGCTTCTGCCTGCAGGCGCTGGCCGAGGCCGGGCTGCTCGACCGCGGCCTCAAGGTGCGGCCGCTGGTGCTGCCGGACTGCTATATCGACCACGACACCCAGCCGGCGATGTACGCCAAGGCCGGCCTCGACCGCCGCGGCATCGTCGCAAAAGTGTTCGAGGCGCTCGGCAAGGACGCCAAGGAGACCATCCGCCTCGCCTGACAGACCAGTCTGTGCGGACTCGTCCGCGCAGGCTCGCCTGATACAGGTTAGCCTGCACCGTGATCGAACGGCCGGGTTCTCGCCCGGCCGTTTGCTTTTTCGATCGGCAGAACGCTCCATCCGCTCGTCCCCGCGAAAGCGGGGACCCAGGAGCCACACGAAAAGGTCGTCTGGATTCCCGCTCGAGCGGGAATGAGCGGAGAATGAGCATGCGCCGAGACGGTCACGAATGAATAACCGTAGGGTGGGCAAAGGCGCGCGAGCGCCGTGACCACGCCTTGTCCGGCACGTCTCGTCGCGGTGGGCACGCTTCGCTCTGCCCACCCTACAACCGACGGCTCCTCTCCACGATGGTGACGGAAACCATGTCTCCCCGCGTGCGTGCCGACCGGCTCCTCGTCGACCGTGGCCTGTTCGAGAGCCGCGCGCGGGCGCAGGCGGCGATCGCCGCCGGGCTCGTCACCGCCGACGGCGCCGTGGTGAAAAAGCCCTCCGACGCCCTGCCGGCCGACGCCCTGATCACGGCGGAGCCCGCCTTCCCCTGGGTGTCGCGCGGCGCGCTGAAGCTCTTGGCGGCGCTCGAGGCGGGAAGCATCGATCCGGCGGGCCGCGTGTGCCTCGATGTCGGCGCCTCGACCGGCGGCTTCACCGAGGTTTTGCTCGACCGCGGTGCCCGGCGCGTCTACGCCGTCGATGTCGGCCGCGACCAGCTCCACGCAAAACTGCGGGCCGACGCACGCGTTCTCTCGCTGGAGGCCACCGACATCCGCACGCTCACGCCCGACGCGTTTCCCGAGCCGCCGACGTTCGTGAGCATCGACGTCAGCTTCGTCTCGCTGACCAAGGTGTTGCCGGTCGCACTCGCCCTCGCGGCACCCGCCTGCGATCTCGTGGCATTGGCAAAACCGCAGTTCGAGGCGGGGCGTGACCGGGTGAAGAAGGGCGTCGTCAGGGATCCGGCGGTCCATGCGGAGGTGTGCGAGACGGTCGCCGCCTTCGTCACCGCGCAGGGTTTCGACATGCGCGCGACGCTGCCCTCGCCGATCACCGGCGGCGACGGCAACCAGGAATTCCTGCTGATCGCCCGGCGAGGCACGCCGTGAGCGAGCGCCTGGTGATCCAAAAGCTCGGGCATCGCGGCGACGGCGTTGCCGACGGGCCGGACGAGCCGATCTTCGTGCCCTACACGCTGCCGGGCGAGACCGTCACGGTGGAACCGTGGGACGGCCATCCGGACCGCCGGCGGCTGGTCGCGGTGGATGAGCCGAGCCCGGGGCGCGTCGCTCCGCTCTGCCCGCATTTCGGCGTGTGCGGCGGCTGCATCGCGCAGCATATGGCCGAGCCGCTCTATCGCCGCTGGAAGCGTGGGCTGGTCGAGGACGCGCTGGAGGCGGCCGGGCTCGAGGCGCCGGTCGGCGATCTCATGGATGCGCACGGCGAGGGCCGGCGCCGCATCGTGCTGCATGCCCGGCGCGGGGGCCGCGACATTCTCCAGGTCGGCTTCGCCGCCCAAAAGGCGCACGACGTGGTGCCGATCGACCGTTGTCCGGTGGCCGCGCCGGGCCTTTCGGGAGCGATCGAGACGAGCTGGGCGATCGCGGAAATCCTGCAGCCGTTGAAGAAGCCGCTCGACCTGCACGCCACCGCGACCGCGGACGGCCTCGACATCGACGTGCGCGGCTCCGGGCCGCTGAACCCGGCGCGTGCGGCAAAGCTCGCCCGGCTCGGCGAGACGCATCGGCTCCCCCCCCCCCCCCCCCCCCGCGGGAGTCTTT
>NZ_AKZI01000092.1 GCF_000293785.1 Rhodovulum sp. PH10 | reverse complement strand
ACAGCGAGGCTGGGCCATCATCGGTCAGGCATAACGAAGGCTGGTATGACGCCACTCGTGGCGGCCACTCCTGGCGGCCACTCGTGGCCCGCACCGTGGGCTCCCCCGAGTGGGCGGAACGGCGCCTCGCCGAAGCGACGCCTTCGGCGATCACGGATCGAAAACGAAAAAGGCCCGGGCGAAAAACCCGGGCCTTTTTCTCGTCGTCTCGCGAAAAGGCGCCGTCAGGCCATCGCGTCGCGCGCGCGCATCGTGCCGATCGAGTCGAGCTCGGCCTGCTCGCGTACCGCCTCGACGTGGCGCTCGCGCATCTGGTCGCGCTCGTCGAGCAGCTCGACCTTCTTGAGCTCCTCGAACGACTCCTGCAGCGCCGCGCGGGCCTCCTCGAGCTGCCCCTGCAACTCGTCGGCGGAGGCCTTCAAATTCTCGCGCCGCTGCATGGCGGCCTTGGCATAGGTCGGATAAGCGAAGTGGGCCGGATCGGAAATCCCCGCCCGCTCCTGCTCGACCTGGATCTCGCGATCGAGATCGGCGGCCATGCGCAGGAAGTCGGCGATCATGGTCTCGATCTGCGTCACCTTGCGGCGCTTCTCGTCGACCTGGAATTTCTTCAGCCGGATCAGCGTTTCGCGTGACTTCATCGACAATTACTCCCCCGAAGCCCCGAGAGCGAAACCTCGATCGCCGATGGTCCGCTTCCGACATTCGCACGCCGCCACCGCAACTCCGGTCGCGAATGTCGGGCTCGAACGACCATCGGCAACGACGCGTGCGCGTGGATCATCGAGTTCGACAGTCGAGAACGAACTTGCGGCCAGGTGCGACTCGAATGTCGAATTCGCTCCACTCGGGACGAGAGCCGCTCCGAACGTGGGCGTCATCTTGGGAGCACAATCTTAGTTTTCGGTTTCCGACGCGGTTAAAATTTGCTCGAGACGCCGGTAGCCCTCGCCGAGCGGGGTCGCCTCGTCCTTGCGCTGCCCGAGGAACGCCTCCAGCGCGTCGTGCAGCCGGATCGCCTCGTCGACCTCCGCGCTCGACCCCGCCCGGTAGGCGCCGAGCCGGATCAGCTCCTCCATGTCGGCATAGGTCGCCATCAGCCGGCGGGCCTGCATGATGGTCGGCAGAAAGGTCGGATCGGCCGCCCGCGGCATCGTCCGCGAGATCGATTTCAGCACGTTGATCGCCGGATAGCGCCCGCGCTCGGCGATCGACCGCTCCATCACGATGTGGCCGTCGAGAATGCCGCGCACGGCGTCGGCGACCGGCTCGTTGTGGTCGTCGCCGTCGACCAGCACGGTGAAGATGCCGGTGATGGTGCCGGCGCCTTCCGGCCCGGGCCCGGCCCGCTCGAGCAGGCGCGGCAGCTCGGTGAAGACGGTCGGCGTGTAGCCCTTCTGGGTCGGCGGCTCGCCGGCCGAGAGGCCGATCTCGCGCTGCGCCATGGCGAAGCGGGTGACCGAATCCATCAGCACGAGCACGCTCTTTCCCTCGTCGCGGAAATATTCGGCGATCGCCAGCGTGAGATAGGCCGCCTGGCGACGCATCAGCGCCGGCTCGTCGGAGGTCGCGACCACCACCACCGAGCGGGCGAGGCCGGCCTCGCCGAGATCGTCCTGAAGAAATTCCTGCACCTCGCGGCCGCGCTCGCCGACCAGGCCGATCACCGAGACGTCGGCATCGACGTTGCGGGCGAGCATCGACAAGAGCACGGACTTGCCGACGCCCGAGCCGGCAAAGATGCCCATGCGCTGGCCGCGGCAGCAGGTGAGGAAGGTGTTGAGCGCCCGCACGCCGAGATCGAGCGGCTGGCCGACCCGCGCGCGGGCGTGGGCGGGCGGCGGAGTGTTGCGGAAAGGCACCGGACTGGGCCCGACCGGCAACGGTGCGCCGCCGTCGACCGGCTCGCCGAGCGCGTTCACCACCCGGCCGAGCCAGCCGATCGTCGGCCGCACGGTCGCCTGCGCCGAGGTGACCAGTGCACGGCAGCCGCGACGCACGCCGTCGAGCGGGGCGAACGGCATCAGCAGCGCGTGGTCGCCGGAGAAGCCGACCACCTCGCACGGGATCGTCCGCGCCCCGGTCTCGATGCCGAGCCGCGCCCCGACCGACATCGCAAAGAGCGGCCCGGCGACCTCGACCATCAGCCCGCGCACCCCGACGACACGGCCGAACACCTCGACGGCGTCGACCTCCGCGATCCTGTCGACCAGCCCTCTCATGCCGCCTCCGGTGCGATGGTGAGGATGTTCCCACACCCGGCAACCAATTCGAAACCCTTAACTTCGTGTTTACCCGGACCGTTAATCATTGGAACACCGTTCATGAGACCCGGCACATTTCGGCCACCCCGGCGCCACGGGTGTGAGTCGTTCGAATCGGTTACGGCCGAATCCTAAAGTGAGATACGAGCAAGAACGTGTCCGAAAAATCACCTCGGCTCAGCATTTTAGGCAGATTCTGCCGATTTCGGCCAGAGCGCGCTTGCGCCAGGGAATCAGACTTTGTTAATCATTCGCCGTTAACCTTTCGAATCTGTTGGGTCCCGAGGCGTGTGACCGGGTCGCCAGAATGGCGGCCCACCCTGAATCCGACGCGGCATGGAAGGGGACTGGCATGCGCGTGCTACTGATCGAAGACGACAGCGCGACGGCGCAGTCGATCGAGCTGATGCTGAAGTCGGAGAGCTTCAACGTCTACACGACCGACCTCGGCGAAGAAGGTGTCGATCTCGGCAAGCTCTACGACTACGACATCATCTTGCTCGACCTCAACCTTCCCGACATGTCGGGCTTCGAGGTGCTGCGGGCGCTGCGGGTGTCGAAGGTGAAGACGCCGATCCTGATCCTGTCCGGCCTCGCCGGCACCGAGGACAAGGTGAAGGGTCTCGGCTTCGGTGCCGACGACTACATGACCAAGCCGTTCCACAAGGACGAGCTGGTGGCGCGAATCCATGCGATCGTGCGCCGCTCGAAGGGTCACGCGCAGTCCGTCATCCAGACCGGCGACCTGATCGTCAATCTCGACACCAAGACGGTCGAGGTCGGCGGCCAGCGGGTGCATCTCACCGGCAAGGAGTACCAGATGCTGGAGCTCCTCAGCCTGCGCAAGGGCACCACCCTGACCAAGGAGATGTTCCTCAACCATCTCTATGGCGGCATGGACGAGCCGGAGCTGAAGATCATCGACGTGTTCATCTGCAAGCTGCGCAAGAAGCTCGCCAACGCGTCGCAGGGCCGCAACTACATCGAGACGGTGTGGGGCCGCGGCTACGTGCTGCGCGAGCCGTCCGACGACGAGGCGCGCATCGCGATCTGACGTTTTCCCGGGAGGTCGTGGCGTCCGCGTGCGCCCCGGCCGACCGAGCGGCCGACCGCCAGTTCCCGGCCGGACCGAGGGTTTCTTCGGAGCCATCGGCTCTCTCCTCCCACCTCGGACGCTTCCGAACCCCGCCGTCACCGGCGGGGTTTTTGTTCGGTGTGGCTCCGGACGAGCCGAGCGCCGAGCGCCGGCCACCGCAATCGGCGGCGACGCGGATGCGAAGACCTCCCGCATCGGTTGACACCGTGACCGGCGGCGGCTCATCCTTTCATCCATGAAAACGACGCTGACGCTCGACGACGACGTCGCCGCCGCTCTCGAGCGGGTGCGCACGGAGCGCGGGACGACGCTCGACCAGGCGGCGAACGATGCGCTGCGCCACGGCCTCGCACGGATGGGCGGATCACCCGAAAGGGCGGGATCGTTCGAGACTCGCTCGGTATCGCTCGGCCGGGCGCTGATCGACGTTTCGAATGTTCACGACGCCATCGCCGCCGCAGAGGGCGATGCAGCGACGTGACGGCGGCGGAGCCGTGGTCGTGATCCTGGTCGACGCCAACCTGCTGGTCTACGCGTACGTCGAATCGGTTCCGCTGCACCGGGCGGCACGGAATTGGCTCGATGCTCGCCTGAACGGACCGCATCGCGTCGGCCTGCCGTGGCCGAGCTTGCTCGCCTTCCTGCGGCTCGTCACCAATCCGCGAGTGTTCGAGCGGCCGGTGCCCACCGTGACGGCGTGGGATCAGGTCACGGCCTGGCTGGGAAGCGGCCAGGCCTGGATCCCGTCTCCCGGCGATCGACACGTCGCCGTGCTGGTGGACTTGCTGCGGCTTCCGGGCATCCGCGGATCACTGGTGCCGGACGCCCATCTCGCGGCTCTCGCGATCGAGCACGATCTCGTCCTGTGCTCGAGCGATGCCGACTTCGTCCGCTTCCCCGGACTGCAGTGGGAGAACCCGTTGGCGGATTGACCCGCCCCCCGAGCCGCCCCTACCGTGTCACGCCGAAATTCGCCGCGAGCCTTTGGGTCGCCGGCATGGCGAAGCCGGCGGGCTTGGCCGGTGCGGCGCCGGCGTTCGGCGCATAGACGCCGCGCTGGTCCGGCACCGGCTTGAAGGCGTCGGTGAGGCCGACCACCGTCTCGGCGGCGCCGAGCACCAGAAAGCCGTCCGGCTCGGTGATCTTGCGGATCCGCTCGAGCACGTCGACCTTGGTCGGCTGGTCGAAATAGATCAGCACGTTGCGGCAGAAGACGAGGTCGAACGGGCCGAGGCTGGTGAAGTCGCCGAGCAGGTTCAGCGTGCGGTACTGAACCATCGACTTGATCTCCTGCGAGATCTGCCAGGTCTCGCCGATCTGCGTGAAGTATTTGAGCAGCATCTGGATCGGCAGGCCGCGCTGCACCTCGAACTGCGAGTAGACGCCGGCGCGGGCCTTCTCCAACACCTCGATCGAGAGATCGGTCGCGACCATCTCGATGCGCCAGCCGTCGAGCCGCGAGCCCATCTCCTTCAGGCACATCGCCAGCGAGTACGGCTCCTGCCCGGTGGAGGCGGCGGCGCACCAGATCCGCAGGCGGCGCTTGGCCTCCCGCGACTTCAGGAGCGACGGGATGATCGAGTTGCGGAAGTGATCGAACGGCACCTTGTCGCGCAGGAAGAAGGTCTCGTTGGTGGTCATCGCCTCGACGACGGCGACCAGCAAACTCTCGGTGCCCGGCGCCTTCAGCCGCTGCACCAGCTCGGACAGCGAGCCGAGACCGTTCTTGCGGGCGACCGGCAGGAGCCGGCTCTCCACCAGATATTCCTTGTCCGCCGAGAGCACCAGGCCGGAGCGGTCCTTCAGCAAACGTCGCAGGTAATCGTAGTCCAACGGCGTCACGAGCGCTCTCCCGAGAACAGGCGTGTCACTTTTGCGGCGATCTGATCGAGTGGCAGGATGGCGGCGCAGAGGCCCGCCTGGGCGACCGCGCCCGGCATGCCCCACACGACGCTCGACGCCTCGTCCTGAGCGATGACGCTGCCACCGGCGGCGACGATCTCGGCCGCGCCCTTGGCGCCGTCGGATCCCATTCCAGTGAGAATCACCGTCAGGGCGGCCGGTCCCCACACCTGGGCCGCGGAGTTCAGCAGCGGATCGACCGCCGGCTTGCAGAAATTGACGAGCGGCCCGTCGCGCAGCGCGATCGCAGCGCCGGCGTCGCGGCGGACCACGTGCATGTGGATCGCGCCGGGCGCGACATAGACCCGGCCGGCGACGATCGGCTCGCCGTCCTGCGCCTCGCGCACCGCCCGGCCGCTGGCGCGGGCGAGATGCTCGGCGAGAATGGTGGTGAAGGTCGGCGGCATGTGCTGGGTGATCAGCACCGGCGCCCGGTCGATCACCGCGCCGAGACGGGACACCACCTCGTTGAGCGCCTGCGGTCCGCCGGTCGAGGAGCCGATCAAGAGGACGCGCGGCAGCGTGGTCGAGAACGACCGCAGCCGGCACGGCGCGGCCTTGTCCGGCGCGGCGGCCGGACGCGCGAGGCCGGGGCGCGGCTCGCTCCGGGCGGCGGCGGGCGCCGACGTCGCCGGCC
>NZ_AKZI01000091.1 GCF_000293785.1 Rhodovulum sp. PH10 | reverse complement strand
GGGGGGGCGGGGGGGGGGGGGGGGGGCCCCCCCCGCCGAGCCAGCGGCCGCCCCTCACCCGGAGCCTTCGCTGGCGCGCAAGCTCCGACCTCTCCCCGCTCGCGGGGAGAGGTGAAGGGGCGGACGTTTCCAAATTCTCGAGGAAGGCCCCGGGGCGCGACGAACGGTGCGTCAGCTCCGCTCGGCGAGCGACAGCGTGTTGGTGAGGAGGCACGCGATCGTCATCGGGCCGACGCCGCCGGGCACCGGGGTGATCGCACCGGCGACCACCTTCGCCTCGTCGAAGGCGACGTCGCCGACGAGCCGCGTCTTGCCGGAGCCGTCGTTGCGCGGCACGCGATTGATCCCGACATCGATCACGCACGCGCCGGGCTTCACCCAGTCACCGCGGATCATCTCCGGGCGCCCCACGGCGGCGACCAGGATGTCGGCGCGGCGGCAGACGCCCGGCAGGTCGCGCGTCCTGGAATGGGCGATCGTCACCGTGCAGTTCGCGCGCAACAGAAGCTGTGCCATCGGCTTGCCGACGATGTTGGAGCGCCCGACCACCACCGCCTCGGCACCCGACACGTCGCCGAGCACGTCCTCGATCAGCATCATGCAGCCGAGCGGCGTGCACGGCACGGTGCAGGCGCCGCCGGTGGCGAGCAGGCCGGCATTGACGACGTGAAAACCGTCGGCATCCTTCTCCGGCGCGATCGCGGCGAGCACCTTGGTCTCGTCGATCCCCTTCGGCAGCGGGAGCTGAACGAGAATGCCGTGCACCGCGGGATCGGCGTTGAGCGCGGCGACCAGCGCCAACAACTCGCCCTCCGAGGTGGTCGCCGGCAAGCGATGCTCGAGCGAGCGCACGCCGACCTCGGCGCATTGCGCGACCTTGTTCCTCACATAAACCTGGCTCGCCGGATCGTCGCCGACCAGCACCACCGCGAGCCCCGGCGCGAAGCCGCGCTTTGCCACGAACGTCTTCACGCGCTCGGCGAGGCGGCCGCGCACGGTGGCGGCAAACGCCTTGCCGTCGATCAGTCTGGCGGTCATCGGCGGAACACCACGGTCTTGTTGCCGTTCGGGATCACCCGGTGCTCGATGTGGAACTGGACGCCCCGCGCCAGCACCACGCTCTCGATGTCGCGGCCGAGCGCCACGAAATCCTCCGGCGTGAACGTATGGTCGATCCGCTCGATGCCCTGCTCGATGATCGGCCCCTCGTCGAGATCGGTCGTGACGTAATGGGCGGTCGCGCCGATGATCTTCACGCCGCGCGCATGCGCCTGGTGATAGGGCTTGGCGCCCTTGAAGCTCGGCAGGAACGAGTGGTGGATGTTGATGCAGCGCCACGACACGGCCTCGCACATGTCGTGCGACAGCACCTGCATGTAACGGGCGAGCACCACGAGATCGATCTTCAGGCGATCGACCATCTCGAGGATCTTGCCCTCCTGCTCGGCCTTGGTGTCCTTGGTCACCGGCAGATGATGGTACGGGATCCCGTGCCACTCGACCACGCGCTGGAGATCCGGGTGGTTCGACACCACCGCCGGGATCTCGATCGGCAGCGCGCCGGTGCGGTAGCGGTACAAGAGATCGTTGAGGCAGTGGTCGAACTTCGAGACGAGGATCATCACCCGCGGCTTCACCGCGGTGTCGAAGATTTTCCAATCCATCTGGAAGCGCCGGGCGATCGGCAGAAAGCCCTCCTCGAGCTGCGCCTTCGAGGGCTGCTCGGGGGTCGCCCGAAACACCGTGCGCATGAAGAAGCGGCCCGACTCGGTGTCGCCGAAATGCGCGGACTCGGTGATGAAGATGCCGTGGCCGGACAGATAGCCCGAGACCGCGGCGACGATGCCGACCGTGTCGGCACACGACAACGTCAAGACATACGTTCGGATGGTCATCTCACGCAATCCGGTTGATCGCCGGGCGTCCGACGAAAATTCCCGCACGCCACCGGCACCGCCCCGAAGGCGGGGCGGCGCGATGCGAGCCGGAGTGACGGGCGTAGCCGGTGGCGGCTCAACAGTCCAGGGTGTGCAGCCGCTCCCAGGCGGTGGCGTGGCTCATGAAGGCGTTCCACGACTCCATCTTCAGCTTGATGTAGCTGTCGACGAAGGTGTCGCCGAAGCCGTCCCGCACCACCGAGGATTTCTCCATCAGCCGCAATGCGTCCAGCAGGTTGAGCGGCAGCTTTCGCACGTTCTGGACCGTGTGGCCGTGGGTGTACATGTCGATGTCGAGCCGCTCGCCGGGATCGCGCTTCTTGGCGATGCCGTCGAGCCCGGCCATCAACAGCGCCGCCGGTGCGAGGTACGGGTTCGTGGCCCCGTCCATCAGCCGGAACTCGAAGCGGCCGCTCTCTGGGATGCGCACCATGTGAGTGCGGTTGTTGCCGGTGTAGCTGATGGTGTTGGGCGACCAGGTGGCGCCCGAGGCGGTGATCGGCGCATTGATGCGCTTGTAGCTGTTGATGGTCGGGTTGAAGATCGCGCACAGATCGGCCGCCGAATGCATCACGCCGCCGAGAAAGTCGTAGGCGAGCGCGCTCATGCCGAGCTCGCCGACGCCGTCCTCGAACACGTTGGCGCCGTCCTTCCACAGGCTCACATGCATGTGGCAGCCGTTGCCGGTGAGCGTGTTGAACGGCTTCGGCATGAAGGTCGCGCGATAGCCCGCCCGTTCGGCGAGCGACTTCACCATGTACTTGAAGAAGACGTGGCGGTCGGCCGAGACCAGCACGTCGTCGTACTCCCAGTTCATCTCGAACTGGCCGTTGGCGTCCTCGTGATCGTTCTGATACGGCTTCCAGCCGAGCGTCAGCATGGCGTCGCAGATCTCCTTGATGAGATCGTACTGCCGCATCAGCGCCATCTGGTCGTAGCAGGGTTTCGGATACTCGTCGCAGACGTCGCCGATCGCCGAGCCGTCGCGATTGAGCAGGAAGAACTCGCACTCGACGCCGGTCTTCATCTGCAGGCCGAGCGTCTTCGCCGCAGCGATCTGAGCCTTCAGCACGTTGCGCGGGGCATCCGGCACCGGCGCACCGTCGCAATAGAGATCGGCCGCGAGCCACCCCACCTCCGGCTTCCACGGCAACCTGATCAGGCTGTCGGGGTCCGGCACGGCGAGCGTGTCGGGATGGGCCGGCGTCATGTCCAGATGCGTCGCGAAGCCGGCGAACCCCGCGCCGTTCTTCTGCATGCCGGCGATCGCCGCGGCCGGCACCAGCTTGGCGCGGAGGCAGCCGAACAGATCGACGTAGGAGATCAGAAAATATTCGATGCGCTGGTCAGCGGCAATCTTCGACAGGTCGGTCGCCATATCGATATCCCATGGTCCGGTCGCGCGATGCGGCCGCGGGCCGTTGCCTCTCGGGGGTTTCGAGCTCGCCCATGTGCCGCGCCTTTCTCGCTTACGGCAGAACGGTTCCGGCTTCAACACTGATGAAACTTTCTTTCTGCACAGGAAAATCGCATCGTGCCTCGCGGTTGTGCAATTCATCCGCGAAGCTCGCAAATACCCCGTCAAAAGCTCTCCTTCCTTCCGAAACCCGTGCCGACAATCTCGGCAGCTATGTTCACGACGCGAAACTTGTTTTCTTGAGAATTGACGCCACATCCCGCTCTGCGTATGGTGCCGACGCTCGACGCGAGGAGGCGAACGATGTGCGGGATCGCCGGAATTTTCTTCAAGACCCAGGGCTCGAACCAGATTCTCGGGCGCGCGCTGGTCGACATGCTCGACGGCTGCCAGCATCGCGGCCCCGACTCGACCGGCTTCGCGCTCTACGAGGACGGCATCGAGGGCTTGCGGCTGCGCTTCATGGTGGCCGAGGACGACACCGCGGCGCTCGACCGCATCCGCGCAGCGCTCGCCGCGCACGGCGCGACGCTGCGCAGCGAGAAGCGCGAAGGCGCGACGGTGGTGGTCGACGTCGACTATTCCGGTGAGATCCGCCCGTTCGCCTATGCGATGGAGCACGCGGCAAAGCTCGTCTCGATCGGCTCGACGCTCGACATCATCAAGGACGTCGGCACCTCGCATCAGCTCGACGAGACCTACCGGGTGAGCGAGATCCGCGGTAGCCACGGCATCGGCCACGTGCGGCTCGCGACCGAATCCGACGTGAAGCCCGAGGCCGCGCATCCCTTCTGGGCGACCGGCTTCGCCGACGTGGCGATCGTCCACAACGGGCAGATCACGAACTACTGGAAGATGCGGCGCAGGCTCGAGGCGCGCGGCTTCGAGTTCCGCACCGACAACGACAGTGAGCTGATCGCGGTCTATGTCGCCGACAAGCTCGCGCGTGGCGAAACGCTCGAGCAGGCGCTCGAGCAATCGGTCGACGACCTCGACGGCACCTTCTCGTTCCTCGTCTCCACCAAGGACGGCATCGGCTTCGCCAAGGACCGCCTCGCCGCCAAGCCGATGGTCATGTACGAGGACGACGGCCTCGTCGCGATCGCCTCGGAAGAAGTCTCGCTGAACCGGCTTTTCCCCGGAAAGCCCCTCGCCACCACCGAG
Organism: Rhodovulum sp. PH10; assembly: GCF_000293785.1. Taxonomy (GTDB): domain Bacteria; phylum Pseudomonadota; class Alphaproteobacteria; order Rhizobiales; family Xanthobacteraceae; genus Rhodoplanes. Next base: position 62,933 of record NZ_AKZI01000091.1, on the reverse strand, counting down.
CCCGCGCCAGGAACGTTCCGCACATGGTCACGATCGATCTGAGCACCCTCCCGGTCCGCGACGCCAACGAGGCGATCCGCGCCGCCGCCGCCGCGGGCGAGGACATCGAGGTGGTGAATCCGGACGCACGTCATCACATCGGCGTCGGCCTCGTCGCGCCGGTGACGGTGCACGTGAAGGGCTCCGCCGGCTATTTTTGCGCCGGTCTCTCGCACGGGGCGCGGTTCGAGGTGGAATCGAACGTCGGCTGGGGTGTCGGCGACTCGATGTATGCCGGCTCCGTGGTGGTCGGCGGCAATGCCGGTGCGATCGCCGGCGTCGCGCTGCGCGGCGGCGAGGTGGTGATCAAGGGCAATCTCGGCTCGCGCGCGGGCCAGGTGATGAAGGCCGGCACGCTTCTGTGCTGCGGCAATGCGAGCTTCCTCGCCGGCTACATGATGTATGGTGGCCGCATCGTGATTCTCGGCGATTCCGGCGACCGGGTCGGCGAGGACATGTCGGGCGGCACGATCTTCGTCGGCGGCAAGGTGGAAAACCTCGGGTCGGACGCCAAGGTGGTCGAGCCGACCGCAGAGGACCTCGCCGACATCCGTGCGTTTCTCGATCGCTACGGCATCGCCTTCGGCGGCACCTTCAAGAAGATCGTCAATGCCGGCACGAAGTTGCGTTACGGCGTGAACGAGCCGATCTCACGGCCCCTGCCCCACCCGGTCTTTTCCGAGGGCGAGACCTACTGGAACGCCAAGGTCGTCGAGGACATCCACGCCAAGAGCTTGATCGGCCGCTATCGCATCCGCGGCTATGGCGCGTCCAAGCCGCTGCCGCATTTCGGCGACATTGCATTGAAGGTCGATCCGGCCCGGCTGACGCCGACGCAGGATGCGCTCGACGGCGTGAACCTCGCGATGACGCTCGGCGATCGCCATGGCGCCGTTCCGCTGAAGCTGTCGATGCCGGTGCTGATCGCGCCGATGTCGTACGGTGCGCTGTCGAAGTCGACGAAAATGGCGCTCGCCCGCGCGTCGCGGCTCGCCGGCATCGTGGAGAACACCGGCGAAGGCGGCATGCTGCCGGAAGAACGCGCCGAGGCGAGCCAGCTGATCTATCAGTGCCTGTCCGGCCGGCTCGGCTGGAACATTCACGACATGCTGAAGGCCGACGCGCTCGAGATCTACATCTCGCAGGGCGCAAAGCCCGGCCTCGGCGGCCAGCTGATGGCGAAGAAGGTGACGAAAGAACTCGCGGCGATCCGCGGCATTCCGGAGGGCATCGACCTGCGCTCGCCCTCGCGCCACCCCGACATCATGGGTGCCGACGATCTCGTCATCAAGGTCGAGGAGTTTCGCGAGGCGACCGGTTATACGAAGCCGATCTCGATCAAGATGGGCGCCGGCCGCGTGCGCGACGACATCAAGATCGCCTACAAGGACGGCTTCGACTTCGTCCAGCTCGACGGGCTGCAGGGCTCGACCGGCGCGGCCTCGACCGAGGTGTTGGAGAATGTGGGCATTCCTACGCTCGCCGCGCTGCAGGAGGCGCTCGACGGGCTGAAGGACATCGACGCCAAGAACGACATGCCGATCGTGATGATGGGCGGCATCAAGGACGGCGTCGACGCGGTGAAGGCGCTCGCGCTCGGCGCCTCGGCGGTGGCGATGGGTACCGCGGCGATCATCGCGGGCGGCTGCATCTCCTGCATGCAGTGTCACGTCGGCAATTGCGTCGTCGGCATCGCGACGCAGGATCCCGAGCACGAGGCGCGTTATCAGACCGAGGTGCAGGCGCAGGCGATCGCCCGTTTCTTCGAGGTCGTGCGCCGGCAGATCGCGATGCTGACGAAAGCGCTGGGGCACAGCGACTTCCAGCAGCTCTCGCGCGACGACCTGGTGGCGCTGACGCCCGAGGCCGCCGCCATCACCGGCCTGCCCTACGATCCAACTTATCGCGCGGCTTCGGCCGAGCTGCTCACCAAGGTCGCCTGATCATGTCGAGCTGCAAGCCGTTCTCTCTCGACCTTTCCGCTGACCAGTCGGCGCTGCCGCATTATCAGCCGCCGCCCTGTCAGGTGGCCTGCCCGATCGGCACCGACGTCGCCTCCTATGTCGGCCTGATCTGGGCCGGCGACAAGGAAGGCGCGCTCGAGGCGATCACCGCGACCAATCCGCTGTCCGCCGTGTGCGGGCGGGTGTGCGACGCGCCGTGCGAGCCGGCCTGCCGCCGCACCAAATCGGACGGGCCGGTGGCGATCCGCGCGCTCAAGCGCTGGGTGCTCGATGCGCTCGGCCCCACATACAAGCTACCGCCGGTTCAGCCGGACAAGCCGCAAAAGGTCGCCATCATCGGCGCCGGGCCGGCCGGCCTCACCGCCGCGCAGGACATCGCGCTCGCCGGCTACCGCGTCGATCTCTACGAGGCGCAGTCGAGGCCCGGCGGCATGGCGCTGTGGGGCATTCCCGATTTCCGCCTGCCGGCTTCGGTCGTGCAGGAGGACATCGATCGCATTCTGTCGCGCTGCCCCGGCATCACGCTGCATCTCGACGCGCCGCTCGGCGAGACGGTGACGCTCGATGCGCTTCGTGAGACTCACGATGCCGTGCTGCTGGCGATCGGCGCGTCCAAGGGCAAAAATCTGGGCGTGCCCGGCGACGACCTCGACGGCGTGATCGACGGCGTGTCGTTCCTCAACCGCATCAATGGCGGCGATCGGCCGATCCTGCCCGCGCACGTGGTGGTGGTCGGCGGCGGCGACGTCGCGATGGACGCGTGCCGCACGGCGAAGCGTTTGCCCGGCGTGAAGAAGGTGACGGTGCTCTATCGTCGCGGTCCCGACGAGATTCCCGCGCGCAAATACGAGCTGGAGGCGGCGCTCGCGGAAGGGATCGAGATCGTCTACGGCGTCGCGCCGACCGCGGTGGAGGAGGCCAACGGCGGCCTATCGCTCGGCTGCGTTCTCACGCGCGCGGGTGCTGCCGGCACCGACGGCCGCAAGGTGTGGACGCCGGTCGCGGGCTCCGAGTTCGACATCGCGTGCGGCCTCGTGATTGCCGCGGTCGGTCAGAAGACCGCGAGCCTCGAGCTCGCCAAGCACGGTTTGATGGACGGCAACCACATCGCCACGCGCGAAGGCGACATGGGCACGCGGCTCGACAAGGTTTATGCCGCAGGCGACGCGGCGTTCGGCTCCTCGACCATCGTGCAGGCGATGTATCAGGGCCACAAGGCCGCCTATTACGTCGTCGCCGCGCTCGAGGGCAACGCGCATCCGGTGCCGTATCGCACGCCCTATCGCACCCGCGCGGTGCCGGTGGCGCAGGATCCGCGCTGGGAGATTCTGGGTCTCGCAGAGCCGCCGTTCAAAGGCATTTCCGGCGACGGCTTCAGCGACGCCGAGGCGAACTACGACGATCAGACCGCCAAGGAGCAGGCGGCGCGCTGCTATCGCTGCGACAGCGAGACCGGCTCGGCCGACTATTCGGTGAAGATGCGCGAGGCGATTTTTGCGATGGCGCGGCCCGACACCAAGCCCGCCGACGTGGTGCGCCTCACCAGCGAGCGGCTCGCCATGCGCCCGCACGAGCCGCGTATCGGCCGCGCGACCTTCGACGACCTGGTGTTTCTGCCGGCCAATCTGACGCGGCTGGTGATCGACCCCTATCGCGAGGCGTGCAAGACAAAAACGCCGCTCGGCGAAGGCTTGACGCTCGCGCAGCCGATGCTGGTCGCAAGCCTCGAGACGACGCCCGACGTGATCAGAAGCGCCGCAGCCGCGGCGATCGCGTCCGCTGGCGGCGCGCATATCGGACGTGAAAAGCTCGGCGACGGATTTCCGTGGCTGCAGATCGTCGATGCGCCGAACGCCGGCGCGCCCGAGGCGGCGGCCGTGCTGCTGCGGATCACAAAAACGTCCGACCTCGCCATGCCGAAAGCTCTGCGGCGCGGCCAGCTGCGTGGCCTGATCGTGACGCCCGAGTCGGCCGAGCGTGCCCTGCCCTTCGCAGTCGAGCAGAACGCGGATCTGATCGTTCTCGACGGCACCGGCCATCTCGGCGAAACCTTAGCCGATCTCTCAGGGGCGCCGGATCTGTCGCTGATGCGCCGCGCGATCACGATCCTTCGCGGCCTGAAGGCGGAGGAGAGATTCCCGCTGGTCTGGTTCGGCGGCCTGCGCTCCGGCACCGATCTCGCGAAGGCGATGTCGCTCGGGGTGAACGCCGGCATCGCCGAGGTCTCGGCCGCGCTGGCGATGGGCGGCACGATCGATGCCGCCGGCATGAGCTTCCCAGAGCCCGACGCGCAAAAGGCCGAGGCCGCGCTCGCCGCGTTCCTGAAAGCGGCCGTCTCCGAGTGCTCGATGATGGCGCGCTGCACGGGCAAAACCGATGTCCACAATCTCGAGCCGGAGGATCTGCGCACCCTCTCGCTCGCGGCCGAAACCGCCACCGGCATCGTGATGGCGGGGCTGAAAAGGACCGCGTGAGTTTCTCTCGCTCACGCTGCGGGGGTGCCGCCGCCCGGCGGCCGAGGTGACAACGAACCCATGCGCTACTCGCTTTTCAACATCGTGGTGAACGGCCTCACCGGCAACCGCTTCACCGAGCCCGCCTGGCGGGCGGCGACGCCGAAACCACGCTACGACGTGGTGATCCTCGGTGGCGGCGGCCACGGTCTCGCGACCGCCTATTATCTCGCCAAGAACCACGGCATTCACGATGTCGCGGTGATCGAGAAGGGCTATGTCGGCGGCGGTAATGCCGGTCGCAACACCACGATCTTCCGCTCCAACTATCTGCTGCCCGGCAACGAGCCGTTCTACGAATGGTCCGTCAAGCTGTGGGAAGGGCTCGAGCAGACGCTGAACTACAACGTGATGGCCAGCCAGCGCGGCATCGTCAATCTGATTCACTCCGACGCGCAGCGTGACGCCTATGCCCGCCGTGGCAACGCGATGCTGCTCGCGGACGCGGGCGCAAGACTGCTCGATCGCGACGAGGTGCGGACGATGATGCCGTTCCTCGATTTCGACAATGCGCGCTTTCCGATCCGCGGCGGCCTGATGCAGCCGCGCGCCGGCACCGCGCGTCACGACGCCGTAGTGTGGGGTTTTGCACGCGGTGCCGACAAATTCGGCGTCGACATCGTGCAGAACTGCGAGGCGACCGGCTTCTTGCGCGATCGCACCGGCGCGGTGACCGGGGTCGAGACCTCGCTCGGGCCGATCATGGCCGACAAGGTGGCGCTGACGCTCGCCGGCTCGACCTCGCGGCTCACCGAAAAGCTCGATCTGCGACTGCCCATCGAGAGCCAGGTCTTGCAGGCCTTCGTGTCGGAGGCGGTGAAGCCGCTGATCCCGGGCGTGATCACGTTCGGTGCCGGCCACTTTTACGTCTCGCAGTCCGACAAGGGCGGCTTGGTGTTCGGCGGCGATCTCGACGGCTACAACTCTTACGCCCAGCGCGGCAACCTGCCGGTGATGGAGGACGTGCTCGAAGGCGGCATGGCGCTGATGCCGATGATCGGGCGGTTGCGGCTGCTGCGCCAATGGGGCGGCATCTGCGACATGTCGATGGACGGCTCGCCGATCATCGACATCGGGCCGCTGCCCGGCCTCTATCTGAACTGCGCCTGGAATTACGGGGGCTTCAAGGCGACCCCCGCGTCCGGCTGGTGTTTTGCTCACACGATCGCGACCGACACCCCGCACCCGTTGAGCGCGGCGTACCGGCTCGACCGCTTCCGCACCGGAAAAGTCATCGACGAACGGGGAGCCGGCCCACAGCCGAACCTGCACTGATGCGTATTCCCTGTCCTTATTGCGGCCCGCGCGACGCGCACGAGTTCAGCTATCTCGGCGACGCGACCGGCACCCGCCCGAAGAACCCGTCGGCCCCCGACGCGATCCTCGCCTTTCACGACTATGTCTATCCGAGAGGCAACCCTGCGGGCAGCCATCGCGAGCTGTGGTATCACACCAATGGCTGCCGCCGCTGGGTGGAGGTTTCACGAAACACGCTGACGCACGAGATAACCGGCGCGCGTTTCGCCGGCGCGAGCATCCCCGACGCCAGCGTCCCCGACGCCAGCGTCTCCGACGCCAGCGAGAAGGAGGCCGTGTCGTGAGCCGCCTCGCAAAAGGCGGGCAGATCGACCGCTCGCGCCCGCTCGCCTTCACCTTCGACGACATTGCCTACCAGGGATACTTTGGCGATACGCTGGCCTCGGCGCTGCTCGCCAACGACGTGAAACTGGTCGGACGCTCGTTCAAGTATCACCGGCCGCGCGGCATTCTCACCGCTGGCTCCGAGGAGCCGAATGCTCTGGTGGAGCTGCGCAGCGGCGCACGCCGCGAGCCCAACACGCGGGCGACCACGGCAGAGCTGTTCGACGGCCTCGAGGCGGCGAGCCAGAACCGTTGGCCTTCGCTGGCCTTCGACGCTATGGCGGTGAACGGCCTGTTGTCGCCGTTCTTCGGCGCCGCCTTCTACTACAAGACCTTCATGTGGCCGAAGGCCGCGTGGGAAAAGCTCTACGAGCCGGCGATCCGCCGTGCCGCCGGCCTCGGCCGCGCAGCGGACGGCCCCGACCCCGATCATTACGAGAAGGCGCACGCCTTCTGCGATCTCTTGGTGATCGGCTCCGGCCCGGCCGGGCTCGAGGCGGCGCTCGCCGCCGGCCGTGCAGGCGCGCGTGTGATCCTTGCAGAAGAAGATTTTGCGTTCGGCGGGCGTCTGCTGTCGGAGAAGACGACGATCGAGGACGACACGCCCGGCGCCTATGTCACCCGCGCGATCGCCGAGCTGAAAAGTTTCACGAACGTACGGCTGATGGTCCGCACCGCGGTGTTCGGCGCCTATGACGACGAGTACGGCGCGCTCGAGCGCGTCGCCGATCACGTCGCGGTGCCCGCACCGTTCCAGCCGCGCCAGCGGTTGTGGAAGATCATTCCGAAGCGCGTGGTGCTCGCCGCCGGCGCGATGGATCGCCCGATCGTTTTTGGCGGCAACGACCGTCCCGGCGTGATGCACGCCGCCGCGGCGCAGACTTATGTCAATCGCTTCGGCGTGGCGCCGGCCAAAACCTCGGCGGTGTTTTCCAACAACGACGCGGCGTGGCGCGCGGCGTTCGATGCGCACGATGCCGGCGCGAGCGTGAAGGCGATCGTCGATGTCCGCACCGACGTGTCTCCCGAGATCACCGGCGGCGCGCAGAAGCGCGGCATTCGCACCATTCTCGGCGGCAAGGTGGTTTCGACCCGCGGAAAAACGCTCGGCATCGTGTCGGTCGAAACCGGCCATGGCCGCGAGACGCTTTACGTCGACGGGCTGATGATGTCGGGCGGCTTCTCGCCCAACGTGCATCTCACCTGCCATCACGGCGGCAAGCCCTCCTGGGACGAGACGATCGCCGCCTTCGTGCCCGGCAAATGCCCGCCGGGCATGACGGTCGCGGGCGCCGCCACCGGCACCTTCTCGCTCGCCGATTGCCTCGCCGACGGCGGGCGCAAAGGCGCGGCCGCGGCGCGCGATCTCGGCTTCTCCGCCGCCGACCCGACCCCGCCCCGCGCGGAAAGCGAGGCGACCGGCCAAAAACCGTTCTGGTGGGTGCACGAATCGAAGGGGCTCGCCTTCGTCGACTTTCAGAACGACGTGAAGGCCAAGGACGTCGCCCTCGCCCACAAGGAAGGGTTTTCCTCCGTCGAGCATCTCAAGCGTTACACTACGCTCGGCATGGCGACCGACCAGGGCAAGCTCGGCAACGTGGCGGGCCTCGCCATTCTGGCGGAGGTGTCGGGCCGCACCATTCCGCAGACCGGCACCACGATGTTTCGTCCGCCCTGGACGCCGGTGGCGCTCGCAGCGTTTGCCGGCCACCATCGCGGACCCGATTTCCGGCCGACCCGGCCGACGCCGAGCCACGCCTTTGCGGAGGAATTGGGCGGACAATTCGTCGAGGCCGGCCCGTGGCTGCGCGCGGCCTACTTCCCGCACCGCGGCGAGCCGACGCTGCGCGACAGCGTGAACCGCGAGGTTTTGGCGGTGCGCGAGCGGGTCGGCTGGATCGACGTCTCGACCTTCGGCAAGATCGAGCTGTCCGGGCCGGACGTCGGCGCCTTCCTCGACCGCGTCTACATCAACACCTTCTCGACGCTGAAGCCCGGAAAAGTGCGCTACGGCGTGATGCTGCGCGAGGACGGCATCGTGATGGACGACGGCACCACCACGCGCCTTTCCGAAGATCGCTGGGCGATGACCACCACCACCGCGAATGCGGGGCGCGTCTATCAGCACCTCGTCTTCTGTCATCAGGTGCTGTGGCCGGAGCTGGATGTCCGCATGGCCTCCACCACCGAGCAGTGGGCGCAGATCGCGATCGCCGGTCCGCGCGCCCGCGACGTGCTGCAGGGCGTGGTGGACGATGCCGCCGCCGTGTCGGCCGAGGCCTTGCCTTACATGGGCGCCGCCGAGACCACCGTGATGGGCGGCGTGAAGGCGCGCGTCTTCCGCGTGTCGTTCTCGGGCGAGCTCGGCTACGAGGTCGCGGTTCCCGCGCGGCACGGCGAGGCGCTGGCCCGCGCCATCGCAAAGGCCGGGGCGGCCCAGGACATCGTGCCCTACGGGCTCGAGGCGCTGGCGGTGATGCGCATCGAGAAGGGCCACGTCTCGGGGCCGGAGCTGAACGGCCAGACCTCGGCCGCCGATCTCGGTTTTGCCCGCATGGCCTCGACCAAGAAAGACTATATCGGCCGCGTGCTGGCCGGCCGCGAGGCGTTTCGTGATCCGCGGCGGCCGTCGCTGGTCGGCATAAAACCGGTCGACCGCACGCAGATGCTGCGCGCCGGCGCGCATTTTTTGAAACCCGGCGCCAAGCCGACCACCGGCAACGATCAGGGCTGGCTATCCTCCGCCACTTGGTCGCCGACGCTCGGGCATTCGATCGGCCTCGGTTTCCTGGTCGGCGGCAGCGCGATGGTGGGCGAAGTCTTCCGCGCCTGGGACGGGCTGCGCGGCACCGACATCGAGGTCGAGATCTGCGCCCCCTGCTTCATCGATCCGGAAGGAGTGCGCCTCCGTGGCTGACCTTCTCGCCTCCATCCATCCCGCAAAATCTCTGCCGCCCGGCCGCTACGGCGCGTCCACGCAGACGCCCGGCGTGACGCTGAAGCGCCTCGACAAGGCGGTGGCCGTGCTGGTTGCCGGCCGCGCCGGCCTGTCGGCGGAGCGCGCAAAATCGCTCGGTGCAACGCTGCCCGAAGGGCCGCAGCGCGTGGTCGCCGGCGATCTTTGCGTGGTCGGCATCGGGCCGGGCCGCTGGCAAATCTCGTCCGATGGCGATCCCGATGCGCTGGTGGAAAAGCTCGACGCGGCGTTTTCGCCCGAGGCGTCGGCCTTCGACCAGTCGGGCGGCACCGTGCAGCTCTCGGCATCCGGACCGCATCTGCCCGATGTGCTGGCAAAGCTCGTCGCGCTCGATCTCGACCCGAACGAGTTTTCGGTCGGCACCGCCGCCACCACCGTGACGGCGCATGTCGGCGTCACGCTCTGGCGCGAGGACGACGGCTTCGTGTTCGCCGTCGGCCGCTCGTTCGAGCCGGCGTTTCTGCGCGCGTTCGTTCAGTCGGCGGCGGAGTTCGGCATCGCGCTGGTCGACTGACGCAAGCTCACGGTGCGCCCGCCGTGGCGATGAACTGCGCGAGGTTCTGGCGCTGCGTGCCGTCCTCGTAAAAATTCGCGGGCGACAGCCAGGCGTCGAACGCCGCCTTGCGCGCCGGCCAATCGTCGACCACCATCGCCAGCCAGGCGGTGTCGCGGCTGCGGCCCTTCTGGATCATGTGCCGGCGAAACACGCCCTCGTAGACGAAGCCGAGCCGCAGCGCGGCCTTCAGCGAGGGCGCGTTCAGCGTGTTGCACTTCCATTCGACGCGGTCGTAGCCGAGATCGTCGAAGGCATGGCGCAGCATCAGCACCACCGCCTCGGTCGCCCCCGTCGTGCGGGCGAGCGACGGCGAGAACAGCACGTTGCCGATCTCGACCCTGTGGTCCGCCGGGACGATGTGCATATAGGCGATATGCCCGACAACCCGCCCGCTCGCGCGATCGAGGATCGCGTAAAACACCCGCTCCTCGTGCTCGATCCAGCGGGCGAGATAGGCGTCGAACGCCGCGCGGTCGGAGAACGGGCCGTCACCGAGATAGAACCACAGCCTTTCACGCTCGGGCCCGTGGGTGGCGGCAAACAGCTCGGCGGCATGATGGTCGATGTCGAACGGCGCCAGCGCGACGACGCGTCCGGCGAGCGCGACGCCACCCGGCCGCCGCGCCGGCGTGGCGTCGACTTTCGGGCCGATCGGCAGCCCGACCGCGCAATCGAAGACGGCCTCGGTGCTCATCGCAAAGCCCGCTGCGGTGGTGACGCCCCGAGCTAGCGCGCCCCGCACCCCGCCGCAAGCGGAACTCGCAGCGCCACGAAGGACGAGGCCACTGTGCGGGCCTCATCCTTCGAGACGGCCGCTTCGCGGCCCCTCGGGATGAGGTCACAGTCTCTTGCCGTTCGTCTCACACGGCGACGCGCATCGTGCCGGCCGCCATCGCCTCGGCGCCGCGCCGCAGCGCGCCGATCGCGTCACGGTAGTCCGGAGCGCCAAAGATCGCGCTGCCGGCGACGAAGGTGTCGGCGCCTTCCGCCGCCACCTCGCGGATCGTCTCGGGCGTGATGCCGCCGTCGACCTGGAGGCGGATCGGCCGGCCGCTGCCGGCGATCATGTCGCGCACGACGCCGACCTTCTCCACCACCGAGCGGATGAAGGCTTGGCCGGGAAAGCCGGGGTTCACGGTCATCAAGAGCACGAGATCGACCTGGTGCAGCACGCATTCGAGGCTGCTCGCCGGCGTCGCCGGGTTGAGCACCACGCCGACCTGCTTGCCCTTGGCGCGGATCAGCTGGAGGCTGCGGTCGAGATGCGGGCAGGCCTCGACATGCACCGAGATCAGGTCGGCGCCGGCGGCGGCAAAGCCTTCGATCAGCGCATCGACCGGCTGCACCATCAGATGCACGTCGATCGGCAGCTCGGTGTGCGGCCGCACGGCCTTCAGCACCATCGGTCCGAAGGTGAGGTTCGGCACGAAATGATTGTCCATCACGTCGAAATGGATCCAGTCGGCGCCGGCCGCCTCGACGGCGGCGATCTCCGCGCCGAGGCGGGAGAAGTCGGCGGACAGGATGGACGGCGCGATCACCGGCTTCATGGCATGCTCCCCGGAAAGATTCCTCGGAGAAGCTTGGGCGATCGCATCACATCAGTAAATTTGAATATTGTGAAAGCAGGCTTCATTCCGGCTGAAGCGTCGGCCGCTCCCGGGCGGTGCCCTCGCGCGGCCCGATGCCGCTCGCGAGCCGCCGCGCCGGCCGCGGCACGTCCGCCCGCTGCGGCCGCACGAACAGCGCCCGCACCTCGGGATGCTTCGACCGGATCGCCTCCTCGAGGGCGGCGACGTCCCGCTCGATGTCGCCGGCGGTGCGGGCGTCGGTGAAGTCGAGCGCGAGCGCGACGAGAATCTGGTCGGGCGCGAGATGCACGGTGATCAGGTCGATCACCCGGTCGACGCCTTCGTGCGCGCGGGCGATCGCACCGATCGAATCGCGGACCCCCTTGCGGGCGGGCTCGCCGATCAGCAGGCCCTTGCTCTCGCGGGCGAGGAAGGCGGCGGTGGCGGCGAGCAGCAGGCCGATGCCGATCGAGGCGACGCCGTCGAGGATCGGCTCCTCGAAATACTCCGCCGCGAACGTGCCGAGCGCGGCGATGGCGATGCCGATCAGCGCCGCGGAATCCTCGAACAGCACCATGAAGCCCGGCGGGTCCTTGCTGCGGGTGGCGGCATCGAGCCAGCCCTGGCCGGGATTGGCGCGGCGGAACGCGCGCAGCGCGATCGCCCAGGAGGTGCCCTCGAACACGAAGGCGATGCCATAGACGATGTAATTGATCCGAGCATCGCTGATCGGCGACGGCTCGAGGATGTGCAGCACGCCCTCGTAGAGCGACACGCCGGAGCCGACCGCGAAGATCAGCAAGGCGACGATGAAGCTCCAGAAATAGAGCTCGCGGCCGTGGCCGAGCGGGTGATGGTCGTCGGGCGGGCGCTTGGCCCGATGCATGCCGTAGAGCAGCAGCCCCTCGTTGCCGGTGTCGACCACCGAATGGACGCCCTCGCTCAGCATCGCGGAGCTGCCGGACCACGCCGCCGCGATGAATTTCGTGATGGCGATCAGCAGGTTGCCGATCAGCGCCGCATACACGACGGTTTTCGAGGACTGGTCCGACATGCCTCTTTCGCTCTCCCGTGCCGCCGCTGCGTGGCGCCAGGGGAAACGGCGAAGCCCGGGTGCAGAGTTCCGCAACTTCGGCGCATTGCGCCCGGTGTCGGACCAATGGCGAACACGAAAAGGCGGCGCCGTCGCGGGACCGACGGCGCCGAGGACACCCGAACGCGTTTCCGGCGGTCACACCACGGCGCGCACCGCGGCGGCGACACGATCGGCGGTGAAGCCGAAATGCGCCAGAAGGTCCTTTTCCGGCGCCGACTCGCCGAACCGGTCGAGGCCGATCACCCGCCCCGTGGGCCCGGCGAGGCCGCGCCAGCCACGCGTCGCCCCCGCCTCCACCACCACCACGGGCTTGCCGGACGGCACCAGGGCGGCGCACGCCTCGGCCGGAAGGGCCTCGAAGGCTTCGACGCACGGCATCGACACGACCCGCACCGGCGTGCCCTCCTCCGCGAGCGTCGCGGCGGCGTCCATCGCGAGGCGGACCTCCGAGCCGGTCGCGACCAGCGTCGCCTTGGCGTCCGCCGCCTCGCGCAGCACGCGGGCGCCGGTCTCCGGCAGCGTGTCGAGCCCGTCCGCCGGCTGCGGCGGCAAGGCCTGGCGGGTGAGGATCAGCGCCGTCGGCCCGTCGTGCCGGGCGAGCGCCGCCCGCCACGCCCGCGCGGTCTCGGCCGCATCGGCCGGCCGCCACACCGCGAGGTTCGGGATCAGCCGAAGGCTCTCCACGTGCTCGATCGGCTGGTGGGTCGGGCCGTCCTCGCCGACCGAGATCGAGTCGTGAGTGAAGACATAGACCACCCGCAGGCCCATCAGCGCCGACATCCGCACCGCGTTGCGGGCATAGTCGGAGAAGACCAGGAAGGTCGCGACATAGGGCACGAAGCCGCCGTGCAGCGCGAGACCGTTGGCGATCGCCGACATGCCGAACTCGCGCACGCCGAAGAAGATCTGGTTGCCGGCCGGGTCGCGCGTCACCGGCCTGCTGCCGGGATGGATCGTGAGGTTCGAGTGGGCGAGATCGGCCGACCCGCCGATCAGCTCCGGCAAAGCCTTGGCGAACTCGGTCAGCGCGATCTGGCCCGCCTTGCGGGTGGCGACGCTGCCGGCCGCAGTCTCTGCCGCGAGCGCCGCCTCCGCCGCGGTGGCGAAGTCTTGCGGCAGGTGACCGGCGAGCCGCCGGGTGAACTCGGCGGCGAGCTCCGGGTGCGCTTGCGTGTAGGCGGAAAAGCGCGCCCGCCAGTCGGCCGACAGTGCCGCGCCGCGCGGCCGGGCGTCCCACTCGGCATAAATCTCGGCCGGCACCACGAAGGGCGGATGGCTCCAGCCCATCGCCTCGCGGGTGGCGGCGATCTCGTCCTTGCCGAGCGGCGCGCCGTGGGTGTCCTGGTGGCCCTGCTTGGTCGGTGCGCCGCGGCCGATCACCGTGCGGCAGCACACCAGCGACGGCTTGTCCGTCTCCGCCAATGCCTCGGCCGCGGCCTTGGCGACCGCCGCGACGTCGTGCCCGTCGACCCCCTCCACCACGTGCCAGCCATAGGCGCGGAAGCGCGCGGCGGTGTCGTCGGCGAACCACTCGCTCACCTTGCCGTCGATCGAGATGCCGTTGTCGTCCCAGAAGCAGACGAGCTTGCCGAGCCCCAGCCGACCGGCGAGCGAGCACGCCTCGTGGCTGATGCCTTCCATCAGGCAGCCGTCGCCGAGAAACACGAAGGTGCGGTGATCGACGATCGTGTGGCCCGGCCGGTTGAACTGCGCGGCGAGCGTCTTTTCCGCCAGCGCCATGCCGACCGCGTTGCCGAGCCCCTGCCCGAGCGGCCCGGTGGTGGTCTCCACGCCCGGCGTCATGCCGCGCTCGGGATGGCCGGGCGTCTTTGAGCCGAACTGGCGGAACCGCTTCAGCTCCTCGACCGGCAGATCGTAGCCGGTGAGATGCAGAAGCGCGTAGAGCAGCATCGAGGCGTGCCCGTTGGACAGCACGAAGCGGTCGCGGTCGGGCCAGGCGGGGTCGGCCGGATCGTGCCGCATCACCTCGCGCCACACCACCGCGGCGATCTCCGCCATGCCCATCGGCGCGCCGGGATGGCCCGATTTCGCCGCCTCCACCGCATCCATCGCCAGCGCCCGCAGCGCCGCCGTCACCGGCCATTGCAGCCCGGTCGCGGCCGGCGGCCGTTCCAGCGTGTCGGTCGTGGTCATCGTCGTTCCTCCCGTGCCGTGTCTTTGTCTGTTCCGACGCCTGCTTTCCCGGCCTCTCGACCTCGTGGTGAGGAGGCTGCGAAGCAGCCGTCTCGAACCACGAGGCCCGGAACGGGCCGCCCGCCCTTCGAGACGCGCTCTTGCAGAGCGCTCCTCAGGACGAGGGCGGATCGTTCTCCGTCGCTTTCCTCACGCCAGCGCGCGGCGCTTGCGCTCGACGATCTTCAGGATCATCGGCGTGAGGATGAGCTGCATCGCCAGATCGAGCTTGCCGCCCGGAATCACGATCGAGTTGGCGCGGCTCATGAAGCTGCCGTCGATCATGGTGCGCAGATAGGCGAAGTCGATGCCGCGCGGGTTCTTGAAGCGGATCACCACCATCGATTCGTCCGGAGTCGGGATCCAGCGGGCGACGAACGGGTTCGAGGTGTCGACCGTCGGCACGCGCTGGAAGTTGATGTCGGTCTCGGTGAATTGCGGACAGATCACGTGCACGTAGGCGTGCATGCGCCGCAAGATCACGTCGGTGACCGCCTCGGCGGTGTAGCCGCGCGCCGCACGGTCGCGGTGCATCTTCTGGATCCATTCGAGATTGATCACCGGCACCACGCCGATCTTCAGGTCCGCGTGCCGGGCGATGTCGATCGTGTCGGTGACGACGGCGCCGTGCAGCCCCTCGTAAAACAGCAGATCGGAGGTCTCGGTGAACGGCTCCCACGGCGTGAAGTGGCCGGCCGGCACGCCGAATTTGGCGGCCTCCGCCTCGCTGTGGACATAGTGGCGCGTGCGCCCCTTGCCGCTCGCCCCGTACTCCATGAAGACCTGCTCGAGTGTCTCCAGCTCGTTCGCCTCGAGGCTGAAATGGCTGAAGGTCGGGTCGCCCTCGGCATAGTGGCGGGCGAGCTGCTCCTTCATCGCCGCACGGTCGTAGCGATGGAAGGCGTCGCCCTCGATCGACACCGCGGAAATGCCTTCGCGGCGAAAAATCTGGTCGAAGGTGTGCTTCACCGTGGTGGTGCCGGCGCCGGAGGAGCCGGTGACGGAAATGATCGGGTGCTTGATGGACATTTCGCAAATCCGAATGAGCTGACGAAACGAGTCGTTCCGGCACGCGGCCCGCGGGTCCGCGAGCCCGGGCTCCACGACCAGGGACCGTGGCCGTGAACCGGGTCATGGAGGCCGGGCGGCCGTGCATCGCACGGCGTCCGGAACGACGAACGACGGAAGACGCTCTCTCACGCCATCAGAAGGCCGCGCCTGCCGAACAGCGGCGAGCGCTCGGCGATCTCGCCCGGCCCGGTGAGATAGTTCGACACCCGCTCCACCTTCTCGCGCGAGCCGAACACCAGCGGAATGCGCTGGTGCAGCTTCTCCGGCGTCACGTCGAGAATGGGCGTGCGCCCGTCGGTCGCGGCGGCGCCCGCCTGCTCCATCAGCAGCGCGACCGGGTTCGCCTCGTAGATCAGCCGCAGCCGCCCTTGCGTGTAGCCCGCCCGCGTGTCGGCCGGATAGAGATAGATGCCGCCGCGCACCAGGATGCGATGCGCTTCCGCGACCATCGAGGCGATCCAGCGCATGTTGTAGTCGGCCTCGCGCGGGCCGTCCTTGCCCTGGAGAAGATCGTCGATATAGAGCCGCAAGCGGTCGTCCCAGTGCCGGTGGTTCGACATGTTGATCGCGAACTCTTTCGCGCTTGCCGGGATCTTCACCTCGGCGTTCACCAGGCGGAACGTGTCGGCCTTGCGATCCAGCACGAAATGCGCGGTGCCCTGCCCGACACTCAGCACCAGCGCGCTGTGCGGGCCGTAGACGACATAGCCGGCGGCGAGCTGATTGCGGCCGGGCTGCATGAACGCCGCCTCGCTCACCGGATCGACGCCCTCGGGCGCCGGCAGCACCGAGAAGATGGTGCCGATCGTCACGTCGGTGTCGATATTGGAGGAGCCGTCGAGCGGATCGACCGCGACCAAGAGCGGCCCGCCTGCGGTGACCGCGACCGGCAGCTCGGCCTCCTCCGAGGCGTATGCCGCGACCGGCGTGCCGGCGAGGGCTTCGCAGATCAGCCGGTCGGCGCGCACGTCGAGCTCTTTCTGCTCGTCCCAGCCGTCGGCACCGACGCCGAGCGAGGCCGAGAGGTCGCCGAGCAGCGGGCCGTCCGCCACCACGGCCGAGATGCGGGCGGTGGCGCCGGCGAGCGCGAGCAGCGTGGCCTTCACCGCGGCGCGGGTCGCGTCGTCGCCGGCCCAGCGTGTCAGATAGTCTTGGAGCGTGTCCATGGTCGTCCCGCCTCTTCCGCCTCGCCGTTTTCGCCGTTTTCGCCGGTCCGACGCCGGCTCTCACGACATCATATCAGTTCCCGAAAACCCGGCTCGCCTTGATTTCGGCCGCCGTGATGGTGCGCAGCGCCTCGCGGTCGACCGTGCCGTCGCCCTCGAACAGGCGCATCGCCTGGCGCAGCCGGGCGCGGTCGAAAGCGTTGCGCATCGAGCGCGCATTGGCGAAATTCGGCTGCTGCCGCCGCGCCGAGACATAGGACACGAGCGCCGCCCGCGCCTCGTCGTCGAAGAGATAGCCTTCCTCCGCGGCGAGCTTTTCGGTGATCGCCACCAGCTCGCCGTCGTCGTAGTCCGGGAAATCGATGTGGTGCGTGATGCGCGAGCGAAACCCGGGATTGGCGGAGAAGAAGGTCTCCATGCGATCGCCGTAGCCGGCGAGGATCACGACCAGATCCTCGCGCTGGTTCTCCATCACCTGGAGGAGAATCTCGATCGCTTCCTGGCCGTAATCCTTCTCGTTCTCCGGCCGGTAGAGATAATAGGCCTCGTCGATGAACAGCACGCCGCCCATCGCCCGCTTGAGCACCTCTTTGGTCTTCGGCGCGGTGTGGCCGATATACTGGCCGACCAGATCGTCGCGGGTGACCGAGACGAGATGGCCCTTTCGCACATAGCCGAGCCGGTGGAGGATCGAGGCCATGCGCAGCGCCACCGTCGTCTTGCCGGTGCCGGGGTTGCCGGTGAACGCCATGTGCAGCGTCGGCGGATTGGCGGTGAGCCCCTGCAGGCGGCGCGCCTTGTCGACCAGCAGATAGGCGGCGATCTCGCGGATGCGCCGCTTCACCGGCTTCAGCCCGATCAGCGCATTGTCGAGCTCGGTCAACACCTCGTCGATCTGAGTGTCGTGCGACAGCGCCTTGAGGTCGACGCGGCCGTTCTCCGGCGGGGCGGTGTCGGCGGCTTGGTCGGCAGCCTGGTCGGCGGTCGCGCCGGCGGGATTTTTCGCCTGCGGGGCCGCCCCGTTGCCGGTCTGCATCGTCGTGGTCATGGCCGACTCCTACCGCCTCGATTTCGCCGTCCGGGGCCCGACGTCCTGTGAGACCCGCTCACCGACCGATCCCCTCATGGAGAGGAGCGGCCGAAGGCTGCGTCTCGAACCATGAGGCCACCGGACGCCGGCTTCAGCCGACTTGTGCACTCGAGATGCCGAAATCGCCGGAACCGATTTCAAGCGTCCATCCCGGCCGCCCTCGCCCTTCGAGACGCCCGCTACGCGGGCTCCTCAGGGTGAGGGCGGAAGCCCCATTCTCCGCTCGTTCCCGCGCAAGCGGGAACCCGGCTCTCACGCCGTCCGGTCCTTCGTCCCCGCCTTCGCGGGGACGAGCGGAGCACCTCGGTGCGCCGGCGACAAGCGCACCTCGTGCCGGCGCGTCACGCCCGCACGATCTCGTAACGCTGCACCCGCCCGGCGCCTTCGGTGCGCGAGAGGCGGTATTTCGCCTCCTCCTTCGGCCGGTGGACGATGAAGGCGAGCCGCACCGTCTCCCAGCCGCGGGTCGAGTCGAACGCCGAGAGGCGAATGTAGCAGTCCGGATTCGCCTCGCGGCAGGCCTTCACCTCGCCCATCACGCCGGCGGCGTCGCGCAGGTCGAACATCGGGATCCCCCACATGTCCCAATAGGTGTTGCGGGGATGCGGGTCGTCGGTGAATTCGATGGCGACGGCCCAGCCCTTCTCCAGCGCGTACTCGATCTGCGCGGAAATCTGCTGGTCGGTCAGGTCGGGCAGGAAGGAGAACGCTCCCTGGGTGATGCGCATTTTCTGCTCCTTGTCGCTGGGCGACGAATTCTGATGATCCCCTCGTGCCGAGAAGGCTGCGACGCAGCCGTCTCGAACCATGAGGTCACCGGCTCCGGTCCGGGCCGCCCTCGCCCTTCGAGGCCCGGCTCCGCCGGGCACCTCGGGCCGAGGACGGAGAAAGGTCCGGGGGCCGGGGGCGAGCCCCCGTCACGCCACCGAGGCGGTCGGGACGAAATCCGAGGTGTCGGTCGAGGTGTAGTCGAAGGTGACCGAGCCCCAGGTGTGCAGCGCCGCCTCCAGCGGCTTGCACCACTTCGCCGCCTCCTGAAGGATCTCCGGCCCCTCCGCCATGATGTCGCGGCCCTCGTTGCGGGCGAGCACCATCGCCTCCAGCGCCACGCGGTTGGCGATCGCGCCGGCCTCGATGCCCATCGGGTGGCCGATCGTGCCGCCGCCGAACTGCAGCACCACGTCGTCGCCGAACAGGGTCAGCAGCTGGTGCATCTGCCCGGCGTGGATGCCGCCCGAGGCGACCGGCATGACGCGGCGGATGTCGGCCCAGTCCTGCTCGAAGAACACGCCGCGCGGCAGATCCACCTCGTTGTGACGCTCGCGCAGGATGTTGTAGTAGCCCTGCACGGTCATCGGATCGCCCTCGAGCTTGCCGACCGCGGTGCCCGCATGCAGATGGTCGACGCCGGCGAGCCGCAGCCACTTGGCGATCACCCGGAACGACACGCCGTGCGATTTCTGGCGCGTGTAGGTGCCGTGGCCGGCGCGGTGCATGTGCAGGATCATGTCGTTCGCGCGCGCCCATTCGGAGATCGACTGAATGGCGGTCCAGCCGATGATCAGATCGACCATCACGATCACCGAGCCGAGTTCCTTGGCGAATTCGGCGCGGCGATACATCTCCTCCATGGTGCCGGCGGTGATGTTGAGATAATGCCCCTTCACCTCGCCGGTGCGCACGGCGGCCTGGTTGACGCCCTCCATGCAGTAGAGGAAGCGGTCGCGCCAGTGCATGAAAGGCTGCGAGTTGATGTTCTCGTCGTCCTTGGTGAAGTCGAGGCCGCCGCGCAACGCCTCGTAGACGACGCGGCCGTAATTCTTGCCCGACAGGCCGAGCTTCGGCTTGATGGTGGCGCCGAGCAGCGGACGGCCGAAGGAGTTGAGCCGCTCGCGCTCGACCACGATGCCGGTCGGCGGGCCCTTGAAGGTTTTCACATAAGCCGGCGGCAGCCGCATGTCCTCGAGCCGGGCGGCCTTCAGCGGCTTGAACGAGAACACGTTGCCGATGATCGAGGCGGTGAGGTTGGCGATCGAGCCTTCCTCGAACAGGATCAGGTCGTAGGCGATATAGACGAAATACTGGCCCTCCTGGCCCGGCACCGGCTCGACCTTGTAGGCTTTGCCGCGATAGCTGTCGCACGCGGTCAGACGGTCGGTCCACACCACCGTCCAGGTCGCGGTGGAGCTTTCGCCGGCCACCGCCGCCGCCGCCTCCACCGGGTCGACGCCCTCTTGCGGGGTGATGCGGAAGACCGCGAGAACGTCGGTGTCCTTGGGCTCGTAGTCGCCGTCCCAGTATCCCATCTGGGCGTATTTCAGGACGCCCGCGGCGTAGCGCTTCTTGGCGTCCTTGATGGCACCGGTGTCGGCGCCGCTCTGGCTCTGGGTCGGGCTCGGGGCGAGCGTGACGGTCATCGGATGCTCCTCGGGTCTGGTCGAGGGGGAGATTGCGCTATCCGAAATATTCAGTAAATTCGAATGTCCTGAAGTTGTGTTTCAGCCAGGCTTAATGCCATGCGCAATGTCACGCTCAAGCACCTGCGGCTGGTGGAAAGCGCCGCCCGGCTCGGCAGCTTTTCCGCCGCGGCGGACGCCAACCACATCACCCCGCCGGCCGTCACCATGCAGATGCGCCAGCTCGAGCAGGAGGTCGGCCTGCCGCTGTTCGACCGCGACGGCCGCGGCCTCACCCCCACCGCCGCCGGCCGCGAGGTTTTGCTGGCCGCCCGCAAGGTGGAGGCGGCGCTCGCCGAATGCCGCGACGCGCTGGTGGCGCTGGAATCGCTCGATGCCGGGCGGGTCACCGTCGGCGTGGTGTCGACCGCAAAGTATTTCGCGCCGCGCATGCTGGCGGCCTTCGCCAAGGAGCACCCGAAGGTCGAGCTGCAGCTGGTGGTCGGCAATCGGCGCGACATCATCGCCCAGTTCGAGGCAGGCGCGCTCGATCTGTGCGTGATGGGCCGTCCGCCCGAGACCGGCGAGGTGGAGAGCCATTTGATCGGTCCGCACCCGCACGTGATCGTCGGGCCGCCCGAGCACCGGCTCGCCGGCCGCAAGGGGCTGACGCCGGCAGCCCTCGCCACGGAGACGTTTCTCGTGCGCGAAATCGGCTCCGGCACCCGCACGCTGATGGAGACGTTTTTCGCCCGCGCCGGTGTGCAGCCGGCGATCGGCATGGAGATCGGCTCCAACGAGACGATCAAGCAGGCGGTGATGGCCGGGCTCGGCCTGTCCTTCATCTCGGTGCACACGATCGCCGCCGAGCTGTCCGACGGCCGGCTGGTGGTGCTCGACGTCGAAGGCTTGCCGCTGCTGCGCAACTGGTTCGTGGTGCGGCTTTCCAGCAAGCGGGCGATGCCGGCGACCACCGCACTGCAGGACTTCGTGGTGGCCGAGGGCGCCCGCTTCCTGCCCAACCCGCCGGAGGTGCGGGCGGGGTGACCGAGGGGTGCAGCGGTACGGCGGCGCCGGCGCTCGCTTTCGTTCGGCCGCGCATTTGCTAGACTTCCGCGCGTACACGCCACCCGACGAGCCGCCCGCATGACCCGAGAAAAATCCTCGAGCTTCACCGTCACCGCCACCTGGGACGCGGAGGCCGGCGTGTTCACCTCACAGTCGGACGTGCCGGGCCTGCACGTCGAGGCGGCGACCTTCGACGAGTTCGTCGACCTGGTGCGCGACCTCGCCCCCGAGATGATCGCCGACAATCGTCCGGACCTGAAAGGGCCGTTCTCCATCCACATCGAAGCGCGCCGCGACCTCGTCCTGCCGGCTGCCTGATGGCAGAGGCGTTCCGACCAGCCACGCCTCTCTGCAACCCCGACACTCGCCGGCAAACCCCTCGCCTTGCACGGCTGCGGCACGGCGCCGTGTCACGCAAGTGTCACCGGACGGTCGTGGGGCGGTAGCGGGAGGCTTCCAAAACCCTCGGAGACCCACCGAAGGAGTCTCCATGTCCCGCTCGATGCCTCGCTCGATCGTTTTCGCGGGCGCCGCTCTCGCGCTCGCGCTCGCCACCCCCGCCTTCGCCCAGCAGGAATTTCCCGCCGTGCTCGCCGGCCACGCCGTGCTGCCGGCGGAGAGCTTCGTGCCGGCCCCGGCCGACGCCCCGGCCGACCTGAAGGTGTCCGGCAAGTTCACCACCGGCAAGCGGGTCGATGCCGTCGGCACGGTGATGGGCACGTCGAAGGAGCGCCCGACCGGCGTGTCGCTGCCGTTCGACGGCCAGCCGATCCAGGGCCATTCCGGCGTCAAGGTGATGCCCGACGGCACCTTCCTGATCCTCACCGACAACGGCTTCGGCGCCAAGACGAACTCGCCGGACACGATGCTCTTCCTCAACCGCTACCGGATCGACTGGGCGTCCGGCAAGTTCGAGCGCATCGAGACGATCTTCCTGTCCGATCCCGACAAGAAGGTGCCGTTCCGCATCGTCCACGAGGGAACCGACAAGCGCTACCTCACCGGCAGCGACTTCGACACCGAGGGCTTTCAGCCGATCGGCGACACTTTGTGGATCGGCGACGAGTTCGGCCCGTGGATCATCGAGGCCGACATGTCGGGAAAAGTGCGCGCCGTCTACGAGACGCTCGCCGACGGCAAGCCGGTGCGCTCGCCCGACAACCCGATGATTTCTTCGCCCGCCGCTCCCGACCAGACCGGCAAGTTCAATCTGCGCCGCTCGAAGGGCTTCGAGGGCTTTGCCGCCTCGATGGACGGTCGCTTCCTCTACGGCCTCTTGGAAGGCCCGCTGTGGAACGCCGACAAGAAGGAGTGGGAGAACCTCGACGGCAAGCAGGCCTCGCGCATCCTCGAGTTCGACACGCAGGCGAAGAAGTTCACCGGGCGGTTCTGGTACTACCCGTTCGAGCAGAACGGCAACGCCATCGGCGATTTCAACATGATCGACGGCACCGCGGGCCTGGTGATCGAGCGTGACGACGGCGAGGGTGTGGCCGAAAAGGCCTGCCCGGCCGGCACGCGCGGCACCGACTGCTTTCCGGACCTGCCGAAGTTCAAGCGCATCTACAAGATCGAGCTGACCGACGAGACCGTCGGCAAGCCGGTGCGCAAGATCGGCTATATCGACCTGCTGAAGATCCAGGACCCGAACAAGAAGGCGAGAAAGCCGCTGGAGAACGGCGTGCTGACCTTCCCGTTCTTCACCATCGAGAACGTCGACCGGGTCGACGCCACCCACATCGTGGTCGGCAACGACAACAACCTGCCGTTCTCGTCGAGCCGCGAGCCCAACAAGGCGGACGACAACGAGTTCGTGCTGCTCGAGGTCGGCGACTTTCTGAAGGCGAAGTGATCCGAGCGGCGGCGACTTCTCACCTCTCCCCGCGCGCGGGGAGAGGTGAGACCTGAGCGATCCCTCCGCTCGTCCCCGCGAAAGCGGGGACCCAGAGCCACACGTTTCCGTTATCAGTTCGAAACATCGGTCCCGGCACGGCCTCCACCTCTCCCCGGTGGGGAGAGGTCGGACCGCGAAGCGGTCCGGCCGAGGGGGACCTCGAGCAAATCACTGGCGCACACGCCCCTCACCCCGACCCTCTCCCCGCGAGCGCTACAGGATGCACACATCGCCTCGGATGCATGCATCCGTCATGCGCGGGCTCCGACCCGCGCATCCATCAAAATCAAAATGCGTCTTTGTTTTCGGTTTGATGGATCGCCGGGTCGAAGCCCGGCGATGACGGCGGAGAGCTTGTCGACCCGCGTGGTTCCAACTGAAACACTTGGCATTTTTCTCTTGTGTGCATCCCATAGCCCGCGAGCGGGGAGAGGGAGCAGCGGCGGCAGTGGACACCCCCGCCCTACCCCAGCAAGAGCTTCTCGTCGTAGGGCGCGCGCGACATCACGTGCGGGGCACCATCGGTGATCAGCACCATGTCCTCGAGCCGCACGCCGCCGCCGCCGCGCACGCCCGGCACCCAGATCAGCGGCTCGACCGCGAACACCATCCCCGGCTCGAACTCGTAGGTGGGCGCGCCCGGCAGCGTCTCGCCGATATAAGGCGGCTCGTTGGCACCGATGCCGACGCCGTGGGCGATGAACAGCGACAGGAAGCGCCCGTCCAGCCCATACTTTCCGGCGGCCCGCACGATCGCGTCGGTGCAGTCCTTGTCGGTGCGGCCGGGTCGCATCTCGGCGATGCCGTCCATCAAACCCTCGTAGACGGCGGTGAAGATCTTTCGCTGCTCGTCGGACGGCTTTCCGCAGATCACCGCGCGCGCCATGTCGCCGAAATAGCCGTTGAAGCAGGCGCCGATATCGATGAAGACGATGTCGCCGTTCCTGATCAGCTTGTCCGAGCAGATCCGGTTCGGCGGCGCCATGTGCTCGCCCGAGGCGACGAACGGCGTCATCACGTGCGAATACTCGCCGCCGAGCTTGAACAGCGTGCGCATCGCCTCGCCGACCACGTCGCACTCGCGCACGCCCTCGGCGATCGCCGCGGTGGCGGAGGCGGTGACCGCATCGGCGATCGCCGTCGCCTCCTCGAGCAGCACGATCTCGCCCGGCAGCTTGTGCCGGCGGGCGGCGAGCATCGGCGTGTCGCCGTCCTCGATCTGCAGTTTCGGAAAGTGGCGCTGCAGCGCCTTGAAGAACACGATGTTGGACTCGTCGAGGCCGAGCTTCGCCTCGGTCAGGCGATGCTTCTTCAGCACCGGCCCCAAAATGTCCTTCACCATCCCGTCGACCAGCGCCACCTCCTCGATGATCGGGATGATGTGCGCCTCCTTCACCCACGGCATGGTGAGCTGCACGCGGTCGTGCTCACCGCCCGAGCAAAACAGGATCGGCGCCTCGCCCTCGATCAGCAGCGCGCCGTTGAGCGCGGTCGTCTTGCCGGCGATCAGCTGCGGCCGCAGGTCGGTGAGGTAGCGGCAGTTCTCGTCCTTCCACACCAAAATGGCATCGAGGCCGGCCTTGCGGCGCTGCTCCTGCGCCTTGGCGATCCGTTCGGCGCGCAGTGTCGAGAGGTCGACCCGCTGCTCGTAGCCGATGTTGAAAGGGCCGCGCGCGTACCGGTCCATGGCGATCGTTCTCCCTTGCGTTCTTGGCGCGTTTCCGGGCGTTTCTCGTGAAGATTGTTCGGGAAGCTCGATCCGGGCGGACACCCGAACCGAAAGGCTCGACCGCGGAAGCTTACACCCGGCCGAGAGGCGCGGAAGATGCTCCGGCGCATTCCTGGGGCGTTCCGGGCGGGGATCCTGCGGCCGCGCCGCACCCGGTCACACCGCATCCCGGCCGCACCGCACCATCGGCCGCGCATGCCCGACGCGGCTTGCCCACGCGGCGGTCGCCTTCCGGATGCGAGGCGGACCACCGCGGGCGGCGCACTCGAGCCGGCCTCTCCGGATGCAAAAAGCATGCACATCCCCTATGATGGCGCGCGCGCCGCAGGATGCCCCGCGCACGACGCACCGCGCACAGTCACGACACCAGGAGACTCCCGATGGCGATCACCATGACTGGGGAGGTGCAGTTGCCGGCACCTCGCGAGACCGTGTGGGACAGGTTGAACGATCCCGAGACGTTGCGCGTGTGCATCCCCGGTTGTGAGATGCTCGACCGCCTGTCGGACTTCGAGTTCCAGGCGGTGGCGGTGACCAAGATCGGGCCGGTGAAGGCCCGCTGGAAGGGCAAGGTGCTGCTGATGGATCTCGATCCGCCGGCGAGCTACCGGATCGTCGGCGAGGGCGAAGGCGGTGTCGCCGGCTTCGCCAAGGGCGGCGCGGCGGTGGCGCTGCTGGAAAACGAGGGCGGCACCGTGCTGTCCTACACGGTGGAGGCGCAGATCGGCGGCAAGCTCGCCCAGCTCGGCCAACGGCTGATCGCCGGCGCCTCCAAGAAGATGGCCGACGAGTTCTTCAACCGGTTCGCGGCGGCGGTGACGCCGGGCGAGCCGGTCGAGCCGATCAACACCGCCACGCCGTCCTGAACGACGGCGCGGCGACCCGGTCGCAGGATCGGACGCAATATCTCGGACGCAGGACAAAGGGGGGACCACATGCCGACCGTCTCGTCGGACGGATGTCCGCTTCACGTGGAGATCCAGGGGCCGGAAAGCGCACCCGCGCTGGTGCTGTCGAGCTCGCTCGGCACCGACCACACGATGTGGGATCGGCTGGTCCCCCTTCTCGCCCGCCACTTCCGGCTGGTGCGATACGACCATCGCGGCCACGGCCGCTCCGGCGTCACGCCCGGCCCCTACGACATGGCCCGGCTCGGCCGCGACGTGATCGCGATCCTCGACGGGCTCGAGATCGACAAGGCTCATTTCTGCGGCTTGTCGATCGGCGGCATGGTCGGCCAGTGGCTGGCGGCGGAGGCGCCCGAGCGCGTCGACCGGCTGGTGCTCGCCAACACCGGGTGCTTCTTCGAGAACAAGACGCCGTGGAACGACCGCATCGCCACCATCCGCGAGCACGGGCTCGAGGCGATCGTCGACGGGGTGATGGACGTCTGGTTCACGGAGAGCTTCCGCAGCCACGATCCGGACGCGGTGCGGATCATTCGCGAGCATTTTCTGGCGACGCCGCAGGAGGGCTACATCGCCTGCGGCGAGGCGGTGCGCGACATGGACCAGCGCGCGCTCCTGGAAAAGATCACGGCGCCGACGCTGGTGATCGCCGGCCGGTTCGACAATTCGACGCCGCTGGCGATGGGCGCCTTCATCCGCAGCAAGGTGGCGAACGCGCAGTTCACCATCCTCGACAGCGCGCACCTGTCGCCGATCGAGCAGGCGGCGGCGTTCGAGACCGAGCTGTTGGGCTTTCTCACGTCGTGAGATCGTGCTGCGCCGCACGTGGCCACCGCACTGCGGCACGACGTGATCGGCACGGGGAGATCGAGGCTTCGGGCGCCTCCGTGCCGCCGTCGCAGTGCAGCGCACCACGAATTCCGCGGGGTTGTCCGCGTGCACCGCCGCGGGACTTCGCGACGGCTCTGTGTTAGGCCCGCTCCATGGCCCGCGGATCACCGTCCGCGGGTCGCGACCCCCGGAGCGACCATGACCCTTCTTCGTCTGGTGTATTTCAGTGAGAACCGGCTCGGCGGCGACGATGTCGCCCGCCAGCAGCAGATGGACGGCATCCTCGCGGCGTCGATCGCCAACAATCGCCGCGCCGGCATCACCGGCGCGATGATCCACGACTCGCGCTGGATCGTTCAGGTGCTGGAAGGCCGACCGCAGGACGTGATGAGCGCGTGCCTGCGCATCCGCGACGACCCGCGCCACCGCGACATGGTGGTGGCCGACACCATCGACACCGAGGAGCGGCGGTTTCCCTATTGGTGGATGGCGAGCGCGGCGATCGAGCCCGACATGGCCGACCTGGTGCGCCGCCACAGCGAGCGCGACACGCTCGACCCGCGCGGCATGAGCGGACGTGATCTGATCGCGCTCACCGAGGCGGTGGTCTCCGCCTACACCGACCGCACCACGCCCCGCCCCTCGCTTCGCGCCGAGGCCGACGCGGAAGCCGACGCGGAGGCCGACGCCTGAGCGTTGCGCCTCGTCGTCTGCGCCGGCCGCGTCGCCCTCACCCGCCGCCCTGCTCGCGAAACTCGTGCGGTGTGGTGCCGGTCTGGCGGCGGAAGAAGCGGGTGAAATGCGACGGATCGGGAAAGGTCAGCTCCTGCCCGATCTCGTGGATCGGCTGGGCGGTGAAGGCGAGCTTGCGCTTCGCCTCGGTGACCACCCGCTGGCGGATCAGATGCCCGGCGGTGACGCCGGTGATCCGCTTGACGTGCTCGTTGAGCCGGCCGGGCGTCATGCTCAGACGGTCTGCGTAGAAGCCGAGTTGCCGCTCGACGCGGAAATGCTGCTCGATCAGCCGGCGCAGCGCCTCCACCACCGGGTCGGATTCCGGCCCGGCGGCGCGGTCGTGCGGGCGGGCGAGCGCCCGGCGGGCGACGCCGACGGCGAGCAGCGCGAGGCAGCCGCGCATCGCCAGCCGGTGGCCCTCGCGGGCAAACACCTGCTCGTCGGCGAGCGCGCAGCACAGCCCGTCGAGCCGGGCGTGGTCGTCGCCGAGCGGCACCACCGGGTCGGCGGCGAGCGCGCGGAACCGGGTGATCGCCTCGCCCGCGCGGTCGCCGAGCCGCTGGGCGACGTCGGCGGTGAAGCTGACCACCCACCCCTCGGTCTCGTTGCGGCGGAACCGGAACCCGTGCGCGACGGTCGCCGGCACCAAGAGCGCCACCGGGGCGGTGAACGGCAGGGTTCCGCTCTCGGTCAGCATCTCGCCGCCGCCGCGGCCGATCACCAGAATCTGGAACAGGTCGCGGTGGCGGTGGGGGGCGATCGTCCAGCCGTGCCGCGCCGCCCGCACGAGGGTCTCGACATGGACGACGTCGAAGGCGTGCTCCTTCGGCGGCTCGCCGTAGAGATGGAAGACCGGGAGGTCGGCGTCGGGCGTCATGAGGTGAGTCTAGGCGAAGCCACGGCCGACCGGAATGCACTCGCTTCTCTTCACCGGCTCGCCGGGCCGACTTGTCGGCTCGCCGACTCGCCGGCCATGGATCGGTCGGTCGCCGACTGGTCGGTCGCCGACTGGTCGGTCGCCGTCGCGCCGGCCCCTGCGTTCACCCCCGCCCCGGCCGCCTCGGCGAGCGCCGTCCTGCCCAAATCTTGATCATCCCGGCGCCGCTTTCGTCCCCTCGTCGCCCGCCTTTCCCCGCCCGCCGCCGCCCGACCGCACCTCACGAAAATCGCGCCGGCCCGATCGCCCCTTGGGCATCGCCGGTCGCCGTCGTCCCCGACGCTGCCCCCGAGCATGGTCGCCGCCCGCAGGCACGCTCCTCGTCCCGCAGGCATTCTCCTTGCAGGGACCGGAGCACCTGTTCACGCGGCGGCACGCCGCAGTCCCCGACGGTCCGGCCGGCGCCGCTCGTGCGCCGCCGGTCGCCTCCGAACGACCCGGTCCGGCCGCAAATCCCGCGGCGCCACCCTGCGTTGCGGGGGCCGGATCGGCCTGTTAAGAGGTCCGAGGAGCCGGTTGCGGCCGGTTCGGGGCGCTGCGACACTGCCGCGGAACCCGAGAACGACGAGGCAAGGGCGCAGCATCCGCATGGACGTCTTTCTGCAGCAACTGATCAACGGCATCACGCTCGGCTCGATCTACGGGCTGATCGCGATCGGCTACACGATGGTGTACGGCATCATCGGCATGGTGAACTTCGCCCATGGCGACGTCTTCATGGTGTCGGCCTTCTTCGCGCTGATCGCCTTCCTGGTGCTGACGAGCTGGATCGGCATCGGCTCGGTGGCGCTCGCGCTCTTGATCGTGCTCCTGGTCTCGATGGTGCTGACCGGGCTGCTGAACTGGGCGATCGAGCGGCTCGCCTACCGGCCGCTGCGCGGCTCGTTCCGCCTCGCCCCGCTGATCTCGGCGATCGGCATGTCGATCTTCCTGTCGAACTTCGTGCAGGTGGCGCAGGGCCCGCGCAACAAGTCGATCCCGCCGCTGCTGCGCGGCGAGTTCGTGCTGTCGGATGCCGGCGGCTACGTGGTCGCGCTCTCCTACAAGCAGATCGTCGTGTGGGTGGTCACCGCGCTGCTGCTCGCCGGCTTTTGGTACGTGGTGCGCTACACCCCGCTCGGCCGCGCCCAGCGCGCCTGCGAGCAGGACCAGAAGATGGCCGCCCTGCTCGGCGTCGACGTCGACCGCACCGTGGCCATCACCTTCGTGCTCGGCGCCGCCCTCGCCGCGGTCGCCGGCACGATGTATCTCATGTATTACGGCGTGATCAGCTTCGCCGACGGCTTCACGCCCGGCGTCAAGGCGTTCACCGCCGCGGTGCTCGGCGGCATCGGCTCGCTGCCCGGCGCGGTGATCGGCGGGCTTCTGATCGGCATCGTCGAGACCATGTGGTCGGCCTACTTCTCGATCGACTACAAGGACGTCGCCGCCTTCTCGATCCTCGCCATCACGCTGATCTTCCTGCCGCAGGGTTTGCTCGGCCGGCCCGAGGTGGAGAAGGTCTAGTGGCGACGCAGCAGGTCTCGATCGACGATGCGACGCGCGAGGCCGGCGGCGGCGCCGTCCGCCGTGCGGTCAAGGACGCCGCGATCTGGGGGCTGGTGGCGCTCGGCGTGCTCGGGCCGCTGGTCGGCCTGCACGCGGTGCAGGACATCCGCGGCTTCCTGCGGCTCGACGGCCGCTGGGGGCTGCTCGCCGTGCTGGTCGGCCTGGTGGTCGCCGGCAGCCTGTTCGGCTCGCTGGTGGTCGAGCCGTGGAAGGAGCGCCGCGCCCGCACCCGCCCAAAGGCGCATCCGCTCGCCGAGCGCGCCCGGGTCGGCTTCGGCCGCTGGTTCCCGCCGGTCGCGATCGCCTTCGTCGCGGTCTATCCGTTCCTCGCGCTGTGGCTCACCGGTTTTTCCGGCTCGATCAAGTGGATCGACAATTTCGGCATCCAGATCCTGATCTATGTGATGCTCGGCTTCGGGCTCAACATCGTGGTCGGGCTCGCCGGTCTGCTCGATCTCGGTTACGTCGCCTTCTATGCGGTGGGCGCCTACTCGACCGCGCTGCTCGCGAAGGAGTTCGGGCTCTCCTTCTTCACGCTGTTGCCGCTCGCCGGCATCTTTGCCGCGCTGTGGGGCATCATGCTGGGCTTTCCGGTGCTGCGGCTGCGGGGCGACTATCTGGCGATCGTCACGCTGGCGTTCGGTGAGATCATCCGCCTCGTGCTGATCAACTGGGTGCCAGTGACCAACGGATACGCCGGCATCTCCGGCATTCCGCGGCCGACCTTTTTCGGCATCCCGTTCACCGCCTCCTCGACCGGCTTCGCGAAGACGTTCGGGCTCGCCTACAGCCCGATCTATCGCGGCATCTTCCTCTATTACATCATCCTCGCGCTCGCGCTGCTCACCGCCTGGGTGACGGTGCGCCTGCGGCGCCTGCCGATCGGCCGCGCCTGGGAGGCGTTGCGCGAGGACGAGATCGCCTGCCGCTCGCTCGGCATCAACACGACGAACACCAAGCTGACGGCGTTCGCGATCGGCGCGATGTTCGGCGGCTTCGCCGGCTCGTTCTTCGCCACCCGCCAGGGCTTCATCTCGCCGGAGTCGTTCACCTTCATGGAATCGGCGACGATCGTCGCGATCGTCGTGCTCGGCGGCATGGGCAGCCAGATCGGCGTCGCGGTCGCCGCGGTCGCGATGATCGGCGGCACCGAGCTCTTGCGCGAGCTCGACTTCCTCAAGGCGATCTTCGGCAGTGCGTTCGATCCGACGCAGTACCGCATGCTGCTGTTCGGCTTCGCCATGGTGCTGATCATGATCTGGAAGCCGCGCGGGCTGATCTCCACCCGCTCGCCCTCGGTGTTTCTGAAGGAGCGCCGCGCGGTGTCCGGCAGCCTGGTCGGGGAGGGCCGCGGATGACCGAGCCCGCACCGATTTTGCTCGAGGTCGACCATCTCACCATGCGGTTCGGCGGGCTGGTGGCGATCGACCAGCTCTCGTTCTCGACCCGGCGTGGCGAGATCACCGCGCTGATCGGCCCGAACGGCGCCGGCAAGACCACCGTGTTCAACTGCATCACCGGCTTCTACAAGCCGACCGAGGGGCGCATCGCGATCGTCCATGGCGAGCCGCAGATGTGGGAGGAGCTCGACGCGCTGACGCTGAAGGGCGACCGCAAGCTCGCGCTCGCCAACGGCGCGCTGTTTCTCCTCGAGCGCATGCCGGACTACCTGGTCTCGCGGCAGGCGAAGGTCGCCCGCACGTTCCAGAACATCCGGCTGTTCTCGGGCATGACGGTGCTCGAGAATCTCCTCATCGCCCAGCACAATCCGCTGATGCACGCCTCCGGCTTCACGCTGCTCGGCGTGCTCGGCATCGGCGGCTACGGCAAGGCCGAGCGGGCGGCGGTGGAGAAGGCGCGCCACTGGCTCGAGCTGACCGACCTGATCGAC
Organism: Rhodovulum sp. PH10; assembly: GCF_000293785.1. GTDB lineage: Bacteria > Pseudomonadota > Alphaproteobacteria > Rhizobiales > Xanthobacteraceae > Rhodoplanes. The sequence goes on along the minus strand of NZ_AKZI01000091.1, from coordinate 31,119 downwards.
CGCGCCGACGACCCTGCCGGCGCCCTGCCCTACGGCGCCCAGCGACGGCTCGAGATCGCCCGCGCGATGTGCACCGACCCGGTGCTGTTGTGCCTCGACGAGCCCGCCGCCGGCCTCAATCCGCGCGAGAGCGCCGCGCTCAACGAGCTGATCCTGACCATCCGCGACCGCCACGACACCTCGGTGCTGTTGATCGAGCACGACATGTCGGTGGTGATGGAGATCTCCGACCACGTCGTCGTGCTGGACTACGGGGTGAAGATCGCCGACGGCCGGCCCGAGGAGGTGCGCAACGACGCCAAGGTGATCGCCGCCTATCTCGGCGTCGCCGACGAGGAGGTCGAGGCGGCCGAGGCGGAGGTCGGGCTGTGAGACCAGCAGCGGGAAACTACGACCTCATCCTGAGGGGCCGCGGAGCGGCCGTCTCGAAGGATGAGGCCCGGGCTTTGCTCTCGTCGGGGGCCTCGTCCTTCGAGACGCACTCCTGCGGAGTGCTCCTCTGGACGAGGACGAACTCCGTCGTGGTCGGTACGGGAACCGCTTTCCCCATTCTCCGCTCGTTCCCGCGCAAGCGGGAACCCAGCCTTTTCGCGCTTGCCCGCCTGGGTCCCCGCCTCCGCGGGGACGAGCGGGTGGGGCGGCGCCGCATGCTTCTCGCAGCGCCAAGGGGGGACGTGTCCCATGTCTGAGCCGCTGCTCGCCGTGCGCGGCGTGGAAACCTATTACGGCAGCATCCAGGCGCTGCGCGGCGTCGATCTCGACGTCGCCGAGGGCGAGATCGTCACGCTGATCGGCGCCAACGGCGCCGGCAAGTCGACCTTGATGATGACGATCTGCGGCAATCCGCGCGCGCGGGCCGGCCGCATCGTCTTTGCCGGGCGCGACATCACCGCACTGCCGACCCACGAGATCGCCCGCCTGCGGATCGCCCAGTCGCCCGAGGGCCGCCGCATTTTTGCTCGCATGAGCGTGCTGGAAAATCTTCAGATGGGCACGGTGGCGGCCGGCGGCGAGGCGTCGCCGGAAGACCTCGAGCAGGTGCTCGCCTTCTTCCCGCGGCTGCGCGAACGGCTCGACCAGCGCGGCGGCACCCTCTCGGGCGGCGAGCAGCAGATGCTGGCGATCGCCCGCGCGCTGATGAGCCGGCCGCGCCTGTTGCTGCTCGACGAGCCCTCGCTCGGCCTCGCCCCGCTGATCGCGCAGGCGATCTTCGACATCGTCCGCGAGCTCAACAAGACCCGCGGGCTGACGGTTTTTCTGGTCGAGCAGAACGCCTATCATGCGCTCAAGCTCGCCCACCGCGCCTATGTGATGGTCAACGGCGCCATCACCATGACCGGCTCGGGCCAGGAGCTTCTGGAGCGGCCCGAGGTGAAGGCCGCCTATCTCGAGGGCGGGCGGCGCGAGACCGCGACCGCCGACACCGCTGCCCGCGCCGGGGAGACGCGCTGATGCAGGGCCTCGTCTACGAGGAGAGCTCGCTCTTGGTGTTCGTCCTCGTCACCGTGCTGCTCGGCGGCGCCGGCGCATGGCTGTCGGGGCGCGCGATCGCCCGCACCTGGCGGCCGTGGTGGGCGGTGGTGCAATACATGCTGCTGCTCGGCCTCGCGGTGCGCTTCGTGCATTACGCGCTGTTCGGCGGCACGCTCCTGTCGGCGCATTATTACCTGGTCGACACCGCGATCCTGATCCTGATCGGGCTCGCCGGCTTCCGCGCCACCCGGCGGCGGCAGATGGCGCGCCAATACGGCTTTCTCGCCCGGCCCGAAGAGACCGGCCGGACCACGGCGGGGGCGTGAGCCGCCGAGGCGGCGCGCGCGCCCTCCGAACGACGCCCCGCCCGCGGCGCGCTGCGCCCCCGGACGGTGGCACGCGACCCGCCTGCGGCGCGGCAGACCGCCGCAGGCGAAGGCCTCCATCCCCCGGCGAAAAAAGCCCCTGGCGGGATGACTTTCCGGCGTGCTCGGCTTCAAATCCGGGAGGCGGCGACGCTCCCGTTCCAGGAGGACGATCGATGACGAAGAGCAGGACCTCGATACTCGCGCTGGGCCTCGCGCTCGCGCTCGGCGCCGCGACGGACGCCCGGGCGCAGCTCAAGATGGGCGTCGGCGGCCCGATGACCGGCGGCAGCGCCGCGTTCGGCGCGCAGCTCAAGCAGGGCGCCGAGCAGGCGGTGAAGGACATCAACGCCGCCGGCGGCATCATGGGCGAAAAGATCGAGCTCAGCGTCGGCGACGACCGCGGCGACCCCAAGGAGGGCGTGTCGGTCGCCAACAACTTCACCGCGGAAGGCGTGACCTTCGTGGTCGGCCACTTCAATTCGGGCGTCACCATCCCGGCGTCCGACGTTTATCAGGACAGCGGCATCCTGCAGATCACCCCCGGCTCGACCAACCCGTCGGTGACCGACCGCGGCCTGTGGAACATCTTCCGCGTCTGCGGCCGCGACGACCAGCAGGGCGGCCTCGCCGGAAAGATCATCGCCGAGAAGTTCAAGGGCAAGCGGGTGGCGATCGTCCACGACAAGACCACCTACGGCCAGGGCCTCGCCGAGGAGACCCGCAAGGCGATGGCGGCCGGCGGCCTGAAGGAGGTCTTCTTCGAGGGCGTCAACAAGGACGACAAGGACTTCACCGCGCTGGTCTCCAAGCTCAAGAGCGTCGACCCGGACCTCGTCTATTGGGGCGGCCTGCACGACACCGGCGGCCTGATCCTGCGCCAGATGCGCGACCAGGGCCTCAAGGCGCCGATGATGGGCGGCGACGGCCTCGCCGACACCGAGTTCGCGGCGATCGCCGGGCCGGGCGCCGAGGGCACGCTGATGACGTTCTCGCCCGATCCGCGCAACAACCCGAAGAACAAGGCGATCGTCGAGGAATTCCGCCAGCGTGGCTTCGAGCCGCAGACCTACACGCTGTACAGCTACGCCGCCGTGCAGATCATGAAGGAGGCGATCGAGCAGGCGAAGTCGACCGACCCGGAGAAGGTCGCCAAGCTGATGCGCTCAGGAAAGCCGTTCGACACCGTGCTCGGCACGCTCTCGTTCGACTCCAAGGGCGACGTCTCCGACGACGGCTATCTGGTCAACGGCAAGCGCAAGGACCGCTACGTGCTCTATGTCTGGAAGAAGGGCCCGGACGGCAATTTGACCTACGTCGAAGCCGACGAGTGATCGACGCCGCGCCGGCGCGCACCGACGCGCCCCGGCTCGCACCATTCCCGACACGCCGAAGGCCCGCGGACCCCCGCGGGCCTTTTTTCGTCGCGTTCCGCCACCGGGTCGTACCGACGGCGACAAAGTTCGGCCTCATCCCGAGGGCGGGCGGGACACCCGCGTCGCGTAGGAAGAGGACACTGCGCGGGCCTCGTCCTTCGATACGGCCGCGTCGTGCCCCCGAGGACGCGGTCATGGTGATGAAGCGTCCGACTTCAGGAGTAGGAACATGGGCTGGTGGAAACAACTGTTCGGCGGGGCGACAGGCAAGTCGCTCGACGGAACAATGTATCGAGTTGCCACGACGCTCTATAGCCCGGACGGGAAGCGCTCCGCAGAAGTTCGCGAGTTCGACAATGGACAAACTTATTTGCTCGAACGCGAATGGGTGGAGGGAACCATCTTCGAGGAACGACATGAAGGTCGGATGGTCGGCCCCTTCCGCTCACCACGACATGCGGAGCGATTTGTCGTCGCCACGGCGTGGTTCAACGGAGCGGAATGATTGCACGCTCGGCTACGGTCGGAATTTGTCCACGCCGCCTCGTCCAGTCCCTCCGGGCAAGTCTCCCTCCGAGGAGCCCCCCGAGGCAGGTTTCCCACGGAGGAGCCCTCCGAGGCGAATCCCTCGGGAACGTGTCTACCGGAAACGAGTCTTTCGGGGACGAGTCTTTCGGGGACGAGCCCTCGGGCACCAGTCCCTCGAGGCGTGTCCCTCGGAGACCAGTCGCTCGGGGACGAGTCCCCCCGGGACGAGTCCCCGAAACGAAAAGCGGACGCCGGAATTGCTTCCGACGTCCGCGATCGAGACGACACGTGCATGGAGCGACACGCGTCTCAAACAATCGCCGCGTCTTCCGGGCCGGCTCACACCGGTCCGGCGGCGCAGGGACGGCGCGTCCACACGACGGCGGTACGCGCCATCTCGCCGAGACGACGAAAAGCCCTCACGGCGACTCGAGCGAGACTTTCGTCCGAAAGCCTCCACCCGCCTGCACACGCTCCTCGAAAAGAGGAGAAGCGCCGACAGTCACTCGGCGAATTACTTCGCCGGCTGGCTGTACGCCTGCTGGGCGATCGACATGTGGTTGTAACGCGGGTGCGTCAGAACCAGAGCATGGATCAGGATGGCGACGACGAGGGCCGCGATCCAGATCACGGGCAGCCAGGTCGACGGATTGAGAACCAGCCAGATCTTGTAGTCGTCTTGCGGGTTAGCCATGACGAATTCCTCCTCGCTCAGTGCTCAGTACCAGGGCCGCCAGGCCCACACGAGAACGTGGGCGAGGACGCAGATCACCATGAAGGCGGTGAACGTGGTCTTGAACTGGGCGTGGAACTCGAGGGCTTCCTCTTCGGTCAGGCCGGAGAGGCTCCGGGTCGGCTCAGCCATCTGTATACCCTCCATTGAGGATGCCGCGGGAAGTTGCTGCAAACGTCCCGCACGGCGGGTTTTGTCGTGACGGAAATCGCCACGACCACCATTCCGCCCGATGGAATCGGGGGAATACTGAATCGAGAACGTGCGCCACGTGGCGTCCCAGTCGACCTCGTTGAGCCACTGCGACACCGGCTTCGCCCAACCGACCACGTCCTCGTTGAACTTGAAGTCCTTCATCGAACCCCGCTACCGGCCACCGGTCTCCCCGGCCGGCCCCAAGCTTCGCTGCGCCGCGCGCAACCTTTGCCAAAGTCCCGCGCTCGCGCGCACCGAATTCCGAACCCGTCGCCCTGCCCTCGCCTCGCGAGAGCCCGACCCAGCCCGGCACTCTCGGAACACGGCCCGGCATCACCGGCCCGCATCCGGGTCTCGACATCGACCGCGGCGCGCGGTGGCGCCTCGACCGCACCGGACCTGCGCATCGCGCAAACCCGTCATCTCCGCCTGCGGCTGGCACACCGCCACCACGACGGATACGCTTCGTCCGACGGTCCCGACATCGACATCGAAGCAGCGAGACACCGAGACGGTTCGACGACCGCCGGTGGTTCCGTGTCGCTGCCCGTGCCGTGCTCCTCCGGACGCCGATCGATCCGGCTCGGTCCCGCGCGGTGCGGTCATCGCCGTCGATCGAGTGTCATGCTATCTTTACATCCGAGGGTGTCAACGAGGAGCAATACGTAAATTCCCGAGACTATTCGGACCATCCGCCCGCACTAGTTTCCGGTATCGGCGTCAGGTCGGCCGGACATTGTGCAATTGCGAGACGTATCAGTCACTTGACGGTTCCGGGCGGAAGCACCGAGGCCTCGGCCCCTGCCGCGGCATTAATCCACACGGATGAGTGACGCCGCGGATGTCACAAAAGCCGGGTTTCGGAATCCGACAATGCGCGGCACGCGGGCCGCGCACGACTCTCGCAACCGGGCGATTTCACGGGATGGCAAAGGACGCCGGCGCGGCTCTCAGCCGATGGTGCCGAGCACCGGGAACCATTCGAGCAGCAGGAAGCTCATGTCGCCGATCAGGCCGGTGAGAAAGGCGATGCCGGTGAGCACCAAAAGCGCCCCCATCACCTTCTCGACCACGCCGAGATGCCGCTTGAAGCGGGCGAGGAAGGCGGAGAACGGCTCCACCGCGAAGGCGGCGGCGAGGAACGGCAGGCCGAGGCCGAGCGAGTAGACGGCCAAAAGGCCGGCACCGGTCGCGACCGTCTCCTTGGAGGCGGCGACCGCCAGGATGGCGGCGAGGATCGGGCCGATGCACGGCGTCCAGCCGAAGGCGAAGGCGAGCCCCATCACATAGGCGCCCCAGGCGCCGACCGGGCGCGGCATCGGCGCGCGCTTCTCCCGCATCAGCAGCGCGAGCCGGGTGAGGCCGAGGAAATGCAGGCCCATCAGGATGATGACGACGCCGGCGACGGTCGAGAGAACACCCGAATAGGCCCGCAGGAGCGCGCCGATCGCGGTCGCGCTCGCCCCCAGCGCGACGAACACGGTGGAGAAGCCGGCGACGAACAGCGCCGCCGCCAGCACCGTGGCGCGCCGGGCGCCCGGCGCCGGACCGCCCGCGGTCGCCACCCGGTGCTCCAGCGAGGCGCCGGCGAGATAGACGAGATAAGGCGGCACCAGCGGGAGCACGCACGGCGAGAGGAAGCTGACCACCCCGGCGATCAGCGCCCAGAAGAACGAGACATCGGCCATGTCGGCACCATGCCTCCGGCGGACCGGCCGAGGCAAGCGCCGCGGCGGCGCGAGCGACGCGGTTGACGGTCGCACCGAATCGGTCGTCCGATCGGTGGCCCGATCCGGCGCTCCCCCACCATGCCGGGCGCAACCGCCCCCTCCCGGAGAGAGATCATGACGAGGCGAAAAAACCTGATCACCGACGTGGCGGGCCTCCGGGTCGGCCACGCGCACGATCCGGCGCTCGCCTCCGGCGTCACCTGCGTGCTGTTCGACGAAGCGGCGGTGGCGGCGGTCGATGCGCGCGGCGGCGGGCCGGGCACCCGCGAGACCGACCTTTTGGACGCCGGCCGCACGGTGGAGCGGATCGACGCGCTGTTTCTCTCCGGCGGCTCGGCGTTCGGGCTCGACGCCGGCAGCGGCGTCCAGGCTTCGCTGCGCGGCCGCGGGCGCGGCTTCGACGTCGGCGGCATGCGGGTGCCGATCGTGCCGGGGGCGATTTTGTTCGATCTCCTGAACGGCGGCGACAAGGCGTGGGGCCGCTATCCGGTCTATCGCGAGCTCGGATTTGCCGCGGCCGAGGCGGCGGCGGAGGCCGAGGACGGCGCGTTCGCGCTCGGCACCGTCGGAGCGGGTTTCGGCGCGACCACGGTGAACTACAAAGGCGGGCTCGGCTCGGCCTCGGCGGTCACCGAGGACGGGCTGACGGTCGCGGCGCTCGCCGCCACCAATGCCTGCGGCAGCGCGGTGATCGGCGACGGGCCGTGGTTCTGGGCCGCCGCCTTCGAGGAGGACGGCGAGCTCGGCGGACACGGCCTGCCGGCGCAGGTGCCGCCGTCGGCACGCGCCCCGCGCTCCAAGGGCGTGCTGCAGGCGAGCACGACGCTGGTGATCGTCGCCACCGACGCGGTGCTCACCCGCAACGAGGTGCAGCGTCTCGCGGTGATGGCGCAAGACGGTTTTGCGCGCGCCCTGCATCCCGTTCACACGCCGCTCGACGGCGACATCGCCTTCGCCGCCGCGACCGGCAAAAAGCCCCTGCCCGACCCGGTGTTCGCGCTGATGCGGCTCGGCACCGCGGCCGCACAGGTGGTCGCACGGGCGATCGCCCGCGGCGTTCACGAGGCGACGGCGCTGCCCTTCCCCGGCGCGCTGCCGGCCTGGACCGACCGCTTCGGCGGGTGAGCGAGCTCTGCGCGCCGGTGCCGGAAGTCTTTCCCAGTAACCCGATGCTGCCGACACCTCGAAAGTGTTGCAATTTTCGCGCGCAACGAACGAATTCCGCCTGTCCGACCGGCGTTTTCGGCCGATTTTCACGAACCGCCGCGCGAATCTCCGTAACATAACGTGGGGAATACGACTCTGCCGGCCGCATCGGGCCGAGGCCGCCCATCGCGCCGACCGGTCGATCATGGGGGAATGGCAATGCGCGCACGTGCTGTTGCCGGTGCGGTCGTCGGCTTGTCGATCGCCGGCTCGATCGGGATCGTCTTCGCCCAAAAGGGCATGGAAAAGAGCATGTCTTGGCCGGGCGAGGTTTTTGCCGCCGCCTCGGAGCTCGCGACCGGCTCGACCCACTCGGCCACCGCGACCGAGCCGGTGCAGGTGGCGTCGGCCGCCGCCGTCGCCCCTCCGCCCGCGCCGGTGAAGAAGACCCCGCCGGCCAATCCGGTGAGCGATCTCACTGGGCCGCGTGCCGGCACCCAGCTCGCCCAGATCGCAGCCCCCGGTGCGACGCCCACCGTCGCGCCGACCGGCACGGCGGCGCCGACCAGGGCCGCAGCCACGCCGGGCGACGTGCCGGCCGCAGCGCCGCCGAGCGCCCTTGCGCCCGCCCCGGCGCCGTCCGCCGCCTCGGTGCTGGAAGGGCCGCCCTGCACCAATCCCGCCGCGCTCGGCGTCTCCCGCGTGGTCGAGATCGACACCACCGGCGCGCCCGGCTTCGGCTCGCAGCACTTCAAGCAGTACGACTTCCTGCGGCCCGGCGAGGTGGTGCTGACCTTCGACGACGGCCCGTGGATCGGCACCACGCCGATGGTGCTCGACGCCCTCGCCAAGGAGTGCGTGCGCGCGACCTTCTTCGCGATCGGCAAGCACGCGACCTATTATCCGGAGATTCTGCGGCAGGTGCACGAGGCCGGGCACACCGTCGGCTCGCATACCTGGTCGCACAAGAACCTGGCGAAGCTCTCGCTCGACGAGGCCAAGGACGAGATCGAGAAGGGCGTCGCCGCGGTGAAGCAGGCGCTCGGCGGGCCGATGGCGCCGTTCTTCCGCTTCCCCGAGCTGAGGCATCCGCCGGAGGTGGTCGCCTATCTCGGCGAGCGCAATGTCGGCATCTTCTCCACCGACCTCGATTCGCTCGACTACAAGGTCAAGAATCCCGAGCAGCTGGTCGCCAAGCTGATGCCGCGGCTGAAGGCGCGCGGCAAGGGCATCCTGCTGCTGCACGACCAGCGGCACTGGACCGCCAAGGCGGTGCCGCACCTGCTCGCCGAGCTGAAGGCGAACGGCTTCAAGATCGTCCACGTGGTCGGCAAGGAGCCGCTCGACTCGCTGCCCGCCTACGACCAGATGATCGCCAAGGACGAGAAGCTGCCGACCGCCGCCGCCAGTGCCGGCCGGCCCGACTCGAAGGTGTTTCGCACCATCGGGCAGTGACCGCGGGCCTTCGGGCAGTGACCGCCGCCTTCGGGCATCGACAGAAGCCGAAAGCGCCCCGGGGATTTCTCGGGGCGCTTTTTTTTGCCCCTCGTGCTCGGGTCGGCGGGGAAAAGCTCGGCCTCGCTCGGACGCCGCGCCGGCTGCGCTCGAACGACAAGAAACGGCACGAGCCGGACGTCGACCATGGCCGACGTCCGGCTCTCCCGACCCACTCCCACGCGAGAGGGCGACGTTCTTTTCTTGCTCAGATCGACTTCGCGACCGTCCCGCCGGCCGCGGTGGTCGCGGCCAGCATGTCGGCCTGCTGCTGGATCATCCGCTGAAACAGATCGAGCGCGGTGCCGCTCGGCTGCATGACGGTCTGACGGTGCGCGCCGTGGCGGCGCAGCGCGGCGGTCAGCTCGTCCTGGCCGACGCTGCCGTCCTGGTTCTGGTCGAGCATCTTGAACAACGACCCGTCGTCGGCGGTTTTGCTGCCCGTCGCCGACACCGCATCGGCGAGCTCCGACTCGCTGACCTGGCCGTTGCCGTCGGCGTCGATCGCCGCGAACAACCGCGCCGCCATGCCATCCGGCCCGTTCTGCCCCTGCATGGCGAGAATCGCCCGCATGGTGTCGCTCGACACCGCGCCGCCCTTGCCGACGGCGGAGGAAGAGCCGGCGGTCGTCTGATCGTCCAGCGTGAATGTCCCCGCCCCCGACTTCTTGTCGCCCGACCCAGACGAGACGAGATCCGTCAGCGACGACAGGGCGCCCAGGGCGGTCAGCGCGGAACCGGCGAGAAACATCATGGCGAGGCTCGTCCATAGAACGGCGTAACGGTCGGGCTTTCGGTCGCAAGCGCCGTGCCAGCCTCTTCTCTCCGCGGACGCGGCGCTCCCGAACGCGAAACGCGCTCCCGCCAGCGTGCAACCTGGCGAAAATTCTCGTTCGCTCACGGCATCTTGCACGAAAGGCCCGGCGGCCGGGCCGACGACCGGCGTTTTCGCGGGGCGATCCGCAGCGCCCCTCCTCCGTCCCGCCGACCCGGCAAGACCTGCCGGAACGACCGCGCGCCGCGGCATTTTCTGCCGACCGGCAGCCTCGCGCGAAAACCCCGCTTGAGCGGCCCGGCGATCTGCGGCACACCGCGTCTCGCCCCTTGGATCACCCGAAAAGCACCGGCAGCACGATGTCCCCGCCTCTGAAAATTTCGCCGTCCATTTTGTCGTCCGATTTCGCGAGGCTCGGCGAGGAGGTGCGGGCGATCGACGCCGCCGGCGCCGACTGGATCCATGTCGACGTGATGGACGGGCATTTCGTGCCGAACATCACGATCGGGCCGGACATCGTGAAGGCGCTGCGGCCGCACACCGAAAAACCGTTCGACGTGCATCTGATGATCGCGCCGTGCGACCCCTATCTCGCGGCGTTCGCGGCGGCGGGCGCCGACATGATCACCGTGCATGTCGAGGCGGGCCCGCACGTCCACCGCTCGCTGCAAGAGATCCGGCGGCTCGGCAAGAAGGCGGGCGTCACGCTCAATCCCGGCACGCCGGAGAGCACGATCGAGCATCTGATCGACGTGGTCGACCTGATCCTGGTGATGTCGGTCAACCCCGGCTTCGCCGGCCAGAAATTCATCCCGGCGGCGCTGGAGAAGATTTCCCGCCTGCGGGCGCTGGCCGGCGACCGGCCGATCGACATCGAGGTGGACGGCGGGGTGACGCCGGACAATGCCGGCGAGGTCGCGCGGGCCGGCGCCAATGTGCTGGTGGCCGGCTCCGCCGTGTTCAAGGGCGGCACACCGGAGGCTTACGCGACGAACATCGCGGCGATCCGCCGGGCGGCGCTGTTGGCCCGCGGCGAGGTGGTCTGAAGGGCTACACCGTGTCGCGGGAGACGCGGGCGGCGAGCGCCACCGCCTGCATGCGGTTGTCGAGCCCGAGCCGGCGCAGCACCGCGGCGACGTGCAGCTTTGCGGTGTTCATCGAGATGCCGAGCGCGGCGGCGATCTCGGAATTGCTCTTGCCGTCGCCGAGCAGCGCAAAGACCTGGCGCTGACGCTTGGGCAGTTGGGTCGCGACCGTCACCGTCTCGGCGTGCGGAAGCTCGCGGCCGTCGGCGCGCGCGCCCTCGGTCGCCGGGCGATCCGGCCGCCGCAGCCCGCCGGGCAGAACGCCCCCTGGACCCGCCTGGCCACCGAGCGCGGCGCCGAGCGCGAGCCCGAGCACATGGCCGTTGCTCGCGCCGCCCGGCCGCGGACCGGCGGCCCCCGCGGGGCCACCCGCCATGCTGCGGGCGATGGTGTGCTCGATCGTGTGCACGATGGCGTCGAGCGCCGGCGCGCCGATCGTTTCGGGGGAGTGCAGCGCGCGCAGCTCACGATGGCCGAGATCGAACGGCAGCAGCGCCGACACGTCGATGTGCATCAGCATCGCCCGGCGCGGCCGCGCCTCGGCGAGCGGCAGGCCGATCAAGAGCACCCAGCGTGGCTGCTCGCGCGCCTCGCACGGATAGACGCTGGTGACGAGATCGCACCGCCCGGCCAACAGATGCTCGAGCTGGCGCGCCCGCTCGGGCGGACAGAGATCGAGATAATTGAGGCCGCGACCGGCGTCCGGCAACGTCTTGCCGGTGACCGGACAGGGATCGCGCCACGTCGAGTTGGTGTCGGCGATCGTTCCGTCCGGATCGAGCACGGTGACGTTCAGGGCCAGCGAACGCAGGGTTTCGAACTGTGCCAACGCCGTCTGCATGGTGGTCCCGGACGCGTCCTCGGCGGCCTCGCCGCCTCGCGAGGCATGATCGTAAGGTTAGATTGACGCCGCCGCTTGTCAACCCGCGTTGGCATACCCGGGGATGGGTTTTGCCGGAAAATCCCTGCCGTCGGGTGGGTTCGGGAGGAGAGAGAAGCGAGTGGCGAGTGGGGAATGGCGAATGGGGAATCGGGAATCGCGAGGGCGGAGTGACGAACAGCGCGTGCGCGGAGCGGCGGAGGACGGCGAGCGGGACACGACGAGGCACGGCGTGCCGAATCGAGTTCGGCTCCCCTGCCCCGCCCGCCGGCACCGAGCCGGCCCGGCCCGGCGATGACCGCAAGAAGCGCCGCCAGAATGACCGCAAGAAGCGCCGCCAGCCGCGCCGCCGGCCACGAGCCCCCTCGCTCGCAGCGGCAAAGCACGTGGCAGCCTCGCCCGCCGGCCTTGCCGAGACGACCGCGTCGCCTGGCGATGCGTACCCCGGTGCCGCGCGATGGCCGGCCCTCTCGCGCGGGCGCGCCTATCGACTCCGCCCGCCGGCCCCGGCACCGGCCACGCTCGAGCCGGCCGCGCTCACGAACTCATACCAGCGGCGGAAAACTATGACCTCATCCTGAGGGGCCGCGAAGCGGCCATCTCGAAGGATGAGGCCCGCACCGTGGCCTCGCCCTTCGAGATGCACTCCTGCGGAGTGCTCCTCAGGACGAGGTCGGACTCTGTCGCCGTTGGTATCACCCCTGCGCCAAAACGAAAAAGCCGCCCCTGCGGGTCGAACCCCGTAGGAGCGGCTGTTCGACAAGCCACCGACCCCGGCGCAAACCCTCGACGGGCATCCGTTCGGCCAGCGACCACGCGGGTCGCACGGCGATCGGTGCTCGAGTCGAGGGCTCGGCGCCGGGGCGCCGGGCGCGGCCACCGAGCGGCGGCCGCTGCGCCGTGTCACTTCGCCGGGGTCGAGTACTTCGCCTGGGCGATCGACATGTGGTTGTAGCGCGGGTGGGTGAGAACCAGCGCGTGGATGAGGATCGCGACGACCAGCGCGGCGATCCAGATCACGGGGAGCCAAGTCGACGGGTTGAGAACCAGCCAGATCTTGTAGTCGTCCTGCGGATTGGCCATGACTTGTTCCTCCTCGCTCAGTACCAGGGCCGCCAGGCCCACACGAGAACGTGGGCGAGGACGCACAGCACCATGAATGCCATGAACGTCGTGGTGAACTGGCTGTGGAACTCGCGTGCCTCTTCGTCCGTCAGACCGGAGAGGCTCCTCTCGGGATTCGCCATAAAATTCCCTCCAATGAGGTTGCCGCGGGAAGTTGCTGCAAAACGTCCCGCTCGGCGGGTTCTGTCGTGACGACAAGTCACGACATTCGGTCGACCCGGTCACCCGGGAATAGCGTGCGTCCCGTCGGCGTCTCGACTTGTCCCACGCGGTCCGCTCGCGAGCCTCGGCCCGACATGCCGGAGACGAGGCCGCACCCCGGTGCGGCCGCCCTCGTTCTGCATGTCGTGTCGATCCGGGCCTCGCAAAATCCGGCCCCGAGTGAGACGAGAAGAATACCACCGACGAACGTTCAATTCATTGGGCTGTAAAGCTACATTTACACTTCCTGATGTCAATGTCGGTCAATACGTACCCTCGGCCGACTACTCTCGCCGATGGGGTCGCCGATGTGGTCGCCGCCCGTCGCCAGCGCCGGCCGCAACACGTCGACCACCCCGTACATCCGGGCGCCGAGCGCCACCGCCTGCATCCGGTTGTCGAGGCCGAGGCGGCGCAGGATCGCCGCGACGTGCAGCTTGGCGGTATTCATCGAGATGCCGAGCCGGCCGGCGATCTCCTGGTTGCTCTGGCCCTGCCCGAGCAGCGCCAGAACCTCGCGCTGACGCTTGGCCAGCCGGTCGGCGATCATCGCCTTCTCGAACGCCCGCTGGGGTGCCGCCGGATCGACCACCCGCGCCTCGGCGACGGCGCGCGCCATGGTCTGCTCGATCAGCGCGACCACCGGCCGGAACACGTCGGCGAGCGCCGCGTCGACCATCCGCCCCTCGCGCAGCGGGCCGCGCGCGATCGGCTTCGGCAGCATGGCGGTGAAATCGAGATGCAGCAGCGTGAGGCCGGTCGGCGGCTCGGCCGCGAGCGGAAGCGCGATCATCGCCATCCACCGCACGTCCTCGCACGAGTGGCAGGGATAGATGCAGGTGAACACGTCGCGCCGGCGGGCGATCACCTCGCGCAGCTCGTGCACCATCTCGGACGGGCAGACGTCGAAATAATTCGTGCCGACCCCGGCATCGCGCGTGAGCAGGCCATTCGCCGCACCGAAATCGCGCCACGGCTTGTTGACCTCGCGGATCGTCCCGTCCGGGTCGACAATCGCGGCATTCAGCGGCAGGGTTCGACAGATTTCCGAAGCTTCCACGGCAGGGCGCATGGCACATCGGTCCGGTCGGGGGTCCGGTCGGTCGAAGTATCATCGTACTCCCGTCGGAACCGGTGGACCAGGATCGTCGGACGGCCGACCTTCACGTTCGCGCGACCGGCCGAGCAACCGACCACCCGCGCCGGCGCGAGCATGATGCGCCGAGCCCGACCCGCCGCACGCGGCCGAAGGACCGATCACCGCGGCCGCCGGTTTTTTCCCCGACGCCGCCTGCGATCGGTCCGCCGGCAGCGAACCGCCGCCGTGCGAGGCACACGCCTTCTCTCGTTCTCTCGCGAGCTCTCGTTCTTTCGCGAGCGAGCCGGCGGATGGACCGGCCGGACGTGTGGCCCTCGACGGGCGGCAACCTCGAGAGGGTTGGACACTCCGGGACCGGCCGCACACGGCCGATCCCGGATTGCGACACGTCACTTCGTCTGCGACGTCACGGCCGCCGACTTGGCGGCGAGGAAATTGTAGCGCGCGTCGTTGAGAACGAAGGCGTGAACCGCCATCGCCACCAGGAGAACGGTGATCCAGATCACCGGCAGCCAGTTCGACGGGTTGATGACCAGCCAGATCTTGTAGTCGTCTTGCGGATTGCTCATGGTCGATCCCCCTTCGCTCAGAACCAGGGCTTCCAGGCCCACACCAGGACGTGGGCGAGGACGGCGATGACGATGAACGCCGAGAAGGTCGTCTTGAACTGCGAGTGGAACTCGACAGCTTCCTCTTCGGTCAATCCGGACAAGCTCCGGGTCGCTTCAGCCATATCATGACCCTCCATCAGTGACCGCGCGGCACCAGGCCGGCGGCCGTTGTCGTCGTGACGAACCGCCACGACCGCTTCGCCCGGCCCCCGCCGGGCGTATCGATCGCTTCGCTCCGCGTGAAATCTACGCGAGCGGGCACTGCCCTCGGCATCGACCTCGACCCGCAGATCGACAGAATTCCCACGGCTTCGGCAGCCGCCCCGACGTAAAGGCACTGAAAAGAAAGATTTGCCTTGCAGACGAGACGATGTAATTCGCTTCTGCCGACGCGGTGACCATCGACGACGTTTCGGTGTGCTGTCTACGACAGTGACAATGTCATGCTACATTGACGCGCATGGCTGTCAACGCTCGCCAATACGTAACATCCGGGCGCTACGAACATGATCCCCGGGGAGTACGGGCCGGCGCCCACCGCGGGCCTGGCGGGCACAGTGGAGCACGCGAGGGTTTTTGCCGGTCCCGCCGCTCCACACCCGCCGCCGCGTCTCCCGGCCGTCTCCCGCATGGCTTCGCCGGGCGCGATCTGCTAGAGCCCGCAAAAATCCCGAAACCGTGAGCCGACCATGATCCCGCGTTACACTCGCCCCGAAATGGCCTCCATCTGGGAGCCGCAGACCCGTTTCCGCATCTGGTTCGAGATCGAGGCGCACGCGGCCGACGCCATGGCGGACCTCGGCATCATCCCGGCGGACGCCGCCCGCACCATCTGGGAGAAGGCCAAAGGCGTGACCTTCGACGTCGCCCGGATCGACGCGATCGAGCGCACCACCAAGCACGATGTGATCGCCTTCCTCACCCACCTCGCGGAGATCGTCGGGCCGGAGGCGCGTTTCGTGCACCAGGGCATGACGTCCTCGGACGTGCTCGACACCTGCCTCGGCGTGCAGCTCGCCCGCGCCGCCGACCTGCTGATCGCCGATCTCGACGGCCTGCTCGCCGCGATCGAGCGGCGCGCCTTCGAGCACAAGCTCACCCCCACGATCGGCCGCTCGCACGGCATCCATGCCGAGCCGACCACGTTCGGGCTCAAGCTCGCCGGCGCCTATGCGGAGTTCTCGCGGGCGCGGGAGCGGATGGTCGCTGCACGGAAAGAGGTGGCGACCTGCGCCATCTCGGGCGCCGTCGGCACATTTGCCCAGATCGACCCGCGGGTGGAGGAGCACGTCGCCGAGGCGATGGGGCTCACGGTCGAGCCGGTGTCGACCCAGGTGATCCCACGCGACCGCCACGCCATGTTCTTCGCGACGCTCGGCGTCGTCGCCTCCTCGGTCGAGCGACTGGCGATCGAGATCCGCCACCTGCAGCGCACCGAGGTCTTGGAGGCGGAGGAGTTCTTCTCGGAGGGGCAGAAGGGCTCGTCGGCGATGCCGCACAAGCGCAATCCGGTGCTGTCGGAAAATCTGACCGGCCTTGCCCGCATGGTGCGCGCTTACGTGACGCCGGCGATGGAGAACGTCGCGCTGTGGCACGAGCGGGACATCTCCCACTCCTCGGCCGAGCGGATGATCGGGCCGGACGCCACGGTGACGCTCGACTTCGCGCTCGCCCGGCTGACCGGAATCGTCGACAAGCTCATCGTTTACCCGGAGAACATGAAGAAGAATCTCGACCGGCTGGGCGGCCTCGTGCACTCCCAGCGGGTTCTCCTGGCACTCACACAACACGGCGTGAGCCGCGAGGATTCCTACGCTTTCGTCCAGCGCAATGCGATGAAGGTGTGGCGCGGCGAGGCGACCGACTTCATGGGGTTGCTGAAAGCCGATCCGGACGTCAAAAAGGCTTTGTCCGACAAGGAGATCGAGGCCCTGTTCGACCTCGGCTATCATTTCAAGAACGTCGACACCATCTTCCGGCGGGTCTTTGGGCGGGTGTGATCGACCGACCTCGCGCGCGGTCCTCCGACCTCGCCGCCGCAACCGAAGGAGAATCGCGATGGCCGAACGAAGCCTCACCGTGACCCTGTCGGAGGATTTGATGCGGCTGGTCGAGGAGCGGGTCGGCTCGGGCGCCTATGCCGACGCGAGCGCGGTGGTGCGTGACGGTCTGCAGGCGCTCGCGGATCGCGACACCGCTCTCGATGCCTGGCTCCGGAACGACGTCGCGGCGACGTACGATCGCGTCGCCAGCGGCGAGGAACCACTGGTACCTTCGTCCGACGTCTTCGGCGGGCTCGAGGCACGAGCCCACCGTCGGCGCACGACGGCCGACCGAGGATGACCGGAAGGGTCTTGTTCTCCGAGGCGGCCCAGGCCGACCTCGACGCGATTTTCGACTGGATCGTCGACAGTGCCGGCCACGACCGCGCCCTCGCTTACATTCGGCGGATCGAGCGACGCTGCCTCGACCTCCTGCCTTTCCCGCAGCGTGGGACGATGCGCGACGACATCCGGCCGGGACTGCGGGTGATCGGCTTCGAGCGGCGGGTGGCGATCGCCTTCACGGTGAGAGGCGAAGACGTGATCGTGTTGCGCCTCCTCTATGCGGGGCGCAGCATGGAGCGAGCCTTCGAGTAGACGCCAGCGCAGACTCGGGCCAAAAAGACGACGGAACGGCGGCAGGAGCGCCGGACGAGACGATGCACGGCGGCCACACGGGCGAAACCACCATCCTGGTGTTCGATTCGGGACTGGGGGGACTGACGGTGCTGCGCGAGGTGGTCGCGGCACGGCCGGACGCCCGCTACGTCTATGTCGCCGACGACGCCTTCTTCCCCTATGGCCGCCACTCCGAGGCGACGCTGATCGGCCGGCTGGTGCCGCTGATGGGCGAGCTGATCGCCACCCACCGCCCGGACCTGGTCGTCATCGCCTGCAACACCGCCTCCACCCTGGTGCTGCCGCATTTGCGCGCCGCCCACACGGTGCCGTTCGTCGGCACGGTGCCGGCGATCAAGCCCGCCTGCGCCGGCTCGCGGACAAAACTCGTGTCGGTGCTCGGCACCGAGGCGACGGTGAAGCGCGAATACACCAAGGCCTTGATCCGCGATTTCGGCCAGAACTGCGCGGTGACGCTGGTCGGCTCCGCCCATCTCGCCGCGCTCGCCGAGGCGGCGCTGGAAGGCCGGCCGGTGGCGGACGCCGACATCGCGGCGGAGATCGCGCCGTGCTTCGTCGCCGACGGCGCGCGACGCACCGATACGGTGGCGCTCGCCTGCACGCATTATCCGCTGCTGAAGGACCGGCTCGCCACGCTCGCCCCCTGGCCGGTCGGCTGGATCGACCCGGCCCCGGCGATCGCCCGGCGGGTGGTGTCGCTGCTCGGCCCCGCCTCCGGCGCCGCTTGCGGCCCCGCTTGCGGCCTCGCCGCCGCGGCCGGACAGCGCGGAGCGCGGGACGCCTTCGTCTTCACCTCGGGACGGGCGCCCTCCCCGGCCCTCGCCGACGCCTTGAAAGCCTTCGGCCTGTGCCGCGCGGCGACCGCGGCGGTCGCAAAAGTTTGACAATCGCCGCGGTTCCCCTAAAACCCTGTGCGTCTCGCGGGCCGCACGGCCCGCGAAACGTTTCGCGACCCGAGGTCTTCGCCCGCGCAGGGCGACGGCCTGTCGGCCCGGCCCACTCGCCGTGGCAGAGGAGGGCGCGATCCTCATTCCACCAACAAGGCGGGCGCAACCCCGCCAACGAGGACGCGATGACCAAGCGCATCGAGGCGAAGTACAAGATCGATCGCCGTATGGGCCAGAACATCTGGGGCCGCCCGAAGAGCCCCGTGAATCGCCGCGAGTACGGCCCCGGCCAGCACGGCCAGCGCCGCAAGGGCAAGCTGTCGGACTACGGCGTGCAGCTGCGCGCCAAGCAGAAGCTCAAGGGCTATTACGGCAACATCTCCGAGAAGCAGTTCTTCGGCCTCTACGAGGAGGCGATCCGGATGAAGGGTGATTCCGGCGAGAACCTGATCGGCCTCCTGGAGCGCCGGCTCGACGCGGTGGTGTACCGCTCGAAGTTCGTGGCGACCCCGTTCGCGGCCCGCCAGTTCATCAATCACGGCCACGTCAAGGTGAACGGTCGCCGGGTCAACATCCCGAGCTTCCGCTGCAAGGTCGGCGACCTGATCGAGGTGAAGGACAAGTCGAAGCAGCTCGCGATCGTCATCGAGGCGAGCCAGCTCGCCGAGCGCGACGTGCCCGACTACATCGAGGTCGACCACGGCAAGATGACCGCGAAGCTCGCCCGCGTGCCGGGCCTCGGCGACGTGCCCTACGCCGCCCAGATGGAGCCGAACCTGGTGGTCGAGTACTATTCGCGCTGAGCCTTTCCTCGCGCGATCGACGAAGAGTTTCGGAAAAGCCGGCCTTCGGGCCGGCTTTTTCGCGTTTGCGGCGTGCCGCCCGGCAGCCGTTCGACGACTGGATGGCGGATGGACGGCGACTGGACGGCGACTGGACGGCGCCGCCGAACGCGCTATCACGGGCCCGAGCGCGGCCGAAGAGCGGCCGCGGCCACCGCGGAGGCGCGCATGCGGGTTCTGTCGAGCTGGCAGGTGTGGGCGCTGCTCTCGGCCGCCTTCGCGGCGCTGACGGCGATTTTCGCCAAGGTGGGCGTCGCAGGCGTCGGCTCGGACTACGCCACCTTCGTGCGCACCGTGGTGATCCTGGCGATGGTGACGCTGCTCGTGGCGGCGAGCGGGCAATGGCAGCCGCCGGGAACCGTGCCGGCACGCACCTGGGTGTTCCTGGTGCTGTCGGGACTCGCCACCGGCGCCTCGTGGGTCTGCTATTTCCGCGCGCTGAAGCTCGGCGAGGCGGCCCGCGTCGCTCCGGTCGACAAGCTGTCGGTGGTGTTGGTGGCGGTGTTCGGTGCGCTGTTTCTCGGCGAGCGCTTGTCGGTCACCGGCTGGGTCGGCGTCGCGTTGATCGCGCTCGGCGCCGGGCTGGTGGCGCTGCGGTGACCCGAGCGATCGGACGTCGCGTGCAGACGACGCGTCAGGCGCCGTCGACCTTCTCGGTCGTCGAAGCCGGCATGCCGGGCTCCGTCACGCCCGCCTTCTCCTTGGCAGCGGCTTCCTTGGCGGCGGCCTTGGCGGCCTTCTTCTCCGCCTTCTCCTCGCGCGCGTCCTCGCGCAGGCGCTTCTGCTCGAACACGAAGAACCAGAGCCAGTTGAGAGGCCACCAGACGATCGGCCCCTTGGTCCGGTGCCAGAGGAACCCCCGGCCCTTGAAATAATACCCGTCGAACATGCGACCGCTCCCACGAACGGCGCCACCCTAGCGCGGCGGCAGCGGCAGCGGAATGCGGATTTTCCGCACGCCGCCGCCCGCGGGCGCGGTCGACGACCGCACCCTGGTTCCGCCGGATCTCGCGTTCCGCGAACGGCCGACCGCCGCGGCGGGACGCGCCGATCAGAACTTCACCAGCACGTCCTCGTGGCGGACGATGAACTGGCAGGCGAGGCGCCACGGCGGCGGCAGGTTCTTCACCTCGGCGTCGGCGATCTGCTGGTCCGTGACCTTGCCGGCGAGCTTGAGCACGGTCTTCTCCTTCTCGGTGAGGTTGACGCCGAGCGGCGTCTTGCCGGACAGCACCGACACCTCACAGGCGCACGAGCCGCACTCGCCGTTCTCGCACTCGAAATGGATCGGAACCTTGTGCTCCTTGGCCACCGACAGGAGCGTCCGGGTGTCGCCCGCGACGGCGTAGACGGTCACGTCCTTGGACATGGCGGGCGAGGTGAAGGTGACGTCGGCCATTGGCTCTGCTCTCGAAAATGGAGACTGAAGGTCGAATAATTCCACTCTGGCTCGTCCACCCTGGCAATGTGCGTGCCACCCGCGCTCGCGCGAAAAGACGAGCCGGCGCAGTGGGTTTTGCGACATCCCGCAGAGCGGGGCGAGCCCGGCCGATGTGGCGTTGCCGACAATTTCGTGTCCGACCTGTCGCCAATCCGCCAAAACAGGGCGCGGTCCCGCCGCCTCTTCCAGGCCCCGCCGGTCGCCTTGCCGCATCTCCGACAAATTTCGGGAACCCGGCATTCGACGGCGAGTTGAACCGGCATTGCATCGGGCGCCCGCGGCGGCGCGGATCGAGGAGGCATGAATGTCGATTCTGTGGATCATCGCGATCGGGTTCGTCGCGGGCATCTTGGCGCGATTCATCGCGCCCGGCCCGAACAAGCCGTCCGGCTTCATCCTGACGACACTGCTCGGCATCGCCGGGGCGTTCGTCGCCACCTGGCTCGGCCAGACCGTCGGCTGGTACCGGATCGACCAGGGAGCCGGGCTGATCGGCGCGACGGTCGGTGCCGTCCTCGTCCTGTTCATCTGGAACCGGCTGGTCGTCTCGCGCCGCATCGACGACCCGAGCAGCCACCGCCGCTGGCTCTAGTGGAGCGAGTTCGACATTCGAGTCCCACCCGGCCGCATCTTCGTTCTCGAACGTCGAATTCGAAGCTCCGCTAGGCCCCGATGATTGCCAGTGGTCTTTTCGATTCCGACATTCGCCATCGGATGTGCGGCGGCGGGATGCGAATGTCGGAAGCGGACCACGAGCGCATCCGAACACGAACGAGCCGACTCGGGGTTCCCGAGTCGGCTCGTGACGGTATTCGGCGCAGCGATTCGGCGGTGAGCCGCGCGCAACCACTGTGCAATGCACAATATTTTCTACCAAAAATTGTTCTCGAGGCGCCATTTCCGAAACATTCTCGCACTGCGAGTGGGATTTACGCTTCGTTAACCATACCTGCGGCAACCATGGGCCTCCTTTCGCAACAGGAGGTCGATGTGGCACAGACCCTCGAAGACCGCATCCGCGAACGCGCCTATCACATTTGGCTCGCCCACGGCTGCGCCCATGGACAGGACGACCAGTATTGGCTGCAGGCCGAGCGCGAGATCCTCGCCGAGACGGCCGCGACGGCCGCCGTCGGCAAGCCGGTGAGCCCGGCACCCGAGATGGTCGCCGAAAAGCCGGCGCCGGCCCCCGCGGTCGCCGCCGCCGCCGAGGCCCCCGAGGCCGCCGCCGAGACGCCGAAGGCCCCCGCCAAGGCGCCGGCCAAGAAGAAGGCTTCGCGGCTCGCCGCCAAGGCGAAGGCCAAGGCCGCCGAGCGCGCCGACAGCGGCAAGAAGGCCGGCAAGGCCGCGACCACCGCAAAAACCGCGGCACCCGCGCCGGCCGGCAACGTGACGCCGATCACCGCCGCCCGCACCCTCGCGGCCGACACGGCCGAGAAGCCGCGCCTGCGCGCCGTCCGCTGACACCAGTCGGCGGGCGTCGCCCCTCCCCCCTCTCCCTCGCGAGAGCGGGTCGCATCGCGTGACGCCGGGTGCCACGGCACCGGCGACAGGACCCGAGACCGACGCGGCGCGCCGACCCCTCGTGATCGGCGACGAACCGGCCGGCGCTCGTCGAACGAGCGCCGCCGGCGTCGTCTCGTCCGGTCCGCTCGGAGCCAGGTCGCGGCCCGCCACACAGACAGGCGGTCCGCCACGCCTACCGGCCGAGCCGTCCCCCCTCCCCCCGACCGAAAAATGCGACAATCGAAGTCGAGTAACGATTCTCGCCATTAGACAAAATTAAGGTGCGGCCCGCTAACGTCATCGGACACCTCGCCCATCATTGCAGAGGCAAGGTTGTACCGAAGGACCTCTTCGATGCCCACCCCATCGCTTCGCCTCCGCATTGGCGGACGGCTCCTCGCCCTGGTCGGCGTGCTCGGCCTCGGCTGCCTCGTGCTCGCCGGGTCGCTGGTCTGGCTGCAGCACCGCGGCGCCGCCGACACCCGCCTGAAAACCCTCGAATCGCTCACCGACAGCGCGATCGGCGTGCTCGACGTCCACCGCCAGCTGGTCGCGCGCGGCCTGATGTCGGAGGCCGAGGCCAGGGCGCGCGCCCTCGCGGTGATCGCC
The DNA here is from genome assembly GCF_000293785.1 of Rhodovulum sp. PH10. Lineage (GTDB taxonomy): Bacteria > Pseudomonadota > Alphaproteobacteria > Rhizobiales > Xanthobacteraceae > Rhodoplanes. The sequence goes on along the minus strand of NZ_AKZI01000091.1, from coordinate 8,337 downwards.
GGCATGCGCTACGGCCACGGCGATTACTTCCTCGTGATGGACCGCAAGATGGTGCTGCTGGCCCATCCGACCATGCCGAAGCTGATCGGCACGCCGCAGGTCGACGTGAAGGATCTGGCCGGCCGCACGTTCAACCGCGAGCTGCTGCAACAGATCGACCAGGCCGGCATCGGCCACACGACCTATCTGTGGAAGAAGCCGGGCTCCGACGCGCCGATCTACAAGACCGCGGTGTTCAAGCTCTATTCACCATGGGGCATGCTGGTCGGCACCGGCGTCTACGACGACGACATCGCCGCCGAGACCCGCGCGACCTCGATCCGGGCCGCCGGGGTGACGCTCGTGGTGCTGCTCCTGCTCGGGGCAGCCGCTTGGTGGATCGCCCGCGGAATCACCCGGCCGCTCGACGCGCTGCGCGACGCGCTCCAGGATCTCGCACAGGACCGGGACATCTCCGGCCGGCTCGACCTCGACCGCCCGGACGAGCTCGGCGACATGGCGCGTGCGATCGACGTCTTCCGGGTGCGCACCGACCAGCGCCTCGCCGAGGAGGCGCAGGCCCGAACCGTGCAGGCCGAGCGGCAGACCCGGATCGATGCGCTGGTGGCCGGCTTTCGCACCACGATCGGCGAGGTTTTGAGCGCCGTCGGCGCCAGCATGCGACGGCTCGACGGCACCGCGACCTCGCTCGACACCATCGCGACCGACGCCACCACCCGGGCGAACGAGGCACTCTCGGCCTCCCAGCAAGCGGCCGGCAACGTGCAGAGCGTCGCCTCCGCTACCGACGAGCTCGGCTCGTCGGTCGCCGAGATCGGCCGCCAGGTCGACCACGCGAACGGCGTGGTCGGCGAGGCGACGGCGCTCGCCGTCCGCTCCAACGAGCAGGTCGCGACGCTCGCCGACGCCGCCCTGCGGATCGGCAAGGTGGTCGACCTGATCAAGGCGATCGCCGAGCAGACCAACCTCCTGGCGCTCAACGCCACCATCGAGGCGGCGCGGGCCGGCGAGGCCGGCAAGGGCTTCGCCGTGGTGGCGAGCGAGGTGAAGACGCTGGCGAGCCAGACCGGCAAGGCGACCGAGGAGATCGCCGCCCAGGTCACCGGCATCCAGACCTCGACCCGCGACTCGGTCGACGCGATCGGCAAGATCGCCGCGACCATGGAGGACATCGGCCGCTTCACCGGCTCGATCGCCGCGACCATCGATCAGCAGTCCGCCGCGACGCGGGAGATTTCCCGCAACGTCGCGGACGCCGCCTCCGGCGCCACCCGCGTCGCCGGCAACATCGAGACGGTGACGACGGCGATCGGCGCCGCCAGCCGGTCGGCCGGCGACGTGCTCGGCGCGAGCGGCGAGCTCGCCGAGACGGCGCGCCGGCTCCAGGGCTCGGTCGACGATTTTCTCCGCGAGGTCGCCGCCTGACCCCGCACGGGCGGCATCGAGGCTGGGAGGTCGCCGCGGCGGCCCTCCCGGCGCGGTCCGCGGCGGTCAGTCGATCAGGGCCAGAAACTCCTGGCGGGTCGAGCGGTTGTCGCGAAACACCCCGAGCATCCGGCTGGTGACGAGATCGGTCGCCGGCTGGCGCACGCCGCGGGTCGTCATGCAGTGATGCACCGCCTTGATCACCACGGCGACGCCCTGCGGCTCCAGCACCTCCTGGATCGTGTCGGCGATCTGCGCCGTCATCTTCTCCTGGATCTGCAGGCGCTTGGCAAAAATCTCGACGAGCCGTGCGAGCTTCGAGATGCCGACCACCCGCCCGGCCGGCACATAGGCCACCCAGGCGCGGCCGATGATCGGCACGATGTGGTGCTCGCAGTGGCTCTCGAAGCGCACCCCGCGCAGCATCACCATCTCGTCGTAGCCGCCGGTTTCCTCGAAGGTTTTGCGCAGCACCGCGGCGGGGTCCTCGTCGTAGCCGCGAAAGAACTCCTCGTAGGCCCGCGCCGCCCGCGCCGGGGTCTCGCGAAGACCCTCGCGGTCGGGATCGTCGCCGGCCCAGCGGATGATGGTGCGGAACGCCGCCTCCGCCTCGGCGCGGCTCGGCCGCTGCGGCCCTGCCCTGCCGTCGCCGATATCCGTCGCCGTCGCCTTCACCTTCGCCGTCTCGTCGACCGTCCGCACCGGAGTCGTCATCGCACCGAGGTTCCTTTCGTGAGTCGTAGCCGCCACACCATGCACCGCGACACGATGGCTCCGCCTGCGACCGTTCGCCCGACCCGGTGGCCGAGTTTGCCGCATTGCCCGAACGCCTCGCCGTCACCACCTTGTCGGGGTCGGTGACGAACCGATCCATCCTGCGCACGTTGCGCGAGAATACGCGGCCGGTGTTCAGCCATCCCGACCGCGTTCACGGCCCCGACCCCGGTTCACCCGAAATTGCTGCGGGTCGGGGAAGGGGCCGTGACCCTCGCCCCCGTATCCACCGCCCTGCCCCCGATCACGCCGAGACCCACCGATCCCGACCTCGGGCTCGATCTCGGGCCCGATCTCGCGCAACCGCCCGTCCCCATCGCCCGATTTCTTTGGCCCGAAACCGCTTGCAAAATCCCTGCGGCATCGCGGCGGCGCGCCGCAAACGGCCTAGAACGGCCGCAAGCGACCGCCAGATGACCGTCAGACAGCGGATTTGCCGCGATCCGCCATTGAAGCGAATCGGCAAAATGCGACAGATTCAGGTTGCAGACGGGGCGACCCGCGCCTCGTCGATGGTCCCGTCCTCGCCGCCCCGGTCCGCGCCCCCGGTCGGGGCGGCATTTTTTTCTCCACGTTCTCGCCACGTCCCCGCGCCGGACGTACCCGGCTCACAGCCGGGTCGGATAGTTCGGGCTCTCGCGGGTGATGGTCACGTCGTGCACGTGGCTTTCGCGCAAGCCGGCGCCGGAGATGCGCACGAACCGCGCCTTCTCGTGGAACTCGGTGAGCGTCTTGGCGCCGACATAGCCCATCGCCGCCCGCAGGCCGCCGGTGAGCTGATGCAGCACCGCGCCGGCCGGACCCTTGTAGGGCACCTGCCCCTCGACGCCCTCCGGCACCAGCTTGAGCGCGTCCTTGATGTCCTGCTGAAAATAGCGGTCGGCCGAGCCGCGCGCCATTGCGCCGACCGAGCCCATGCCGCGATAGGTCTTGTAGGACCGGCCCTGATAAAGAAACACCTCGCCCGGCGACTCGTCGGTGCCGGCGAGCAGCGAGCCGATCATCGCGCAGTCGGCCCCGGCCGCCAGCGCTTTTGCGAGATCGCCCGAATACTTGATGCCGCCGTCGGCGATCACCGGGACGCCGGCGGCGTGCGCCGCCTCGACCACGTCCATGATGGCGGTGAGCTGCGGCACGCCGACGCCCGCCACCACCCGCGTGGTGCAGATCGAGCCCGGGCCGATGCCGACCTTGATGGCGTCCGCGCCGGCATCGATCAGCGCCTGGGCGCCGTCCCGGGTCGCGACGTTGCCGGCTGCGACCTGCACCGAGTTCGACAGCGTTTTTATCCGGCTCACCGCCTCCAACACGTGGCGGGAGTGACCGTGCGCGGTGTCGACCACCACCAGGTCGACGCCCGCCGCGATCAAATGCTCCGAGCGTGAAAATCCCTTGTCGCCGACCGTGGTCGCGGCGGCGACGCGGAGCCGGCCCTGCGCGTCCTTGCAGGCGTTCGGGTTGGCGACCGCCTTCTCGATGTCCTTCACGGTGATCAGGCCGACGCAGCGATACTGGTCGTCGACCACCAGAAGCTTCTCGATCCGGTGCTGGTGCAGGAGTTTCTTGGCCTCCTGCTGGTTCACCCCCTCGCGCACCGTGATCAGCCGCTCCTTGGTCATCAGCTCGCGGACCTTTTGGTCCGGGTCGTGGGCGAAGCGGACGTCGCGGTTGGTGAGGATGCCGACCAGCTTGCCCTCGACGCCGCCCTCGGTCGTCACCACCGGGATACCGGAGATGTGGTTCGCCGCCATCATCTCGAGCGCGTCGGAGAGCGTCGCCTCCGGGCCGATGGTGAGCGGGTTCACCACCATGCCGGACTCGAACTTCTTCACCTGCCGCACCTGGCCGGCCTGCTGCTCGGGCTCGAGATTGCGGTGGATGACGCCGAGCCCACCGGCCTGGGCCATCGCGATCGCCATCGCCGCCTCGGTCACGGTGTCCATCGCCGAGGCGATGATCGGCATGTTGAGGACGATCTCGCGGGTGAGACGCGTGCGCACGTCCGCCTCGGAGGGCATCACGTCCGAGGGCCCCGGCGTCAACAGGACGTCGTCGAAGGTGAGCGCCTCGCGGAAAATCGCGTCGGAAATGGTGGCCATGCCAAGCTCCCGGTGCCGCAGGGAAGTTTTGGAGAATGCCCGGTCGGCCAGCCGGGGGCGGCTGGGGGACTCGGGCTGTCCCTGTACGGAGTTGGCGAGGGTGAGTAGCACGGGCTCGTGACGATGGGAAGGCCGGAGGAACTCGCGGGCGAGCCCGAGGACGCGTGCGCTCATCGCGCAGAGCCGCGGGCGGGAACAGGAACTCCCGCCCGATGGAGAGGACGACTCACCGCCAGCCGGGCGGCGGGCCGTGGCGCTCGATGGCGTCGACGATCTCGCGGTGGCGGCGGTCCTCCCGCTTCATGTGCACGGCGATCAGCGCGTGCGCCGAGGGCACCAGCAGGAGGAACGGGAACGAGAAGATCGTCAGCACCGTCAAGAGGATGCTGACCACCAGCAGGACCAGGTTGAAGATCGCCGCGAACGGCTGGCCATTGAGCAGCAGCCCGAGCGGGGGCAGGATGGCCGCGAGAATGTAGATCATCGTGCGCTCCTCGGTGGTGTGCCCCGGTTGTGCTCCGGTGGTGGTGTGCGCCGGCCGGGCCGGGTTCGGGCGTCGGCCGCCGACGGGCCGCCGGTCGATCGTCTCCCGGTCGGTCGCCTCGATGTGGGGATGCACCGACCGGATGCAATGCGGCCATGCGTCCTGCGGTGGCATCCTGTGGCGGCGCCCCCATCGGGCCTTCGACAATCCGGCGACGGACGCGACCTCGGTGCCGCCGCGGCGTCCGGCCGTTCGTAATTCCGACACGACGGGCGCCGAAGGATGTCCGCTCGCCGGAACCCGGCACCCGCCTTCCGCTTTCTTCCGCATCCCCGCGCCCCGTCGCCGGCCTTCCCGCCGTCGGACGAGCCACCGCCCCTCGAGCCCACCATGCCGCTTGCCCGCGAACGTCTGGTCCCGTTCATCGTCGCGGTCGCACTGTTCATGGAGAATCTCGATTCGACGGTGATCTCCACCGCCCTGCCGGCGATCGCCAAAAGCATCGGCACCTCGCCGATCGAGCTGAAGCTCGCCATCACTTCGTACCTTCTGGCGCTGGCGATTTTCATCCCGATGTCCGGCTGGATGGCCGACCGGTTCGGCGCCCGCACCATCTTCCGCTCGGCGATCGTGGTGTTCGTGGCGGGCTCGATCGCCTGCGCGATGTCGAGCGCGCTGTGGCACTTCGTGCTCGCCCGCTTCGTGCAGGGGATGGGCGGGGCGATGATGAGCCCGGTCGGCCGCCTGGTGCTGTTTCGCACGGTCGAGAAGACCAAGCTCGTCGCGGCGATGGCGCTGGTCACCATGCCGGCGCTGATCGGGCCGATGCTCGGGCCGCCGCTCGGCGGCTTCATCACCACCTATGCGAGCTGGCACTGGATCTTCCTCGTCAACGTGCCGATCGGGCTGATCGGCTTCCTGCTGGTCACCGCGGTGGTGGAGAACGTGAAGGCCGAGGTGCCCGACCCGTTCGACACGCTCGGCATGATCCTGGTGGCGTTCGGGATCGGCGGGCTCGCCTTCGGCTCGGCGGTGATCACCGTCGATTTCGTGCCGAAATGGATCGCCGGGGTTTTGCTCGGCACCGGCGTGCTCGGCTCGGCGGCCTACGTGGTCTATGCGCGCAAAATGCCGGCACCGGTGCTCGACCTGTCGCTGCTCGCGCTGCCGACCTTTCGGGCAGGCGTGATCGGCGGCTTCGTCTTTCGGGTGGGGGCCGGCGCCCTGCCCTTCCTGCTGCCGCTCCTGTTGCAGCTCGGCTTCGGGATGACGCCGTTCCAGTCCGGTCTCGTCACCTTCGCCACCGCGATCGGCGCCCTGGCGATGAAGACGCTGGTGCCGCCGATTCTCCGCCGGTTCGGCTTTCGCGACACCATGATCGTCAATGCGGTGGTCGCCGGGCTGACGCTCGCCGCCTGCGCCGCGTTCGTGCCCGGCACGCCGGTGTGGGTGATGTTCTGCGTGCTCCTGCTCGGCGGGCTCGCCCGCTCGCTGCAGTTCACCAGCCTCAACACGCTGGCCTTCGCCGAGGTCGACCCGCGGCGGATGAGCCGGGCGACCTCGCTCGCCAGCGTCACCCAGCAGCTGTCGATCTCGACCGGGGTGACGATCGGCGCGCTGGTGCTGGAGACGGTTCTGACGCTGCACGGCGGAACCACGCTCGGCGCCGCCGATTTCCCGCCCGCCTTCCTGCTGATCGGGGCGATCTCGGTGTCGTCGGTGGTGTTTTTCGTCAAGATGCCGGCCAATGCCGGCGAGGAGCTGATCGAGCGGGCCGCGAAACGCGAGTGAAGCCGCGCAGGAGGCCCGTCACTCCGCGGCGTCGGCACGCTTCAGGAGACCGGTGGCCTGCATCTCGTCGTGGAGCGAGATCGGATCCCAGTCGTAGCCGTTCGGCCACGTCAAGGCGCCATCGTTCAGGAAAACGCGAGCGAAAAAGGCGGGGTCCTTCAGCGGCTCGGCCATCGCCCCGGTCTTGTCGCGAACGCCAGCGAAATCGCGCACGCCGATCGTGCCGTCCGAGAACGCGATCTCCAGCCGGAAATCACCGAGGCGGCGGAGACCGATCACGTCGATCATCGTCCAGCCCTCCGGGCGTCGCCCCCCCGCACGATGTGCGCGGCACCGGATGTCACCCCTCGCCGACCTGCCGAAATCCCATCGCCAGCACGTAAAGCTCGGCGGAATCGGCGCGGCTCGCCGACGGCTTGACGTGCTTCACCTTGGCGAAATCGCGCTTGAGGTCGTTGAGGAGGTCGCCCTCGGTGCCGCCGCGAAGGACCTTGCAGAGGAAGGCGCCGCCGGGCACCAAAACCTCGCGGGCGAACTGGGCCGCCGTCTCGGCGAGCCCCATGATCCTCAGGTGGTCCGTCTTCCGGTGCCCGGTGGCGTTGGCCGCCATGTCGGACAGCACGAGGTCGGCCGGGCCGCCGAGCAGCGCCTTCAGCTTGTCGGGCGCGCTGTGGTCGAGGAAATCCAGGTGCAGGATGTCGACGCCCGGAATCGGCGGCATGTCCAAAAGGTCGATCGCCACCAGCCGGCCGCGCCCGCCCTCGGCGCCGATTCTCTTGGCCGCGACTTGGCTCCAGCCGCCCGGCGCCGCGCCGAGATCGACCACCCGCGCGCCCGGCTTCATCAGCTTGAAGCGGTCGTCGAGCTCGATCAGCTTGTAGGCCGCCCGCGAGCGCCAGCCGTCGCGCTTGGCCTGCGCCACATACGGGTCGTTGAGCTGCCGCTCGAGCCACAGCTTTTGCGCCAGAGTGCGGCCCTTGCGGGCCTTGACCTGGACTTTCAGGGGACGGTTGCGCTCGGAGGTCATCGCGATACTCGGGCCGGACGGCAGCAGACGAACGGCCGGCGACAGGACGGTGGCGTGCCGGCACGATGGCGTGCAGGACGACGGTGTGCAGAACGAAGGTGCGCAGGACAATGGCGTGGCGCGGCGAAAACGAAAAGGGTTTTGGCGGGCGCCACCCTCCTCGCGAGACCGGCGACACGAGGAAAGACGGCCTACCCCTCGTCGTCCCACACGCCGTCGGCGCGCATCATCTTGACCAGAATGCCCTCGCGCAGGCCGCGGTCGGCGACCCTGAGGCGCGGGCACGGAAACGCCCGGCGGATCGCCTCGAGGATGGCGCAGCCGGCCAGCACCAGGTCGGCCCGCTCCATGCCGATGCACGGATTGTCGACCCGGTCCTGCCAGGTCATCGCCATCAAACGGTCGATCACCGCGGTGATCTCGTGGGTGCGCAGCCAGCAGCCGTCGACCCTGCGGCGATCGTAGCGCGGCAGGTCGAGCCACACGCCGGCGATGGTGGTCACCGTGCCGGAGGTGCCGAGCATGTGCAGCCCGCGCAGATCGCCGCCGTGGCGGCGGGAGAAGTCGGCGAGCGCGGCGCTCACCACGTCGACCATCTGCTCGAACACGGCGCGGGACACCTTCTCGCCGCCGAACTTTTCCGCCAGCGTGACGACGCCGAGCGGCAGCGACACCCAGCCCTGGATCACCGGCTTCGGCGGGCCACGGCCGGCCGCCTCCGAGCGGTCGAGCCGCAC
>NZ_AKZI01000090.1 GCF_000293785.1 Rhodovulum sp. PH10 | reverse complement strand
GTTCGCGCCGCAACGCAGCCCGCGTCCGAGTTTCCAAACGGGCTCTCACCACGGGTCCGAGCCTACCCTTCGTCGCGACGGCCGAACAAGGGTTTCACGGGCATTTGAGGCTAAATCGCCAGTATCTGATAGATACATCGATCGGCGTCCGGCGCCGGCGAGACCCGGATCGGCAACGATATTCTGCTTTTTCAGCCGGGGGCGCCGGCGAGGTCCGGGGTGAAGGGCGGGCGTCCGGCGTGTGGTCCGGTGAGGCTGCCCGATGCCCGATCGAGAACGAGACGACGAAAAAAGCCCGGCGCGAGGCCGGACTCTTGTCGTCTCGTCGGGCTTTCGTCTCGCCGGAGAACCTCCTCCCGAAGCATCGCCGCAGGGAGGCCGGTGCGGCCGCGTGGGCCGCGCCGAAGCCGATCAGTAGCGGGCGACGACCGGCAGCCCCCAGGTCGAGAACCGGTAGTTGACGCCCACGCGGGCGATGCCGCCCCGCTCGCGGGCATCGACCTGCAGGCCGTTGTCGACCGTGTAGGTGTCGGTGCCGATGTCGTAATAGAGATACTCGGCCTTGGCCGACCAGTTGCCGGTCAGCGCGTACTCGGCGCCGAAGCCGATCGTCCAGCCGGTCGCGGTGGTCGTGGTGCCGTTGACGGGGCCGGTGCCGGGCGCGGTGTAGGGACCGAACGAGACGCCGTTGATCGTGGCGGCGACCGGGTTGCCGTAGCCCTGCAGGTTGAACACGGTCTGCTGCGTCACGTCGGCCGCCGCGAAGCCGCCCTTCACGAAGAACAGCGTGCGCTCCCAGGCATAGCCGAGCCGGCCGGTGACGGTGCCGAACCAGTCGAGCCGGGTCTCGTCGGTGAAGAAGAACGCCGCGTCGGTGCCGAGCGGGTCGGCGGCCGAGCCCTTGGCGTTGCTCCAGGCGAGATCGCCTTCGACGCCGAGCACCCAGTTGCCGATCTGGTAGTTGTAGCCGATCTGGCCGCCGAGCAGCGCGCCGGCATATTTGGGCTCGGACGCGGCGGTGTCGCCGACATAGCTCCAGTCGTCGGTCTTGCCCCAGATGGTGCCGGCATTGACACCGGCATAGAAGCCGCCCCAGTGGACCGGGGCTGCGACCGGCACCGGCGGGGCCTTGGCGTAGATCGGGTGCTTGCCGACCGGGCCGGCCGGCAGCGGCTCGGGCGTGAACTGATAACGAATGCCGGTGTTGAGCGCCCAGCCTTCGATGTTCTCACCGAACCGGTAGTCGCCGCGGACATAGCCGAGCCAGCCGGTGTTCAGCATCTGGCCGGCGACGCCGGCCGAGACCTGGCCGAACGTTCCGACCCGGTCGGTGACCAGCGTTCCGGTCAGCGGCGCACCGAACAAGGCGTTCGAGAAGGTCGGCGACACGGCGAAGTTCGTGGTCACGTCGTCGGCGAACTCGTGGAACACGCTGCCGGTGACGAACGGCTGGATCGCCGCATAGGGCGTCGTCAGGTTGGTGCCGACCCGCACGCTCAAGCGGCCGAGCTGGCTTTCGATGTCGTCGGTCTGCACCACGCCCGGCAGGGACGCGCCGGGCAGCGCCGAGAAGAACGTCCCGGACACGTTCAGCGCGTCGACCTCGACCTTCGAGTAGGTGAAGCCGGCCGACGGCTCGATGAACCAGTTGTTCGGCAGCGCGATGTTGTAGCCGAGATTGCCGCCGATCGACCAGCCGCGGGCATTGAGGGTCTGCCCGAACAGGCCGGCCGCGTTGTCGTCGAGACCGAGATTGTAATAGTCCCAGCGCACCAGCGCGTCGGCGAAGAAGCGGCCCTTGGTGGCGGTGATGTAGGTGCCGAGGAACGGGATCTGGGTGTCGCCCGAGAAGGTCCCGCCCAAAGTCTTGTCGCGCGACTCCGACGCGAGATAGCCGACCGTCGCGCCGGTGTGGATGTTCCAGCCGAACCAGTTCAGCTTGGCGATGTCGCGCCCGAACTGATAGCCGACGAACCCCTGTCTGGTCGTCGTGTCGCAGACGACCGAGCCGGCGACCGCGGCGCCGCCGCTCTGCAGCGTGGTCACGCCGGTGTTCTTGGTCTCGACCTCGCCGCCGATCGCGCGCGCCCACACGCCGCCGCCGTTGGTGTCGGGCGGGGCGTTGCCGGGGCTCGACACGAACGCCGAGCCGGTCTGTGCCTGGAACACCGTGGTGGTCGTGTTCAGGGTCGACACCAGCGAGTTGATGGTCCCGGCCTGGGCGAGCGGCAGCAGCGACGTTCCGGTGATCGGCGTGTTGTTGAAGGTCGCGAGAACCGGCGTGGTGTCGACGCACTGCGCCTGGGCGGCCCCCGAGACCGCCATTCCGACGACGAGGGCAGCACTGCCCAACAGCACGCTCTTACGATCGAAGCGGCCCGTGCCGCCAATGGTCCTGCGCATCTTCGTCCCCCGTCCCGATGTGCGTCGATCGTTTCCAATCGTTTCGCCGTCACTAAACCAGGATCCCGCCACGGCTGGAACACGAAGCGCCCGTCCCGAGACGGCAACCACACGTTTTGCAGAGGCGGCGTGACCGAAACGCAACAAGATCGGGCCGAGAAAACACAGAACGGAGGTATTGCGATAAGGCGACTCGCGGGGGCTATCACCGCATCCGCATAATCCTGTAGCCAACCGAACGAGTCCGCCGAATACCCCTCGACCGAGGGTCGATATCGGCCGAATCGACTTTCTTGCACGATACAGGTGACTTCGGGGTGCTTTCCGGGGTCTGTCGCGGAGATCTAGCCGGGTTATGGTCGGCCGTGCCGTCACGAGGTCGATACGGCGCTGTCACGCGTCCGTCGTCTGCGTCATTTCTGCCATAGACCGGCATTCGAGGCGCACGGAAAGCGAGAACAACTCCCTTCGCCGGAACGCTTCGGGGCGTGCTCGCGTCGCCGCGACGCAACTATCGATTGCGCGAGCGCTCGCGCGAAAATCGGCGCCGGGGGCGCCGGCACGATGCCGAAAAGCAGTCGGTGAAACGGCGCGAAAAAGCTATTTCACGCCGTAGCTCGCGAATTCCGACGGCACCGTCGGGGCGATCGCCCGGGCGTTGCGGATATCGGCGTTGCCGCCGCGCTTGTCGCCCTTCTGGAGCTTGGCCTTGCCGCGGCCGTAATAGGCGGTGGCGAGCCGGGGATTGAGGCCGATCGCCTTGTCGTAGTCGGCGATCGCCGCGTCGTACCGGCCGAGCTTGAGGTGGGCGAGGCCGCGGCTGTCGAGCGCGTCGACATAGTCCGGGCGCAGCCGCAAGGCCTCGTCGCAGTCGGCGACGGCGTCGTCCAGCTGGTCGAGCACCGCGCGGGTGAAGCAGCGATTGTTGTAGGCCTCGGCGTCACGCGGATCGAGCCGGATCGCCCGCCCGAAATCCTCGGCCGCGAGCCCGAACCGGCCGCGCTCGGCCCAGGCCTGGCCGCGCCGATAATAGATGTTGCCGTCGCTCGGGTTCTTGGCGATCTGCGCGTCGAGGGCGAGGATCGCCGCGTCGCGCTCGACCGGCGGCGAGGCGTCGCTCTCGGCCTCCGGTGGCGGCGGCGGAGGGGCGGCGACCGGCGGTTTCGGCGCGACCGGCTTCGGGGCGGCCGGCTTCGGGGCGGCCGGCTGCTGCGGGGCTGGCGCGGTGCTGGCGATCGCGGGCGAGGGCTCCGGCTTCTTCGGCGTCTCCTCCGGCTCGTCGTCCGCCGCCGGTGGCGGAGGCGGGGCAGGGGCGGCCGCCGTCTCGGCCGGCTTCGGCGCCGGCGGCGATGCCGGCGCGGCGGGCGTCTCGGTCACGGTGGGCACCGGCGGCGGGGGAGGTGGAGGCGGCGGCGGAGCTGCGGCTTGCTTCTCGGGTTCTTGTGCCGCCGGCGCCTGCGTCACCGGCTCCCGGGCGCCGCGCGAAAAATAGAACTCCTCGATCAGCGAGGAGGCGACCCACGGCACCTGCTCGTTCTTGGAGGCGCGCGACACCCCCATGCGGGTGTTGTTGAGGATCGCCTCGGCGCTGAGGTCGGGCGAGCGCAGCTCCTTCAGCAGCTCGTCGACGAACAGGCTGTGCTCGCCGCCGGCGTTGCTCGCCACCTTGTCGGCGGCGGCCGAATACATCGCCAGCGTTCCGGCCGGGATGTTGAGCGCCGCGAGCCCGGCCGAAAAGCCGCGGAAGCGGCGCTCGAACGGGTTGCGGCGGGCGGCGTCGACGATCACCACCTTCACCCCGGCGCCGGCGGCGTTCATCTCGGCGAGGATCGACTCCACGCTGATGCCGTCGCGCTTGACCTCGCCCTCGGTCCAGATCTGGGCGTCGACCGGGATGATGTAGGACTGCTTGCCGGTCTGGATGCCGTAGCCGCTGAAGAACAGCAGCGCCGCCGTGCCGGGCGAGATCTTCGCCTTGAAGGTGTCGAGCGCCGTCCGGAGCTTCTGCTTGGTGAGGTCGGTGCCGACCGAAACCTCGAAGCCCGCCCGCTTCAGCTCGGCGGCGATCGCCTCGGCGTCCTTGATCGGGTGGGCGAGCGGCCGGTTGTCGTCGGGATAGGTCGCGTTGCCGATCACCAGTGCGATCCGGTTCTTGCCGGCCGCCTGCGCGAGGCGGAGCGCCGGCGCCTCGGCGCGCGACGGGCCGTTGAACAGCACGGACAGGAGAAGGAGCGCGGCGACGACGAGAGCGGACTGCTTCATGGCCGAACCTCGAGCCTCGGAGCGTGACCGCGCGAGCACGACCACGTCGAGAAATGGCGGCGGTGGCGCCCAGTTGCTGCACGACCGCCACAATAGATAGCTCCAATCGCAATCTCAACCGGCGACCGCGACGCTGCTCGCCAGGCGAGTGCGCCCTCCGTCACCGGGTTCCGGGTCGGCTTGACAGCCTCGCCCTCCGTCGCCGACCTTGTCGGTATTCCACGACATTGCGGGACGGCGGATCGCCCGGCGGCCGAGCGTCGTGTCGCATTGCAGGGACGGGAATGGCAGGAACGGGAATGGCAGCAACGGGAATGCCGGTCACTGGTTCTGCACCGGAAGTGTCGTCGTCGGACACGCGACGTATTCTCTGCGTCTGTCCGCGTTACACCTCGGCGTTCGGCATGTTCGAGCATGCCTATCCGCTCACCGGTCGGGTGCGCGCGCTGATGCCGCCGCAAGGCTTGCTGCTGATCGCCGCGTCGCTGCCGAAGAGCTGGGAGGTGCGCCTCGTCGACGAGAACATCCGCCCGGCGACGCGCGATGATTTTCTGTGGGCGGACGCCGTCCTGGTCACCGGCATGCACGCCCAGCGCCGGCAGATCGAGGAGATCTGTCGCCGCGCCCACGCACTCGGCCGCACCACCGTGCTCGGCGGCTCGTCGGTCTCGGCCTGCCGGGAGTTCTATCCGGGGTTCGATTATCTCCATGTCGGCGAGCTGGGCGACGCGACCGACGCGCTGATCGCGCGGCTGGCGAAAGATCCCTCGCGGCCCGACCGTCAGGTGGTGCTGGAGACGCGCGAGCGGCGCGACCTCGCCGACTTTCCCGTGCCGGCCTACGACCTCTGCGAGCTCGATCGCTATCTCACCGGCTCGATCCAGTATTCCAGCGGCTGCCCCTATCACTGCGAGTTCTGTGACATCCCGGCGCTCTATGGGCGCAATCCGCGGCTGAAGTCGCCGGCGCAGGTTCTGGCCGAGCTCGACACGCTGCTCGCCTGCGGCATGACCGGGCCGATCTATTTCGTCGACGACAACTTCATCGGCAACCGCCGGGCGGTGCGCGAGCTGTTGCCGGCGCTGGTCGACTGGCAGAAGGCGCACGGCTATCCGTTCATCTTCTCCTGCGAGGCGACGCTCAACATCGCCAAGCGGCCGGAGATTCTGGCGCTGATGCGCGAGGCGGTGTTCGAGACGGTCTTTTGCGGCATCGAGACCCCCGAGCCCGAGGCGCTGGAGGCGATCTCCAAGGACCACAACATGATGGTGCCGATCGTCGAGGCGGTGGAGACGCTGAATGCCCACGGGCTCGAGGTGGTGTCCGGCATCATTCTCGGCCTCGACACCGATCGCCCCGACACCGGCCGCCGCGTGCTCGACTTCGTCGAGGCGACCAAGATCCCGATGTTGACGATCAACCTGTTGCAGGCCTTGCCGCGCACGCCCCTGTGGGATCGGCTGGAAAAGGAAGGCCGGCTGCTCGACGACGAAAGCCGCGACTCCAATGTCGACTTCAAGATGCCGTACGACCAGGTGATCGCGATGTGGCGCGACTGCATGGAGAAGGCGTTCTCGCCGGCTGCGGTGTTCGCCCGCTATCGCCATCAGCTCGATCACACCTATCCGAACCGCCTGTCGCCGCCTTTGTCGCAGCGCCACGTGCCGTGGAGCGACGTGAAGCGGGGTCTTCGCATGCTGCGCAACGTCCTCTGGACGGTCGGCGTGAAGTCCGACTACCGGCGCGAGTTCTGGAGGGTCGCGCTCGCCTGCCTGCGACGCGGCCAGATCGAGCATCTGATCCGGATCGGCGTGATGGCCCACCATCTGATCCTTTCCGCCCGCGACGCTTCCGCCGGCCGGCAGAAGGCCTCGCACTACTCGGCCCGCCCCGAGGAAGTGCCGATGGCGGCCGAGTAGGTTCGGCTGTTTCCCGCACGAATTTTGCGCGGATTTTTTGCGATCGCCCGCCGGTCGGCTATCACGGGCCGGTCGAGCGTCCTCACGAGACCGAGAAAACAAACGATGTTTCCCGACCTTCTCCCCGCCTTGCGGGCACAAATGCCCGGCGTGCGCGGGCGGCTCACCGCCAATGCGCCGCTCGCGCCGCTCACCTGGTTCCGGGTCGGCGGGCCGGCGCAGCTGTTGTTCGTGCCGGAGGACGAGGACGACCTCGCTCATGTCCTCGCCCGGCTGCCGGCGGAGCTGCCGGTGACGCTGATCGGGCTCGGCTCCAACCTGATCGTGCGCGACGGCGGCGTGCCGGGCGTGGTGATCCGGCTCGGCCGCGGTTTTGCGCAGATCGTGGTGGAGGAGGGGCACCGCATCCGCGCCGGAGCGGCGGTGCCGGACGTCAAGGTCGCGCGCGCCGCGCAAGAGGCCGCGATCGCCGGGCTCGCCTTCTATCGCGGCATTCCGGGCGCGATCGGCGGCGCGCTGCGGATGAACGGCGGCGCTTATGGCGGCGAGACCAGGGACGTGCTGGTCGAGGCGCGCGGCGTCGACCGCCAGGGGCGGGTGCGGGTCTATTCCAACGCCGACATGGACTTCACCTACCGCCACTGCGGCGTCGCCAGGGACGTGATCTTCACGCAGGCGCTGTTCCAGGGTGCGCCGGGCGATCCTGCCGAGATCGCCGCGGCGATGGAGGCGATCACGGAGTCTCGCGAGGCGACCCAGCCGATCAAGAGCCGCACCGGCGGCTCGACCTTCAAGAACCCGCCGGGCAAGAAGGCGTGGCAGCTGGTCGACGCCGCCGGCTGTCGCGGCCTCGTCGTCGGCGACGCACAGGTCTCCGAGCTGCACTGCAATTTTCTGATCAATCGCGGCAACGCTACCGCCGCCGACATCGAGACGCTCGGCGAGACGGTGCGTGCGCGGGTGCAGGACACCTCGGGCATTCTGCTCGACTGGGAGATCGAGCGGATCGGGGTGCCCGCTTGACCGAGTTCACTCCCCGGGCGCGATGCGGGCGGCCTCGCGCCGGAATGCTTCGGCCGTGATGCCGAGCGTGCCGGAAAACGGCGTTTCCTGCAGCGCGATCGGCCACAGCGCGACGATCACCGCCAGCGCGAACACCGCTGCGGCGGCGATGTGGGCGCGCGGATATTCGAGATGCACCAGCGTGATGGTGAGCTGGGTGACGAGCCCCAGCACCAGCACGCTCAGCCACTGGATGCGCGCGGTGCGATCGAGCGCGACGGCGAGCCGGTCGGCCCGTGCCTCGCCGAGCCGCAGCACGGCCGACAGGATCGCCGCATGCACCGGCGGCGGAATCTTGGCCGCGAGGCCCGGGTCGCTCGCCTGCCGCATCAGCGCGTGCAGCGCCGCTTCCGCCTGCGGCGAGTGGCGGTGCCGGGCCATCTCGCGCCATTCGTCGGAGGCGACCGCCTCGGCATAGGCCTTCAGGGGCCGATCGATTTCGGGCGCCCCGCTCGACCGGCCGAGCGCGAACAGGCTGGCGATCGCCCCGGCCTCGGCGTTCACCGCCCGCCAGGCGCGATGGTTGCGGTCGGCGATGTCGCTGGCGAGGAAGCCGGCGAGCAGCGAAAAGAGCACGGCGGCGGAGGCGAACACCGACTCGGTGATGCCGGTCAAACTCCTCACCCGCTCGCGCACCGGCGAGCGCAGCGCCAGCCACGCCATCACCGCCGCGCCGCCGGCGAACAGTCCGACCAGCGAGGCGAGCAGGGCGGCGGCCGGAAGCCCGAGCCAGGTGTCGATCACGGTGCCCTCCGGGAGTGCCTTCGGTGGCGGGGGCATCCATGCTCGCGCAAAACGGGTATGATTTCCAGTCACACTATTTTTGCGCGTAAGGTGCGGTCGTCCGACCGCCGGCCGCAACAGAGGCGGTGCCGGTGTCGCCGAGGGCGGGGAAAGCGGCGAGCCGCTCAGGGCGGCGGGACGATCAGGGCGACGGCGCGCTGGAGCGGCGCCGGCGACACCCGCAGCGCGCCCTTGAACGGCTGCTCCTGCAGCGCGATCAGGCCGAGCGCGACGATCGCCGCCAGCGAGAAGACGGTGAGCGCAGCCATGTGGGCGCGCGGCTTCTCCAGATGAACGAGGGCGATGGCGATCTGGGTCATCAGGCCGAGGATCAGCACGGTCGCCCATTTGACGTCGTTGGTGCGGTCGGAGGCGAGCGCGAGCCGGTCGGCGCGGGCGTCGCGGATGCGCATCACCGCGCCGAGCAGCGTGTTGTGGACGGCCTGCCCCGATTCGCGGGCGATCGCCGGGTCGGCGGCCTGCCGCAGCAGCGCGCGCAGCGCCTGGCCGGTGCGGGAGGAGTGCAGCCCCTCCGCCATCTTCGGCCATTCGTCGGCCAGCACCGTCTCGGCATAGGCTTGCAGTGCGGCGCGCAACGCCGTGGTGTCGGAGGCGGCGGCGAGGCCGAGCGTGTTGACGCTGGCGATCGCGCTCGCCTCGTTGTTGACCGACCGCCACGCCTGCCGGTTCCGCTCGGCGATGTCGCTCGCCAAGAACCCGGTCAGCAGCGCGAACAGCACCGCCACCGACGAGAAGAACGGTGCCACCACCCCCGAGCACCGGCGGATCCGCTCGCCGAGCGGCGAGCGAAAGGCGAGCCAGGCGAGCACCGCCGCAGCCGTGCCATAGAAAAGGAGAAGAGAGAGAAACAGCCAGACGGCCGGAAGGTCGAGCCAGGCGTCGATCACGGTCACCTCACGGAGTGCCGAACGGAGTTTCGCGCGGGAGCGCCGAGCGTCGGCGCGAGGGGCGCAAAGCTGCGGCGATTCACTTATACCGGCGCTCGTGGTCCGATATCGAGCCCGGCCTCGCGAGGGGCGGGAGCGGGCCGTGGAATTCGCTCCGGTCGGCGAGCCACGTCGGTGGCGGAGCGCCGAACGAAGCCGGGTGCGTGGAGGGGGAGACAGACATGAGCAGCAGGCACGTCGCCGTCCTGATGGGGGGGTGGTCGTCGGAGCGGGAGGTGAGCCTGCGGTCGGGGGCGGCCTGCGCGGCGGCGCTGGAGGCGCGCGGCCACCGGGTCGAGCGGGTCGATGTCGGGCGCGACATCGCCGCGGTGCTCACCGCGCTGAAGCCCGAGGTCGCGCTCAACGTGCTGCACGGCCGGCCCGGTGAGGACGGCACCATCCAGGGCATCCTCGAGGTTTTGCAGATCCCCTACAGCCATTCCGGGGTGATGGCCTCTGCGCTCGCGATGCAGAAGGACACCGCCAAGGTGGTGCTGGCGGCGGCCGGGGTGCCGGTGCCGGAGGGTAGGGTGGTGTCGCGGCGCGAGGCCGCGCGCGCCCACGTCATGGAACCGCCCTATGTGATCAAGCCGGTGTGCGAGGGATCGAGCGTCGGCGTGTTCATCGTCACCCCCGAGCATGCCCACCCGCCGCAGGAGCTCACCCGGCCGGATTGGCCATATGGTGAAGAAGTGTTGTGCGAGCGCTACATCGCAGGGAAAGAGTTAACGTGTGCGGTGGTCGGCGACCGGGCGCTCGATGTCATTGAAATCGTTTCGAATGTCTCCTTCTACGACTACGAGGCCAAGTACGCGCCGGGGGGCTCGCGGCACGTCCTGCCGGCCCCGATTAAACCGATTGTTTACCAAGAGGTCCGAAGACTGGCTCTCCGAGCGCATCAGGCGCTCGGATGCCGGGGCGTGAGCCGCGCGGACTTTCGGTACGACGACCGCCTCGAGGGTTTTGGGGGGCTCGCCTGCCTGGAGGTCAACACGCAGCCCGGCATGACCGAGACGTCGCTGGTGCCCGACATGGCGGCTTTTGCGGGTATCTCGTTCGAAGAGTTGGTGGAATGGATGGTGGAGGACGCGTCTTTGGGCCGCTGACCGGGCGATCGAAGCCCGGAGCGTCGCCGCGTCCGCGGGCCACCGGCCGGGGACGCGCGGCGGCCTTTCACCATTCGCACGGGCCGTTCGTGCGGCTGCGCCGGCAGGGCACACGGCTGGTGCTGTGGGTCGAGGCGTGGCCGCGCTGGTTCGGCAAGGCCGGGTTCGTTCTCGTGATGGCGACCAGCATCGGCTTCGGCATCGTGCGCGGCGGCCACGGTCCGGACGTGATCGCCTGGCTCGACGACGCCCGCCACATGGCCGCCAATGCCGCCGGCTTCCGCATCACCGCGGTGGCGTTGACCGGCCAGAAGCATCTCACCCGCGACGAGGTGTTGGCGATCGCCGGCGTCACCGGCCACACCTCGCTCTTGTTCCTGGACGCGGCCGCCGCCCGCACCCGGCTCGAGGAGAGCCCGTGGATCGGCGAGGCCACGGTGCAGAAGCTCTATCCCGACAAGCTCGCGATCGACATCAAGGAGCGCAATGCCTTCGCGCTGTGGCAGAAGGAGGGGCAGGTCGGGGTGATCGCCTCGGACGGCACCGTGCTCGAGCCGTTCGTCTCGCCCGATCTCGTCGCGCTGCCCTTCGTGGTCGGCAAGGGTGCGGAAACGCGGGCGCGAACCTTCCTCGCCGAGCTGTCGAAGGTTCCCGCCATCCGCGAGCAGGTGCGCGCCTCGGTGCTGGTCGGCGAGCGGCGCTGGAACGTGCTGCTCGCCAACGGCGTCGAGGTGAAGCTGCCGGAAACCGGCGTCGCCCGCGCGCTCGACCACCTCGCCCGGCTCGACCGCGAGAAGAACCTGCTCGCGCGCGACATCACCGTGGTCGATCTGCGCATGCCCGGCCGGGTGACGGTGCGCCTCTCCGACCGCGCCGCCGAGGCGCGCGAGGAGGCCCTGAAGCCCAAGAAGAAGAAAGGAGGGAACGCATGAACGCCCTCCAATACGGCCTCACCCCGAAGATGAAGCCGCTGCATCCGCGCCGCAGCGCGACGGTGGCGGCGCTCGACGTCGGCACCAGCAAGATCGCCTGCCTGATCGCGCGCCTCGCGCCGCATCCGCCGCAGGAGGTTTTGCGGCGCCGCACCCATTCGATCGAGGTGGTCGGCTTCAGCCACACCGAGTCGCACGGCCTCAAGGCCGGCAACGTGGTCGAGCTGGCCGAGGCCGAGGTGGCGATCCGCCACGCGGTCGATCTCGCCGAGCGCGCCGCGCGCTGCCAGGTGGAGGCGGTGATCGTCTCGCTCTCCTGCGGCCGTCCGGCGAGCGAGCTGTTCGCCGCCTCGGTCGACGTGCCGGGCGAGGTGCGCGAGGCCGACATCGGCCGCGTGCTCGCCGCCGGCAGCCGGATGTCGGTGCGGCCCGGCCGGGTGGTGCTGCATTCGGTGCCGATCGGCTACGCGATCGACGGCACCCGCGGCATCCGCGATCCGCGCGGCATGCTGGCGCGCCGGTTCGGCGTCGACATGCACGTGCTCACCGCCGATGTCGGCGCCGCCCGCAACCTGATGCTGGCGATCGAGCGCTGCCACCTGTCGGTCGAGGCGATGGTGGCGAGTCCTTATGTCGCGGCGCTCGCCGCGCTCGCCGACGACGAGGCCGAGCTCGGTGCCGCGGTGGTCGACATGGGGGCGGGAACCACCACCCTGTCGGTATTTTCCGGCGGGCGGTTCGTCCATGCGGACGGATTTGCGCTCGGCGGGCAACACGTGACGATGGATTTGGCCCGCGGACTCAGCGCGGCCGTGCCGGATGCCGAGCGAATCAAGACGCTCTATGGCAATGTGCTGGGTGGCGCAATGGACGACCGCGACATGATCGCCGTGCCGGCGGTGCCGGGGGACGACCGCGAACCGCCGCAGTTCGTGTCCCGCGCGACGCTGACCCGGATCATCAAGCCGCGGGTCGAGGAGATTTTGGAGATGGTTCGCGACCGGCTGGCGGCCTCGCCGTTCGCCGGCGAGCCGCGTGGGCGGGTCATCGTCACCGGGGGCGCGAGCGAGCTGACCGGCTTCACCGAGCTCGCGGCGCGCATCCTCGGGCGTCCGGTCCGGATCGGCCGGCCGCTCGGGGTCTCCGGGCTTCCCGACGGCGCGAAAGGAGCGGCCTTCGCGGTCGCGGCCGGCCTCCTGGTCTATCCCCAGGTGGCGCACCTGGAACATTTCGATCCGCGACGGGCCCAGAGGATGCGGTCGGGCTCCAGCGGCTACTTCACACGGGTCGGACGATGGCTACGCGAAAGCTTCTGACGTCCCGAGGAAACAGCTCGAACCCCGCCGGCGGCGGACCGGCGCGACCCGGTGGCGTGACCCACGCCCCCGACACGAAGAGGCAGCCATGAGCATCAACTTGAAGATCCCCGACATCCGGGAGCTGAAGCCGCGGATCACCGTGTTCGGGGTCGGCGGTGCGGGCGGCAATGCCGTGAACAACATGATCCGCGGGGGGTTGCAGGGCGTCGACTTCGTGGTCGCCAACACCGACGCCCAGGCGCTGACCATGTCGGAGGCCGAGCGCATCATCCAGATGGGCGTCTCCGCCACCGAGGGCCTCGGCGCCGGCTCGCAGCCGGACGTCGGCCGCGCCGCCGCGGAAGAGGTGCTCGACGAGATCCGCGATCACCTCAACGGCGCCCACATGGTGTTCGTCACCGCCGGCATGGGCGGCGGCACCGGCACCGGCGCCTCTCCGGTGGTCGCGCGTGCCGCCCGCGAGCTCGGCATCCTCACCGTCGGCGTCGTCACCAAGCCGTTCCACTTCGAGGGCGCGCGGCGCATGCGGCTCGCCGAGAACGGCATCGCCGAGCTGCAGAAGGTCGTCGACACCCTCATCATCATCCCGAACCAGAACCTGTTTCGGGTGGCGAACGAGAAGACCACCTTCGCCGACGCCTTCTCGATGGCCGACCAGGTGCTCTTTTCCGGCGTCGGCTGCATCACCGACCTGATGGTCAAGGAAGGCCTGATCAACCTCGACTTCGCCGACGTCCGCGCCGTCATGCGCGAGATGGGCAAGGCGATGATGGGCACCGGCGAGGCCACCGGCGAGAAGCGCGCGCTGCGCGCCGCCGAGGCGGCGATCGCCAACCCGCTGATCGACGACGTGTCGATGAAGGGCGCCCGCGGCCTCTTGATCTCGATCACCGGCGGCAAGGACCTCACCCTCTACGAGGTCGACGAGGCCGCCACCCGCATCCGCGAGGAGGTCGATGCCGACGCCAACATCATCGTCGGCGCCACCTTCGACGAGACGCTCGACGGCATCATCCGCGTGTCGGTGGTGGCGACCGGCGTCGACCAGAGCGTGATGCCGGCGGCCCAGCCGCAGCAGACGCCGGTGCCGGCGGTGGAGGCCTTCACCGCCCGCGCGCCCGACGCCCAGGCGGCGGCCGCCCACGAGTCGCGCATCGCCGAGCTCGCCGGCCGGCTGCGCACCGACAACAAGCGGATCGCCGAGCGGATCGAGCGGCCCGAGGGCGAGCGCGGCCAGGCGCCGTCGATGCCCGACGTGAACCAGGGCCCGACCGGCTTCGCGCAGAATCCCGGCATCGACGCGGCGGCCGCGGCCGCCGTCGCCGAGGCGCTCGGCCCGCGCGAGATCGAGGACGTCACCATCCGCCCGATCCAGTCGAAGCCGGCCTTCGTGCCCGACCTCGCGCCCGAGCCCGCCAAGGCCCAGGAGCAGGCCCCGGCCAAGGTGTTCATCCCGCCGCAGCCGGAGCGTCCGGCCAGCCGGCCGACCCGCATGCCGCGGATCGACGAGCTGCCGCTGCCGGCCCAGGCCGAGATCCGCGCGAGCCGCGGTGGCGAGCCGGTCGAGCACGACCATCCGGAGAAGCGCCGCCTGACCCTGCTGCAGCGCCTCGCCGCGGTCGGCCTCGGCCGCCGCGACGAGGACCATCGCCCGGCCGAGCCGCAGCCGCAGGGCCGCCCGGTGACCTCCGAGCGTCCGGTGCAGCGGATGCCGCCGATGCGGCCCGAGGCCGCCCCGCGCGCGCCCGAGCCGGTCTCCGACTATGCCCGTCGGCCGTCGGCGCCGCCGGCCCCGCAGGGCCTCGACCCGCACGGCCGTCCGGCCCCGGTGCAGAACCATCCGGACGAGGACCAGCTCGACATCCCGGCCTTCCTGCGCCGGCAGGCGACCTGAGGGCGAACGCCCTCGGCCTCTTCGAGACCACGAGACTTCCGCACGAAGCGGCCGGGTTTTTCGCCCGGCCGTTTTCGTGTCTGCCGCGTGGAGCAAAAGCGGCGGCGCCGCGTTCACGACGGAGGTGTGGCGGTGGGGAGCGCCGCCCGGTGGTGTGCCGCGCAGGCGTATCGCCGGGGCGTTGCGGCGGGCAGGCCGCGAATCAGTCGATGGTTTCGCGCGGGCGTCGCAAAGTCGAATCACCGTGGTCGCAAGACGATTCGCGGGCGAAAGGGGCCTCGCGCTATCACACGGACAGAAACGAATCGTTACCCACAGGGGTCGAGTTTGGCGAAGGAGCGGTGGATGGATGGCGAAAACCGCCGTTTTTCGCAGAAAAACCGCGTCGGAACTCCGACGGAAGTCGTTCGTTTTTCAGGTAACAATCGGTAAGAAACCGTGAATTGGCCGTGTCCCGCCAGACGGTTATCGTCCGCTCGGCACGGGGACGAAGTGGGGCCGCAACGGGGCTGCTCACGCGCGGAAACAGCGCGGGGCTTTGACGGCGCCGCTTCAGCGTCCCGTGGGGGAAAGCTTCAACTGATCGCTGCGGCGAAAGCCCGCGGCACGGTCGAGTTTCGATGGGACGTTTCACGATGAAAACGGGCCGACAGACCACCTTGCGCTCGGACGTCACGGTCTCGGGCATCGGGGTCCATTCGGGCGTACCGGCCACTCTCACGCTGCATCCGGCGGATCCGGGCACCGGCATCGTCTTCTTCCGCCCCGGCGAGGACGGCAAGCCGGACCGCGAGATCCGCGCCGGCGTCGGCGCTGTGGTCGCCACCGAGCTCGCCACCGTGATCGGTGATGCGTCCGGCGCGCTGTGCTCCACCGCCGAGCACCTCCTCGCCGCCCTGTCGGGGCTCGGCGTCGACAATGTGGTGGTCGAGGTCGACGGCCCCGAGGTGCCGATCATGGACGGCAGCGCCGCCGAGTTCGTCGAGGCGATCGACAAGGTCGGCCTCGTCGCGACCGCCGCGCCGCGCCGCTTCGTCAAGGTGCTGGAGCCGATCCGGGTGGCCAATGGCCGCGCCTTCGGCGAGCTGCTGCCGGCCGATCGCGGGATGCGCTTCGAGATCGCCATCGCCTTCGACAACCCCTTGATCGGCCGCCAGGAGCTGGCCTTCGACCTGGAGCCCGACACGTTCCGCCGCGAGCTCGCGCGGGCGCGCACCTTCGGCTTCATGAGCGACGTCGCCAAGCTGTGGAGCGCCGGCTACGCGCTCGGCGCGAGCTTCGAGAACACCGTGGTCGTCGCCGACAACCGCATCCTCAATCCCGACGGCCTGCGCTTCGCTGACGAGTTCGTCCGCCACAAGGCGCTCGACGCGGTCGGCGACCTGTCGCTCGCCGGCGCCCCGCTGATCGGCGTCTATCGCTCGACCTGCGGCGGCCACAAGCTCAACCACGCGGTGATCTCGGCGCTGATGGCCAACCGCTCGGCCTGGACCCTGGTCGACGCCGTGCCGGCCGCCGCGCGCAAGCCGGCCCGCGGCCATGCCGAGCTGACCGCCGGCGTCGCCGCCCCGGCCTTCGGCCCCGACGTGTCCTGACGCTCCGGCGCTCCGGCGCGCGGACATCGTCCCCGGCGTCGTCTTTCCCGCGTCGTGCCCGCACCGGACACGGCGCGGTTTTGGTTCGTGCGCCCGGCCGGGTCCGGCCAAATCCCGCCATATCAGGGTGGATCCGCACGGGAGAGGGCGGCGGTTCGCCACATTACCGGCCGAATGTCCGGCTTCATTGCGGCCGCCAGAGGACCCGGGGGAGGGGCCGACCGGCGACCAGCATCGACGGCGCCGCGACGGCGGCCCGCCACGAGCTTCAAGGGAAGGGGGCGAGGCGTGGTTCCACGATTGTCGCGGCGCGCATCGCCGCTCGGCCGCATCGCCGCAATTCTGCCGGTGCTGCTGATCGTCGCCGGCTGCTCCAGCCTCGGCAGCCTGTTCGGCAAGGACGACGACGGCATCGGCCCCGACATCCCAGCCGACAAGCTCTACAACGAGGGCCTCTTCCTCCTGAACGAGAAGAGCTCGCCGAAGGACGCGGCGAAGAAGTTCGAGGAGGTCGACCGCCAGCACCCGTATTCGGAATGGGCTCGTAAATCGCTGATCATGGCGGCCTATTCCTATTACGAGAATCGCCAGTACGACGAGTGCATCGCCGCCGCCAAGCGCTACGTGCAGATGCATCCGGGCAGCCCGGACGTCGCCTATGCCCAATATCTGATCGGCGCCTCCTATTTCGACCAGATCCCCGACGTCACTCGCGACCAGACCGGCACCGAGAAGGCGATCCAGGCGCTCGAGGACGTCATCCGAAAATACCCCGACTCCGAGTACGCCCCGCAGGCGCGCAAGAAGATCGAGGTCGGGCGCGACCATCTCGCCGCCAAGGAGATGGAGGTCGGCCGCTACTACATGGGCAAGAAGAACTTCATCGGCGCGATCAACCGCTTCAAGATCGTGGTGACGCAGTACCAGACCACCCGCCACGTCGAGGAGGCGCTGATGCGCCTCACCGAGTGCTACATGGCGCTCGGCATCGTCGACGAGGCGCGCACGGCGGCCGCGGTGCTCGGTCACAACTTCCCCGACAGCCCCTGGTACAAGGACGCCTATCGCCTGGTGAAGGGCGGCGGCTTCGAGCCGAGCGAGAACCAGGGCTCGTGGATCAGCCGCGCCTTCAAGAAGGTCGGCCTCGGCGGGCTCGGGTGAACGCCCGCGCGTTGCTGCCGATGTGAATTCGTGCGACGGCCGGGCTTGTCCCGGCCGTTCGCGTATCTACAGTGCCGGTCGTCCCTGCGCCGCGGCGAGCGGCGTTCATCACCGGCCGTGTCCGACGGCCCGAGCCGATCCATGCTGGCCCGCCTCTCGATCCGCGACATCGTCCTCATCGACCGCCTCGATCTCGATTTCGGCGCCGGCCTCTCGGTGCTGACCGGCGAGACCGGGGCGGGAAAGTCGATCCTGCTCGACGCCTTCTCGCTGGCGCTCGGGGCGCGTGGCGACGCCTCGCTGGTGCGCAGCGGCGCCGAGCAGGGGCAGGTGACGGCGGTGTTCGAGCCGGCCGTCGCGCATCCGGTGCACGCGCTGCTCGCCGGGAACGACATCGCGAGCGAGGACCAGCTGATTCTCCGCCGTGTGCAGCTTTCCGACGGCCGCACGCGGGCCTTCGTCAACGACCAGCCGGTGTCGGTGCAGGTGCTCAAGAGCCTCGGCGCGCTGCTGGTCGAGATCCACGGCCAGCACGACGCCCGCGCGCTGGTCGATCCGGCGACCCACCGGGCGCTGCTCGACGCCTATGGCGGCCTCGATGCGGACGTCGCCGCGATCTCGCGCCTGTGGGCGCTGCGCCGCGATGCGGCCGCCGCGCTCGCCGCGCACCGCGCCGAGGTGGAGCGCGCCGGCCGCGAGGCCGACTGGCTGCGCCATGCGGTGGAGGAGCTGACCGAGCTCGCCCCCGAGCCGGGCGAGGAGACCGCGCTCGCCGAGCGCCGCACCGCGATGATGCAGGCGGAAAAAGCCGCCGACGATCTGCGCGACGCGCTGGCGGTCGTCTCCGGCCCGCAGTCGCCGGGGCCGGTGCTGGCCGCCGCGGTTCGCCGGCTGGAGCGGCGCGGCACGGCCGACGGTTCGGTCGCGCCGGCGGTCGCTGCGATCGACGCCGCGCTGGTCGCGCTCGACGAGGCGCGCGGCCATCTCGAGGCGGCGCTCGCCGCCTCCGCCCACGATCCCGGCCTGCTCGAACGGATCGAGGAGCGGCTGTTCGCGCTGCGCGCGGCGGCGCGCAAGTACAATGTCGCGGTCGATGCGCTGGCGGCACTCGCCGCCCGCTACGCCGCCGACGTCGCGACGCTCGACGCCGGGGTGGAAAGGCTCGCCGCGCTGGAAGCGGAGGCGGCGACCGCTGCCGTCCGCTATGATGCCGCATCGGTGGCGCTCTCCGATCAGCGCAAGCGCGTCGCCCAAAAGCTCGACAAGGCGGTCAATGGAGAGCTCAAGCCGCTCAAGCTCGAGCGGGCGAAATTCTCCACCGAGATTTCGACCGAGTCGGACAGGCCGGGGCCGCACGGCATCGATCGGGTGGAGTTCTTCGTGCAGACCAATCCGGGGACCGCGGCGGGACCGCTGATGAAGGTCGCCTCCGGGGGCGAGCTGTCGCGCTTCCTGCTGGCGCTCAAGGTGGTGATCGCCGACCGCGGCTCGGCGCCGACGCTGGTGTTCGACGAGATCGACACGGCGGTGGGCGGGGCGGTGGCCGACGCGATCGGCGTGCGACTGGCGCGCCTCGGGCGCGGCGTGCAGGTGATCGCCGTCACCCATGCGCCGCAGGTGGCGGCGCGCGCGAACCGGCATTTCCTCATCGCCAAGGGCACGCTCGATCGCGGCAAGCGGGTCGCGACCCGCGTGTCCGTGCTCGACGCCGAGACCCGGCGCGAGGAGATCGCCCGCATGCTGTCGGGCGCCGAGATCACCGCAGAGGCCCGCGCCGCCGCCGACCGCTTGATCGCCGCGGCGGGGGAATGACGGTCCCCGTCGTTCCGGGGCGCCCCGAAGCGGCGAGCCCGGAACCCATGACCCCTGTGCACGAGTGTGAATTCCGGGCTCGCGGGCGATCGCCTACGCCCCGGAACGGCCGAGAGCCGATATCCCGAATCCCGGATCGTGGATGTCGGGCCGGCCCGTGCGCCGTGAGATCGGACGACGCAGCGTCGTCACCGGCAGACCCCGTCGTACAGATCGACCCATGCGGGATTGGAGTCCTCGATCAGCCGAATCTTCCAGTCCCGCCTCCACTTCTTCAGCTCCTTCTCGCGCGCGACGGCGTGGGCCGGGTCGTCGTAAGTCTCGAACCAGACCAGCTTGTCGACGCTGTAACGGGCGGTGAATCCTTTCACGGCGTGCGTCTTGTGCTCGTGAACGCGGCGGACGAGGTTGCCGGTCACCCCGATGTAGAGCGTTCCGTGCTTGCGGCTCGCCAGGACATAAACATGGTAGGACAAACGCCGCTCCCGTGGTTATGGATTCCGGGCTCGCGGGCGTTCGCCCGCGCCCCGGAATGACGGCTCATGGCAGGACGAGATCATATCACCACCCCCGTCTCCGCCCTCTCCCCCGAGGAGGCGGCGGACGAGCTCGCACGGCTCGCCGAAGAGATCGCTGGGCACGACCGGCGCTACTATCAGGACGACGCGCCGACAGTCTCGGACGCCGAGTACGACGCGCTGCGTCGCCGCAACAGCGAGATCGAGGCGCGCTTTCCCGAGCTGATCCGTGAGGACTCGCCCTCGCGCACGGTCGGCGCCGCGCCGTCGCAGAAATTCGCAAAGGTTCGGCACGCGGTGCCGATGCTGTCGCTCGCCAATGCGTTTTCCGATGGCGACGTCGCCGAGTTCGTCGCCCGCATCCGCCGGTTTCTCCGTCTTGCCGACGACGAGCCCTTGGCGATCACCGCCGAGCCGAAGATCGACGGCCTGTCGTGCTCGCTGCGCTACGAGAACGGGCACCTCGTGCGCGGGGCGACGCGGGGCGACGGGTTCGAGGGCGAGGACGTCACCGCCAATGTGCGCACCATCGACGACGTGCCGAAACGGTTGCGCGACGACAGCGTGCCGGAGGTGGTGGAGGTGCGCGGCGAGGTCTATCTCTCGCACGCCGATTTCGCGCGCATCAACGAACGGCAGGCGGCCGCCGGCAAGCCGGTGTTCGCCAATCCGCGCAACGCCGCGGCGGGCTCGCTGCGCCAGCTCGACCCGAAAATCACGCGGGACCGGCCGCTGAAATTCTTCGCCTATGCGTGGGGCGAGTTTTCCGGCGCGCTGCCGGCCGACACGCAGGCCGGCATGGTCGGCTGGATGCAGGCGCTCGGTTTCGTCACCAACCCGCTGATGAAGACGTGCGGCTCGGTCGAGGAGCTGCTCGCCGTCTATCACGATATCGAAGAGCGCCGCGCGACGCTCGGCTACGACATCGACGGCGTCGTCTACAAGGTCGACCGGCTCGACCTGCAGGACCGCCTCGGCTTCGTGTCGCGCTCGCCGCGCTGGGCGATCGCCCACAAGTTTCCGGCCGAGAAGGCCCTGACGATTCTTCGCGACATCGAGATCCAGGTCGGCCGCACCGGCGCGCTGACCCCGGTCGCCAAGCTCGATCCGGTGACGGTCGGCGGCGTCGTGGTGCAGAACGCGACGCTGCACAATCCGGACGAGATCGCCCGGCTCGACGTGCGGATCGGCGACACGGTGCAGATCCAGCGCGCCGGCGACGTGATCCCGCAGGTTTTGGGCGTCGTCCTCGACAAGCGGCCGGCGGATGCCGTGCCGTACGAATTCCCGGCCGTCTGCCCGTGTGAGCTGAAGACGCCCGTGGTTCGTGAAACCACCGCCGGCGGCGAGGAAGGCGCGGTGCGCCGCTGCTCGGGCGAGTTCGCCTGCCCCTATCAGAAGGTCGAGCATTTGCGGCACTTCGTGTCGCGCCGCGCGTTCGACATCGAGGGCTTGGGCGAGAAGCAGATCGCCTTCTTCTTCGAGGATCCCGACCTGCCGGTGAAGGAGCCGGCCGACATCTTCACGCTCGCCGCGCGCGACGAGACGAACTTCAAGAAGCTGAAGGACAAGGAGGGGTTCGGCACCACCTCGGTGAAGAATCTGGTCGACGCGATCGAGGCGCGGCGAACGATTCCGCTCGAGCGGCTGATCTTTGCGCTCGGCATCCGACATGTCGGCGAGACCACGGCGCGCCAGCTTGCCCGCGCCTACGGCACGTGGGACGCCTTCTTCGCCGTCGCCCGCCGGATCGCCGCGGGTGACGCGGACGCGCGAGCGGAAATGGACGCGATCGACCAGATCGGCGACGCGGTGGTTGACGCCGTCGCAAAGTATTTCGGCGAGACGCACAACGAGCGCGTGGTCGAAAATCTGGTCGGTCAGCTCACGACGATCGAGGATGCGGAAAAGCCGCTCGAGGCGACGCCGGTCGCCGGCAAGACGGTGGTGTTCACCGGCTCGCTCGAGCAGATGACGCGCGACGAGGCGAAAGCGATGGCCGAGCGGCTCGGCGCCAAGGTGGCGGGCTCGGTCTCGAAAAAGACCGATTACGTGGTGGCGGGGCCGGGCGCCGGCTCCAAGCTCGCCAAGGCGCGCGACGCCGGCGTCACCGTGCTCACCGAGGACGAGTGGTTCGCCCTGGTCGGGGAGCGTGCGGGCGGGTAATCTCTGCACCGCGGCGTTGTGGGACGTCGGCGTTCGTCACGAGGATTCGCCCGGCAAATGCTCGGTCGCGCAGGCGGCCGGGCGGGCCGGCATCGCGAGGGAGAGCGACGTGCAACCGAACGACAGCGCGGAGGCCGCCACCGGCCCGGAGGTCGGCCAGACGACCGGCCGGAAACCCGATATGGACACCGACCAAATCCGCGCGGTGGCGCGGCTGCCGAACGTCACGATCGAGATCGTTCACCGGCCGCTGCCGGACGGCTCCGGCGAGCGCATCTCGATCGATCTGCAGGCGGTGCCGTCGTTCGCGGCCTTCCGGCAGGCGGTCGAGACGACCAACCCGTTCGCTCTGTGGATGCAGGCGACGCAGCTCGCCTTCCTGCCCTGGATCAATGCGGCGAGCGCGATGCTGCCGTGGATGGCGCCAGCGCGATTGGCGGGGCCGGACAGGCCGACCGGCAAGACGGACGATCGGACGACCTGAGCGGTCGTCCGCCCGGCAGCAAGCCCAGCCCGGGATCCCAGGGCGGAATAGCGCAGCGTCTTCCGCCGAACCTCGCGGTCCGGAGGGGGCAATGCGCTTCGCTATTGCACCCTACGATCACGACGGTCGAGCTGCGGGTGATTTTGGTGGGCAACGATGGCGGCCCAGCGGGCGGCTTTGTGCACGAGCGCCTTGCCTTGGCCGGAATGCCGGGAAACAAGGGGGCGCCGTCGTCCCTCCGTCACGAACGCCGAGAGCCTCTTCATGACCGCCCGCACCGCCGACACCGACCTGTCCGCCTCGGCCACGCCGCGCCGGCTGCCGCCCGGCGGGATCGCCGCCTTGGTGGTGCTGGCGGGCTCGGTCGCCCTGCTGCTCGGCGCGGTGTTCTTCGAGCACGTGCTGAAGATCCCGCCGTGCCCGCTCTGCTTCGAGCAGCGCATCCCGCATTATATCGCGGTGCCGTTGGCGCTGGCGCTCGTGCTGGCGGCGCGCTTCCGGGCGCCGCGCGGCCTGGTCGCGCTCGGCCTCGCGGTGCTCACCGTCGCGCTCCTGGTGACGGCGGGGATCGGCGGCTATCACGCCGGCGTCGAATGGGGGCTTTGGGCGGGGCCGACCGACTGCACCGGCGACATCGGCGATTTCGGACGGGCCGGCAATCTGCTCGACAGCCTGCAGACGACCACCGTCGTGCGCTGCGACGTGGTCTTGTGGCGCTTCCTCGGCCTGTCGCTCGCCGGCTGGAACGCCGTGCTCTCCACCGGGCTGGCGCTGGTCGCGGGCGCCGGCTTCGTGGCGACGGTGCGCCGAAGCGCCTGACGGCCGCGTACCCAGCAAAAAGCCGGGCTGCCCATGGCGGCCCGGCGCAAGACGAGAAGCCCGTTCGGGTCACGCCCGGAAGATCACTGCCAGAAGGTCACTGCCAGAAGATCACTGCCAGGAGCGGCCCGGAAACGGCGGCAGGCGCGAGGTGGTGTCGCGGTCGCGGCGCAGCCCGCGGTGACGCCAGCGCCGCACGGCGCGCCGGCAGCTCTCGGCGCCGTCGTTGGTGCGGGCGGCGCGGTCGAGCATCCGCAACGCCTCCAGCACCTCGTCGGCCGAGACCGGCAGCGGCCCCGCGACGTCGCGATGCGGCGCGGCCTCCACCGCGTCCGCACAGGTGTCGGACGCCCAGGCGGCGAGGATCGCCCGCTTCTCGTTGAGGCTGAGATCGGGGTCGGCCACCACGGCGCTCGGATGCCCGAAGGCGAGCGCGGGTTGCAGAAGCCCGTCGAGGTCGAGATCGGAGGTCTCGCAGCGCAAAGGCGCGCTCGGGAACGTCCTCATAGCCACATCCTCCCTGGATCATGGATACGAGCGTGCGCGGCGACGAAACGTCACGCACGGCCGAGCCGAACCCGGGCTCGGCGTTGCGGTCGGATTTAGAAGGCGCCGTCACATTGTCAAGCGGTATCGGCGGGCAGCGGGCCTGCGTCCCCGCGAATCGCGATCACGACCGCGCGTTCGGCCGTTTTCGCCGCTCGCCGACCCGCCCGGAGGGCCCCCGAGGACGCCCCCGACCACGCCCCCGAGAACTCCCCGGAGGAGCCACGAGACGGTGCCGCATGCGACCAAAATCCGACGCCCGTGTGCGCGCGAAATCCTTGCCGGAGGCCGACCTTTCCGGGAGACTGGCGCCGGCATAACGAGGCGTGACCCGTGCCGTCACGACCCACTGGAGGAACGACATGGCGTTGAAGAACATTTTGGTCCACCTCGATCCCGGCCCGCGCAGCGCCGACCGGCTGGCGCTCGCCATGCGGCTCGCCGAGCGTCACGAGGCGCGCCTCACCGGCGTGTTCGCCGATCTCGCCGAGGCGCACCGGGTGGGCGTGATCGCGCAATGGCCGCCGGCGATCTATGCGGAGGCCGCCGCCGCCAGCCGCGAGGTCTTTGCCGCGCAGGCGGGTGCGCTCGGCACCGAGTGGATCGATCTCAATCGCGGCGGTGAGGAGGAGATTCTTCGCCGCATGAGCCAGCTCGCCGGTCAGTTCGACCTCTTGATCGCCGGCCAGCACGACGAGACGCAGCGCGCCTATGTGCCGCCGACCTTGCCGACCCATGTGTGCGCGACGAGCGGCCGGCCGGTGCTGGTCGTGCCCTATGCCGGCCATTTCGAGACCATCGGCCGCCGCCCGATTTTTGCCTGGGGCGAGACCGCCGGGGCCGCCCGCGCGCTCACCGACGCGCTGCCGCTGCTGTCGCCCGACGCCGACGCTCTGGTGCTCTATGCCTACGAGCGCGACCAGCGGAACGACTTTGCCGAACGGGTGATCCCGCATCTCGAGCGGCACGGGGTGAAGGCGCGGTTCGAGCCGTTCGTGCTGGAGGAGGAGACGGTGATGGACGTGCTCCTGAACTTCGCCTCCGACCACGGCGCCGACCTGATGACGCTCGGCATCGCCGGGCGCGCCGGGGCAGGGCGGTTCGAGCGCGGCCGCGGCGGCATGCCGACGCTGCGCCAGCTCACCGTGCCGGTGCTGTGCGCCGGCTGAGGATTTTTCCACCGGTTCGGTCGGACCGGGCCGGCGTCAGGGGGCCGGCTCCGGCGGGATGGTGACGGCGCTGCGCAGCCGCACCAGCCGGGTGCCGATCCGCCCCAACAGCTCGGCCTCGGGATCGCCCGCATCCCGATGGCCGCCGAGCGCGTCGTAATAACGCCGGCTGATCAGCAAGCCCTGGTCGGGCGAGGGCTTGCGCGAAAACGTCTCGCGAAGGAGCGCCACCGCCCGGCGGCCGAACGAGGCGCCGTCGTCGGCCAGCGGCACGCCACGAAACGCCGCGGCGGTCTCCACCGTGCCGCGCCGCTCGGCAGTCTCGACGAAGCGCACCACGTCGTCGTCCCAGCCGCCGTCCGGCAGCGCCCCCGCCCGCAGAAACAGAAGCCACGGACCGCGCGCCTGCGCCGCCGCCTCCTTCAGCCGCGCCGCGAGCGGCGCCTCCGACACCAGCACGGTGCAGCCGGCGATCTCCGCCGCCTGGGCGGTGTCGTCGGTCGAGCCACCGTCCGCCACGATCACGTCGCGCACGGTGCCGGCGACCGCCGCCCCGACCAGCACCGCGAGCGTGCGCACCAGCGGGCGCTCGCAATCGCGTGCCGGGATGATGACGCTCAACATGTCCCCTCGCTCGCTCGCCGCCGGCCTTTTTTCTGCGCACGAGGCGGCGCGAGATCGCGCGCCCGACGTGCAGTCGGCCGGGAAGGAAAAGCCGGCGGCACTATACGGACGTCGTTGAGGAATTTCGATTCTTTCCGCGGCGTTTCGCCGGTGCGACGGGGGGGGGCGATGGCGGCGAGGACGGGGAGGGCGGTGTTCACGCCGATTTGTTCTTGTTTTGTTCGTTAACCAGGATTATGTTTCCCCCCATGAGCGCAACCCCCGCCCGCCGCCGTCCCCTGCCGTCCCGCGACGGCCGTGCCGTCCCGCCGGACGGCGTCACCCGTCTCGTGCCCGGCCCGGTGCCCGACGTGTGGCCGGACACCGTGCCGCCGATTGCCCCCGAGCGGCGCCGCGGCCGCGGTGCCGTCAG
Organism: Rhodovulum sp. PH10; assembly: GCF_000293785.1. Classification (GTDB taxonomy): domain Bacteria; phylum Pseudomonadota; class Alphaproteobacteria; order Rhizobiales; family Xanthobacteraceae; genus Rhodoplanes. Next base: position 65,694 of record NZ_AKZI01000090.1, on the reverse strand, counting down.
CAACGCCACCGGGCGGTTCGAGCCGCTCGCCCGCATCGCCTTCGACGACGGCTGGGAGAGCCTCGAAGACTTGCCGGCGTTCGAGACCACGGTCGGCATCGACACCGCGCGCAAGGTGATCACCCGCAACGAATCCCCCGACATCGGGTTCGACCGCTCGATCAACCCGTATCGCGGCTGCGAGCACGGCTGCGTCTACTGCTTCGCCCGCCCGACCCACGCTTATATGGGCCTCTCGCCGGGGCTCGATTTCGAATCGAAGCTGTTCATGAAGCCGGACGCGCCGGAGCTTCTCGAGCGCGAGCTGTCGGCCCGCGGCTACGTGCCGAAGACGATCGCGATCGGCACCAACACCGATCCCTATCAGCCGCTCGAGCGCAAGACCGGGCTGATGCGCCGCATCCTCGAGGTTTTGGAGCGGTTCGGCCATCCGGTCGGCATCGTGACGAAATCCGACCTCGTGGTGCGCGACCTCGACATCCTCTCCCGGATGGCCGAGCGGCGGCTGGTGCGGGTCGCGCTGTCGGTGACGACGCTCGACAAAAAGCTCGCCCGCACGATGGAGCCGCGCGCGCCGACACCGGCAAAGCGCCTCGCGGCACTCGCCGCGCTCGCCGAGGCCGGGGTGCCGACCACGGTGATGGTGGCGCCGGTGATCCCGGCGGTCACCGACCCGGAGATCGAGCGCATCCTCGATGCCGCCGCTGCGGCCGGTGTCGAGGGGGCGGGCTACGTGCTGCTGCGGCTGGCGCGCGAGGTGCGCGACCTGTTCCGCGAATGGCTCCTCGCCGAGCTCCCCGACCGCGAGCGCCGCGTCTTCACGCTGCTCCGCCAGATGCGCGGCGGCAAGGATTACGACTCGACGTTCGGCGAGCGGATGACCGGCTCCGGGCCGTACGCCTGGATGCTCGGCCGCCGCTTCGAGAAGGCGTGCGCGAGGCTCGGCCTCAACCGCCATCGCACCAGCCTCACCACCGAGCACTTTGCCGTGCCGATGACGGCGAAGGCGCAGCTCGAGCTGTTTTGAGGAGGAGACGGGGAGATTCGAGGAGGAGAGTTCGATACGACGGTGAGCGCCGGCACGCCGCCGATGGAGGTCCTTGCGGAATGAACCGAGCGTGCGGCGCGCGCCCGAGTCGCTTTCGGGTGAAAGCCTCTGCGATTCTCCTCCGAATGCGTGGGAGATGGACGGATGCCGCTCGCCCGGGCTCTCCGGCCTGCCCGGGCTTGCGCATCGGCCGGCGGGCGGTCACGCTCGGCGGCATGAGTCGCCCGACCGGCCGCCGTGCCGCCGCCCCGCAAGAATCCGCGCTGCGAGAATCCGCCCCGCAAGAATCCGCGCCGCGTCTGCCGCTCGCGGAGGAGCCGCTGCGCCCGACTTTTGCGCGCGAGCGCGCCGCGCGAAAAGCCGGGCTGTGGCCGGTCGCCGGCTGTGACGAGGCCGGACGCGGGCCGCTCGCCGGACCCGTGGTCGCCGCCGCGGTGATCCTCGATCCGCAAAGGATTCCGCGTGGCCTCGACGATTCGAAGAAGCTGACGGCGGAAAAGCGCGAAATTCTCTACGAGCGCATCTGCGCGATGGCCGAGGTCGGCGTCGCCTTCGGCTCGCCGGCGCGGATCGACCGCGACAACATCCGCCAAGCCTCGCTGTGGGCGCTGTCGCGCGCCGTGCGGGCGCTGCCGGTGGCGCCGCAGCTCGTCTTCGTCGACGGCTGCGACAAGATCGACGTGCCGTGCGACTGCCGTGCGGTGATCTCGGGCGATGCGCTGGTGCTGTCGATCGCCGCCGCCTCGATCGTCGCCAAGGTGACGCGGGACCGCCTGATGGCGCGGATCGGCGCCGCCTGTCCGGGCTACGGCTTCGAGCGCCACATGGGCTATGGCGTGCCCGCCCACACCCGTGCGTTGGCGACGCTCGGCCCGACCCGCCACCACCGGCAGTCGTTCGCGCCGGTGCGCGCCGCCGCGCAACGCGTCGCCGCGCAACTCGCCGCGGAGCACATCGCCGTCGAGCACCTCGTCGCCGAGCGACTCGTCGCTGAGCAACTCGTTGCCGAGACGGCCGCAGCGGAGCGGCAAGCCGCCGAGAGGCTGGCAGTCGAGGCCGCCGCAGAAGGGGCCGCCACCGAGGCGCCCGCCACCTTGCCGGTGCTCGGCATCGCTTCCTAGGCCGGGCGCGGTTTGCTACCACCCGGGGGCGGCGGCTCGTCCCGAGCGGTCGCCGGGCTCGTGCCCGTGCCGCCCGCCCCGCGCCGAGCGTACCCGCCGATGCTGCACGTCTCCCTGTTCGTCGAGCTCCTGCGCGCAAATCCGAAGGCGATGGTGTGGGCGGCGGCGCTCACCCAGGCGCTGTTGTGGTGGCTGGTGCCGACGCTCCTCTACTCGGCGCCGCCCGGCAACCTGCCGCTGGTCGTCGCGATCGGCCACGAGTTCCAGCTCGGCTCCTATTGGGGCCCGCCGCTCGCCAGCTGGCTCGCCGAGCTCGCCTTCCGGGTCGCCGGCATCGGCGGGGTCTATTTCCTCTCGCAAATCTGCGTGGTGCTGACGCTGTGGGGCGTGTTCACGCTCGGCCGGGCGATCGTCGGCGCGCAGCACGCGGCGCTCGCCGTGCTCCTGATGGTCGGCATCGCCGTGATCGCCGTGCCGAGCCCGGACTTCGGCCCGCCGATCCTCGCCATGCCGCTCACGGTGTTCGTGCTGCGCCATTTCTGGCGGGTGGTCGGCGAGGGGCGGCGCAGCGCCTGGTACGTGATGGCGATCGGCCTCGCGCTCCTGCTGCTCACCACATATGCCGGGCTCGTTCTGCTGGTCGCCATCGCCGTCTTCACCGCGACCAGCCGGCGCGCGCGGGCGACGCTGCGCGGCATCGAGCCGTGGGTCGCGCTGTTTCTCGTCGCCGTCGTCGTGTTTCCCCACCTCCTGTGGGTCGACGTCTCGGGCATGTGGGGGGTGTGGACCGGCCGCGAGCGGCTGGCGGTCTCCGGCGTCGAGCCGGTGCTGCGCGGCGGCGCGCTGCTCGGCAGCCTGGTCGTCGCCCATCTCGGGGCGGTCGTGCTGGTGCTGCTCGGCCGCGGCCTGCGGGCGCCGCGCGACAAGGTGCCGACCTTCACCCGCAATCCCTCCACCGCGCTCGAGCGGCGCTTCGTGCTGTTCTTCGCGATCGCGCTGCCGCTGACGGCGATCGTGATGCGGGCGGTGATCGGCGAGGGCGGGCCGATCGGCGGTTTCGGGCCGTACGTGGTGCTGTCCGGCCTCGCGATCGTGGTGCTCGCCGGCAACACGATCCCGCTGCAGCGCCAGGGCCTCACCGCGCTCGCCTGGAGCCTGCTGCTCGCCGCGCCGCCCTTGATCGCCGCCGCCGCGGTCGGCGTGCTGCCGTTCGTCGCCAAGACCGACGTGCCGATCGCCCAGCCGGCGGGGGCGATCGGCCGGTTCTTCGGCGAGACGTTCGAGCGGCGCACCGGCAAGCCGCTGAGGATCGTCGCCGGCGCGCCGCGCCTCGCGACGCTGATCGCGATCGCCGCGCCGTCGCGCCCGAGCTTCTATTTCGACGCCGCGCCCGACCGCACGCCGTGGGTCACAGGCAGCGATCTGCGCGAGAAAGGCGCGGTGATCGTGTGGCCGACCACCGACACCGCCGGCACGCCGCCGCCCGACATCGCCGCGCGCTTTCCGGGCCTGGTGCCCGAGGTTCCGCAAACTTTTTCGCGCACGATTCAGGGCCGGTTGCCGCTGATGCGGATCGGCTGGGGCATGCTGCGGCCGCAGTGATCGGCGCCGGCCGCCCACGGGCCGGGCGGCTCAGTGATAGCTCTCGTCCTCGCCGACTTTTCCGCGGAACAGCCAGTACACGAAGGCGACGTAGCCGAGGATGATCGGCAACAGCACCACCGTGCCGGTCAGCATGAAGATCTGGCTCGACCGCGCGGCGGCGGCGTCCCAGATGGTGAGCGAGGGCGGCACCACGTAAGGATAGGTCGAGATCGCAAGCCCCAGATAGCCGAGCAGGAAGAGCCCGATGGTGCCGACGAAGGGCACCTGGTCGTGCCGCTCGGTGGTGCGCCACACGGTGATCGCCAGCGCCGCGGTGACCACCGGCACGATCCACAGGACGTAGATGTTCGGCGCGGTGAACCACCGCTCGAAGATGCGCGGGAAGGCGAGCGGCGTCCACAGGCTCACCGCCGCCATCAGGCCCATCACCGCGATCAGGAGGCCGCGGGCCTGCCGGCGCGCCCGCTCGGCGACCGGCCCCTCGGTCTTCATGATCAGCCAGGTGGCGCCGAGCAGCGCATAGCCGGTCACCACCCCGAGGCCGCACAGCGCCGCGAACGGCGTCGCCCAGTCGAACGGGCCGCCGGCGAAGGCGCGGTCGGCCACCGTGATGCCCTGGATGTAGCCGCCGAGAATGACGCCCTGGAAGAATGCGGCGAGCAGCGAGCCGCCGAAGAAGGCGACGCTCCAGGCGGCGGTGGCGCCGGCGTGCGGCGCGCGGAACTCGAAGGCGACGCCGCGCAGCACCAGCGCCAGCAGCATGGCAATCACCGGCAGATAGAGCGCCGGCATCACCACCGAATAGGCGAGCGGAAAGGCGACCAGCAGGCCGCCGCCGCCGAGCACCAGCCAGGTCTCGTTGCCGTCCCAGAACGGGGCGACGGAGGCCATCATCTGGTCGCGCTGCCGCTCGTTCTCGGCGAACGGGAAGAGAATGCCGATGCCGAGGTCGAACCCGTCCATCACCACATAGAGGGCGACGGCGGTGCCGAGCACGCCGGCCCAGACGATCGCGAGATCGATCTCCATGGCGCATCGTCTCCGATCAGGACCCGAGGAACTCGCGGCCCGCCTCGCGGGCGGCCGACTGCGGGCGCAGCGGCGTGCCGCTGCGCGGCGGCTCGCCCGACGGCCCGGCGAGGCCTTTCGCGAGCAGCCGGTTGATGAAGTAGATGCCCATCGAGAACACCACGCCATAGACCAGCACGAACAGCGCGAGGGTGGCGGCGACGCTGCCGCCCGGCACCGGCGAGGCGGCGTCGGCGGTGCGCAGAATGCCGGTGGCGATCCATGGCTGGCGGCCGCTCTCGGCGACGATCCAGCCGGCGATCACCGCGACGAAGCCGAACCACCACGTGTAGGACACCGTCTTCAGGAACCAGCCGGTGGTGAACAGCCCGCCGCGCCACCACAGCACCGCGCCGGCGAGCCCGAGAAAGATCATCGCGAAGCCGATCGCCAGCATGATGCGGAAGGCGAAGAACACGTTCGGCACCGGCGGGCGATCTTCCGGTGGCACGTCCTTCAGGCCGGGCACCACGCCGTCCCACGAATGGGTGAGGATCATCGAGCCGGCCCGCGGGATCGAGATCGCGAAGCGGTTGGTCTCGGCCTTCTGGTCGGGCCAGGCAAAAATGTGGAAGTCGGCCGGGCCACGCTCCCAGTGCGCCTCCATCGCGGCGACCTTGGTCGGCTGGTGCTCGAGCGTGTTCAGCCCGTGCTGATCGCCGATGAAGAGCTGCAAGGGGGCGAGCACGGCGATCATGCCGACCGCCATCTTCACCATCAGCCGTGCCTCCTCGCCGTGGCGATCGGCCAGGATCCAGCGGGCGCCGACCGCGAGCACGACGAAGGCGGTGGTGAGATAGGCGGCCGCCAGCATGTGGGCGAGGCGATAGGGAAAGCTCGGATTGAAGACGATCGCCCACCAGTCCTGCGGGTGGGCGATGCCGTCGATCATCACGTGGCCGGTCGGCGTCTGCATCCAGCTGTTGGCGGAGAGAATCCAGAACGCCGAGATGGCGGTGCCGATCGCGACGATCACCGCCGAGGCGGTGTGCAGCGTGCGCGGCACGCGGCCGAGGCCGAACAGCATGATGCCGAGGAACGACGCCTCGAGAAAGAACGCGGTGAGCACCTCGTAGCCGAGCAGCGGGCCGAGCACGTTGCCGACCACCACCGAGAAGCGGCTCCAATTGGTGCCGAACTGATAGGAGAGCACGATGCCGGACACCACGCCGAGCGCGAACGACACCGCGAAGATCTTCGTCCAGAACTGGGCGAGGCGCGGATAGCGGGGATCGCCGGTGCGTTGGCCGACCACCAGGAGCGTGGCGATCCAGGCCGACAGGCCGATGGTGAAGCTCGGAAAGATGATGTGGAACGTGATGGTGAAGGCGAATTGGATGCGCGCGAGAACGACCGGATCGAAGTCCATCACGTGGAACCCCGGAAAGTACTGGCGACCGTGCCCCGGACGAGCGGCCGGATCGGGCGACGGACCGGACACGCGGGCGATGTGGTGAAAGCTCGGACCGTGCTCGGGTGACGCACGTCCGAATGCCCCGCGGGGACGCGGCCGACCGGACCGCGCAGCCGTCGTTCAACGTGGCGCGATCGCCATTGTTCCACAGAAATGTGGCGCGCGACTTGCACGGCGGATGGACCGGAGCGCTGCGTGCGCGCATCGTGCCCGCCGCCGCGCCGAGCGCGCCGCACGGGGAACCACGGGGAGGGGAGCACCATGACCGATACCGCCGCGCCGAAAGCCGGCTCGTTTCTCGATCGCTGGTTCGGGCTGACGGCGAGCGGCACCACGGTGCGCACCGAGGTGGTCGCCGGCTTCACCACCTTCCTCACCATGGTCTATATCGTGATCGTCAACCCGACGATCCTCGGCAATGCCGGCATGGACAAGGGCGCGGTGTTCGTCGCCACCTGCCTCGCCGCCTCGGTGAGCACCATGGTGATGGCGCTCTACGCCAATTATCCGATCGCGCTGGCGCCCGGCATGGGGCTCAACGCCTTCTTCGCCTTCACCGTCGTGCTCACCTACAAATATTCGTGGCAGCAGGGGCTCGCCGCGGTGTTCTGCTCGGGCGTGCTGTTCTTCCTGCTCTCGGTGTTTCGGCTGCGCGAGTTCGTCATCAACGCGATCCCGCACAATCTCAAGCTCGCGATCTCGGCCGGCGTCGGATTGTTTCTCGGCATCATCGCGCTCGAGCAGGCCAAGATCGTGGTCGCCCATCCGGTGACGCTGGTGACGCTCGGCGACCTGCGCCAGCCCGCCGCCATGCTCTGCATTCTCGGCTTCGTGCTGATCGCCGCGCTGAACTTCCGCAACATTCTCGGCGCGACGCTGCTCGGCATGCTCGCCGTCACGCTGATCGGCCTGCCGCTCGGGCTCGCGACCTTCGGCGGCGTCGTCTCGGCGCCGCCCTCGCTCGCGCCGACCTTCCTGCAGCTCGACTTCTCGGCGATCCACGAGTCGACCTTCCTGATCGTGGTGTTCAGCATCCTGTTCATCGACGTGTTCGACAATGCCGGCACGCTGATCGGGGTGACGCACCGCGCCGGGCTGCTCGACGAGGAGGGCAAGCTGCCGCGCATGAAGCACGCGCTGATCTCCGACTCGTTCGCCGCGATGTTCGGCTCGCTGATCGGCACCTCGACCACCACCAGCTACATCGAGAGCGCGTCCGGGGTCGCGGCCGGCGGCCGCACCGGCCTCACCGCGGCGGTGGTGTCGGTGCTGTTTCTCCTCGCGCTGTTCTTCGCCCCGCTCGCCGGCATGGTGCCGGCCTATGCCTCGGCGGCCGCGCTCCTCTACGTCGCCTGCCTGATGACCCGCGGCCTCGCCGAGATCTCCTGGGACGACGTCACCGAGTACGCGCCGGCGGTGGTGGCGGCGGTGGCGATGCCGCTCACCTACTCGATCGCCACCGGCATCGGCCTCGGCTTCATCACCTATGCGCTGGCAAAGATCATCGCCGGAAAGTTCCGCGAGGCGACCCCGACGGTGATCGTGCTGGCGCTCCTGTTCGCGGTGAAGTTCGCCTTCCCGTGAGACGGCACACCGCGACAGGTCGATCCTCGCGGGCCGTTCCGACGACGTGTCGTCAGGACGGCCCCCGCCGCCGCCACATGACGGCGCGGCGTGTCGGGACGCCTCCTCCGTCCGAACGGCGGCGCCGACGCTCGGAGCGACGCCTTGCGCGCTCCACCTCGCCTCGCGCGCTTCACCGCGCCTCGCCACGCGATCATTCCCGCGTCGGCCCTTTTCGACGGCCCGTGTCCGTCGGTGCTTCCCGTCGGTCCTTCCCGTCGGTCTTCTCCTCAATCCTCCTCTTGTCCTTCGTCGGCCCGACCGTCGTCGGCCGGATCGGGTGCCGACGCCGGATCGGGCTCGGCGGGTGACGGCGGGGTCGGGGCGGCGGACGGCTGTGCCGTGGCCGGCGGCGTCGGCGGATCGGGTTGCGATGTCGTCGCCGTGGCGGGCGGCTGCGGGGCGGCGGGCGTCGCCGAGGCCGGTGCCGCCGGCGGAACCGGCATCGCGGCGGCCGGGGCCGTCGTCGGGCCGGTCACCGGTGGCGGCGCGGCAGGGAGCGTCGTCGGTGTCGGGGCGGTGGCCGGGCGCCGCGGCGCGCTCGGGTCGGTCGGCGAGAGATCGGCGCCGCGCACCGGCGGCATCGCCAGCTGCTTGCGCCGGCAGCTGCGCCGGTCGACCTCGGGACACGGCCGGAAGCCGAAATCGCGGCCGAGGCAGATGCGCACCTCGCTCAGGCGATTGCGGCTGCAGCCGACGGCGATGCCGGTGCGCTCGAGCCCCGGATTGGCGGCGACGAAGGCGGCCTCGACCTCGTCGGGGGCGACCGTCAGCGTCGTCTCCGGCTCGATGAACGCCTCCGGGATCTTCACCACCGCGCGCGCCTTGCGCACCGCCTCGAAATAGCCGCGCGGCGGCAGGCCGGAGCACACGCCGTGGCGGTTCCATTCGTGGAAGACGAGCCGCGGGCTCGGCATCAGGTCGAGCATCGACGACACCAGCGACCGGTCGAGCCTTGGCGCCGGCACCTGGCAATATTCCGGAAAGCCGCGCTCGTATTGCGGCCACAGGCCGTGCACCACGAAGGCGTAGGGCCGCTCGCCGCATTGCGGGTCGGGTCGCTTGCGCTTCGGCCGCTCGGCCGCGCCGGCGCACCAGGACGGCGACCACGACAGCGCGAGGACGTAGAAGTCGAACGCGCCGGGCGTGTTTTGCCGGCGGTCCTGCGCCGCCGCCGGCGCGCCGACCAGCACCGGCACCAGAAGAAGACAGAGAGCGAGCAGCGTCCCCGCGCGCTCGAAGATTCCCCCACGCTCGAAAAACATCTCGCGCCCCCCGACCACCGATCGACCACCACCCTCGCGCGACGTTCCGCGCCGATCGGCTCCTGTGACGGTATTTGGGAAGCGTACCGCAGCGTGCAGAACATTACAAGAACAATCGCGTCGCCCGGTCGACCCCCCCCGGCGCGCGCCGGGCGGCCGGCCGGCATCACGGGTGAGCGGCTCGTCCCGAGGCGGCGTCACGACGTCTCGTGCGAAAAAAAACGCGGCGCCGATGCGGTGGGCAGCAAACGTTTGCCGTGCGATGAGAGGCGCCGCCGTCCACCGGCCGTCGTCGTGCCGCCCGGAACCCGCCGGGGGCGGCGGCGGACCGATCCACGCCTCCGAGAAGATCCACGCCCGAGCAGACGAAGACCGTTTCGCAGATGAACTATCGCCACGCCTTTCACGCCGGCAATTTCGCCGACGTTCTCAAGCACGCGGTGCTCGCCCGCGTGCTGATGCATCTCGCCGAGAAGCCGGCGGCGTTTCGCGTGCTCGACACCCACGCCGGCGCCGGCCTCTACGATCTCGCCGGCCCCGAGGCGAGCCGCACCGGCGAATGGCGCGACGGCATCGGCCGCGTGCTCGCCGTGAAAGACATGCCGCAGACCATTGCCGCGCTGCTCGCACCTTATCTCGATGCGCTGGCGGCGTGCGGTGGGGGCGGATCGCAGAACGGCATTCCGTCTCGTTATCCCGGATCACCGCTGATCGCGGCTCGTCTGATGCGGCCGCAGGATCGTCTCGTCGCCTGCGAGCTCGAGCCGGGCGCCGCCGGCGCGCTCGCCCGTGCGCTCGGGCGTGACGCACGGGCCAAGCGCATCGCGATCGACGGCTGGCTGGCGCTCAAGGCCTATCTGCCGCCGAAGGAGCGGCGTGGCCTGGTGCTGATCGATCCGCCGTTCGAGAAGCCCGACGAGTTTGCCCGGCTGTCGAAGGCCGTCGCGGGAGCGGTTCGCAAATGGCCGAGCGGCGTCTACATGATCTGGCACCCGGTGAAAAATCGCCGTGAGAGCGAGGCGTTTCTGCAAACGCTCGCCGATGCCTGCATTCCGAAGGTGATGAGATTGGAGATCTCGGTCGGCGGCGAAGCGGACGGACTCACGACCTCCGGCCTCGTGCTGATCAATCCGCCGTGGCGGCTCGCCGACGAGCTTACGCCGCTGCTCGACTGGCTCGTTCCGCTGCTCGCGCGCGGCCCCGGTGCGGCGGCGCGTCTCGACTGGATCGCAAAAGACTGACGCGAGGGATGCAACGCACCGTGCTTCCTCTTTCTGGCCCGCAACCTTTATGTTAACGTTATAAGGGCTTTCGCGCTCTCCGCTCGGCGCGACCGCGGGACACGAACGCGCATCGCGCGCGGCCGGCGATCTCGGGGGAGTTGGTCGGGTGAACACGGTCTCGGGGAGGGGACTGCGAAGCCACGTCGCGCCACGAGGGCCGACGACGAGCAGCATGGGATAGGAGTGTCCCGATGGCAATGGCGGGTACGGTCAAGTTCTTCAACAGCGAGCGCGGTTACGGGTTCATCAAGCCGGACGACGGCGGACGGGACGTGTTCGTGCACATCACGGCGGTCGAGCGGGCCGGGTTGAAGTCGCTCAACGAAGGCCAACGCATCAGTTTCGATGTCGAGCCGGACAAGAAGGGCAAAGGCCCCAAGGCGGTCAATCTGATCGTCTCGTGAGTTTTCGGGAGGGCGCGTCGATGCCGCGGCAGTTTTCGCCCGGCACCGGCAGGAGGGTGTGATGCGCGATCCGTGAGGCGCGACCTGCGGCGAATGGGGCGGCCGGTGCGCCCACATTGGTGAGAGCCCCGGTCGAGACGCCGCCGTTCCAGCGAAAAATCCGTCGTGACGTCCGGACGTTCACGCCGCTCGCCGCGGGGTGGACGCACGGTGCTCGTCGTTCGGTGTTCGTCGTTCGGTGCTCGCCTCCGGCGGCGCGTTGCGCGGCGCCCCGTATCGACTTGCGCGTCGACGCTCGCGTCGACGCCGGCACAGCTTCGGGCAGACCTTCGGGCGCTCCTGGCGGCACTCGGTGTTGCCGCTCCGGTGTCGTCACGTGGCGCTGCCCACGCGGTGCTGCTGCGGTGCCCTCGTGGCATCCCCCGTCGCCGTACCCGGCGTCGTGTCCTGGTCGTCGCCCCGGCGCGTCGTACCGGAGCAAACGTCTGCCGAACGATCGGCGGCAAGGGTCGCTACCGCACATTCAATAGCCCGAATGTCTTATAGGAATGATGACAGGGCGCGCGTCTTCGTCATATCGCTCGGCCCATCGGTCGGCGCGCCGACATGCGGCGAAATCCGCGGCACGTGATCAGTTCGTCGGTGCCGGAGGAGGGCACCCGCCATCGTGCCGCACCGACATCCGAACGCGAGGCGAAGACGAAAAAAAAGCCGCCGGGGTCGCCGGCGGCTCGTTGGTCTCGGGCCTCGATCGGCCGAGCGCGATCAGAACCGGTAGTTCAGGCCGAAGCGGATGATGCTCGACTCGAGCCCGGCATCGACGCCGGCCAGCGCGTAGTTCTTCTCGCCGAGGTCGGTGTAGAGGTATTCCGCGCGCGCGCTCCATTGCGGCGCGAGCGCCACCTCGATGCCGCCGCCCAACGCCCAGCCGGTCAGCGTCTTGCTCTCCGACATGCCGAAGGCGTCGAGATCGAGCCCGCCATAGGCGAAGCCACCGGTGCCGTAGAGCAGGATGTTGTTCATCGCCCAGCCGACCCGGCCACGCAGCGTGCCGAACCACGGATTCGAGAACTTGTAGGCCGCGAAGGTGTCGTCGGCGTTGGAGAGCTGGATGTCGGTCTCGAGGCCGATGACGAACTGGCCGCTCTGATAGTTGTAGCCGCCCTGCAGGCCGCCGGCGAAACCGCTCGGATCGGTGGTGAGCGCCGACGAGCCCCAGCGATAGCCGAGATTGATGCCGGCATAGGGGCCGGTCCAGTTCATCGGCACCGCGTAGGGAGGCGCCGCGGACGCCGGCGGATAGCCGCGGTAGCCGCCATAGCCGAGATCGGCGCCGAGCACGGTGCTCGTCGGGGCCGTGGCGACCATCGCCGCCGTTGCCGCGATCCATCCCGCGAGCGTCGTCTTCTTCATTGTCGGCTCCCCTCTGCACGCCTCGATCCGTCCACCGTCCCCCGGGGATCGCGACGACAGCGCCGATGCTTGTCGTCCACGATCGTGATGCCCGCAGGACTGGCGAAAGGCGAAAAATGGATAATTTCGTGTTTCCGGTTATCCCCGCATTCGAGTAAACCTTTCCTTACCTGCCCGGGGCGGGTCGGCAGTGACCGGACGTCAAGGATAAGGGGTCGTTAACGCTCGGCCGCCCGCGCCGCGGATGTTTACGAATGGGGCAGGGCGCCGGTGTTTACGCACCGTGGTGTCCGCTGGCGATCGGTTGCCGGGGCAGGGTGTTGCCGGCGGCCCGCGAAGCCGCCATGGTGCCGTAGCGCGGTGCCCGCGCCCGCCGTCTCCTTCCCGCGATCTCTCACGAGCGGCCCAGATGTCGAACCAAGCTGTCGTCGCGGCGCCGGCCGCGCTGGTCACCGGTGGCGCCCAACGGATCGGCCGGGCGATCGTCGGCGCTCTTGCACGCGCAGGCTTTGCCGTGGCCGTGCATGCGCGCGCCTCGCGCGAGCAGGCGGACGCGCTGTGCGCGGAGATCGTCGCAGCGGGCGGCCGGGCCGAGACGGTGGTCGCCGATCTCGCCGACCACGCGGCGGTCGAGCGGCTGGTGCCGGCGGCGGTGGCGGCGGTCGGGCCGCTGACGCTCCTGGTCAACAACGCGTCCGAGTTCGAGCCCGACGAGATCGGCCGGCTCGACCGCACCGTGTTCGACCGCCACATGGCGGTGAACCTGCGGGCACCGGTGTTTCTCGCCGAGGCCTTTGCCGCGCAGGCGCCGGCGGGCGAGGGGGCCGATCCGTCGATCGTCAATCTGCTCGACCAGCGGGTCTACAAGCCGACGCCCAAATTCCTCTCCTACGGCCTGAGCAAGAGCGCGCTGCACATGGCCACGACGACGCTCGCCCAGGCGCTCGCCCCCGCCGTGCGGGTCAACGCGGTGGCGCCCGGCCCGACGCTTCCGGGGCCGCGCCAGGGGGCCGATGCCTTCGCCCGGCAGGTCAAGGCGGTGCCGCTCGCCCGCGGGCCGTCGCCGGAGGAGATCGCCGATGCGGTGCTCTATCTGGCCAAAGCCCGCAGCGTGACGGGCGAGACCATCGCGGTCGACGGCGGCCAGCGGCTCGCCTGGCAAACCCCCGACGCGGTCGGCGTCGAGGAGTGATTTTTTTCACTGCGCCGTGCCGCACCGCGCGGCCCGGCCGGCGCTCGGGCCGCCGGCGGTCGGTGCGAAAAAATCACGCCACCAGGCGGCGGTGAAGCGCCTCCGGCCACTGGCCGGTGAGATAGCGGAACATCCAGTTGCCGCGCGCCCGCAGGCGCTGATAGGCGGCCTTGAGGTCGAGCACCATGGTGATGCGGCGGCCCTGGTGGTGCAGCTCGCCGACCTCGTGGGTGGCGATCGGCAAAAAACCCATCACGCGGGTGTGGAAGCCGTACGGGCTGTGCGGGTCGTTCTCGAACACGTCGGTGACGTAGTGGGTGTAGCCGCGCTCGACCGTCTCGGCGGCGGCGGCGCGCATCAGCGCGGCGGCGACCATCAGCCGGCGGCGATAGCGCGGCACCACGGCGAAGCGGCCGATCTCGGCGATCCGGCTCGCCGCGATCATCGCCGCGATGTCGAGCGAGGGATCGATCGGCGCGAGCCCGTACGAGGCGTAGGCCGCGAGCGGCGGATCGTAGAGCACGCGCACCACGCCGGCGGGCCGCACCCGCACGCCCATCGGCCGGCTCTTCACCTCGACCAGGAACCACGACAGGTCGGTGCGGGCGAGGTCGCTTTCGGGGAACTGGGCCTCGGGGTCGGCGACCCAGCGCTTCTCGCGCTGATAGGTGGCGCCGAGCACCGCGATGGCGCGGCGGCGGCCGTCCTCGTCGATCACGCGCTCGGCGCTCACGCGCTCGTCCAGTCGCATCGGGATCCTCCCTGGGGACACGGAGCGTACGGGGATGGTTTCGGGCTCGCCTCGTCGGGCGACGAGGCGCGGGGCAACGAGTCGTCGGGCGAACAATCGGCCGGCGGCCAGCGCTTGCCGGACAGCCGGGCGATTTCGCCCATCACCACCGCGTGCCACGCCTTGACGGCGGCAGGCGACACCCGGTCGGTGGTGCGCGGCGGCACCAGCGGCGCGCCGATCAAAACCTCCATCGGGTCGCGGTCGCGGATTTGCCGGTCGACGACGGTGGGGAAGCGGATGCCGACCGGCACCACCGGCGCGCCGGTCTCGAGCGAGAGCAGGGCGGCGCTGCGCCGGCCGGCGAGCAGGCGGTGCGGGTCGCGGTTCACCGTGCCTTCGGGAAACACGCCGACCGCACGGCCGCGGGCGAGGCAGTCGCGGGCGACGTCGAGCACCGGCACCGGGCCGCGATAGAGCGGGCGCAGCCGGTTCAGGAACGCAGGCTTGGCGGGCTTTGCGGTGACCGTGAGGATTTGCGCCCGGCGATAGACGAAGCCGACGCCGGGGATCAGGCTGAAATTCCAGTCGGCCATGAAATGGATCATCCGGCCGCCCCGGTGCAGCATCAGGAGCGCCGGCACCAGCACCGCCTCGGTGCGGGTCGAATGGTTGAGCGCCAGGATGAACGGGTCGTAGCCGGCGCGGATGTTTTGCAGCCCGCCGATGCCGAGCACCCGGCCGCGGCCGGCGAGCGCGATCGCCCGCAACAGGCAGCGGTCGGCAAATCCGCGATAGGGCAGCGGCCAGCGCAGCAGCTCCCGCGCGGCGGCGGGGTGCCAGAAGTCGGGGACGGCCTGCAGCGACGGCATGGACGGGAGTTTCCGGATCGGCATCCGCGGCCCGTTGCAGCGGACACGGCGATCCTACCACCAGTCGTCGATTCCTGTGGCGCGCCGATGCAACTGCCGTGACTGTTGCGTGACGGCACGACGTGCCGCCGGCTAGCCGGACGAAAGATCCTCGGGAACGATCGAGAGCGGCCGGCCGCCGCAGGTGAGAAAGGCGCGACTGCGGCAGGTCAGCACGATCACCTGCTGCTTCTCGGCGGCGCGGGTGAGCACGTCGAACATCCGCTCGATGCGGTCGTCGTCGGAGAAGACCAGCGCATCGTCGAGCACCACCGGCACCGGGTTTCCGCGCTCGGCGAGCAGGCGGCCGAGGGCCAGCCGCACGATGATCGCGACCTGCTCGCGGGTGCCGTCCGACAGCGAGACGAACGGCTCGATTGCGGCGGCAGCGCCGCGCGAGATGCCGTCGATGCCGAAGCGGGGATCGAGCGCGGCGTCGGCGCCGGGGAACAGCGCGTGCAGATAGGGCCGCATCGCGGTCTTGACGGGCGCGAGAAACTGGTCGGCGGCTGCCTGCCGGCTCTCCTCGATGGTGGTCTTCAACAGCTTCAGCGCGGCGACCCGCCGGTCGGTGCGGGCGAGCTCGCTTTCGGCGAGCGCCAGCGCGTCGACCGCCTCCGCCTCGCGCTCGCCCAAGCCTTCGCCGCCGCGGGTGGCGATGCGTCCCTGTAGCGCCGCGATGTCCCGCTCGACCTCGCCGAGCCGGCGCTCATTGGTCTCGATCGCGCCGGTCAGCCGCTTCACCCGCGCCTCGGTGGCGGCGCGCACCTCTGCCGTCGGCACCGCTGCGCGGAGCGCCGCCGCTTTTTCGCGGGCGGCCTCGAACAAAACGCGGGCCTCGCCGGCTGCGGCGGCGAGCGCGGTCAGCCGGTCGGCACGCTCCGCGTCCGGGCAAAGGACGAGGCCGTCCCTGAGCGCGCGGTTCGCTTCGGCGATCTGGGCCTCTGTGCCCTTGCACATGAACCGGGTCGCGGCGACCTGCTCGCGGGCGGTCGAGACCATCTCCTGGGCGGTGCGGTGCGCGTGGCGGGCGAGGTCGCAGGCCGCCTCGGCGGCGATCCGCTCGCGCGCCAGCGTCTCGCGGTCGGGCAGGGCGATTTTTTTCGTCTCGCCCGGCGTGTCGCCGGAGGCGTGGTCCGGAGCACGGTCCGTGTCGGCGGTGAGGGCGTCGAGCGCGGCTTTTGCGGTGGCGAGCTGTCGCTCGAGCGCGGCGATGCCGTCCTCCTTGCCGACCGCTGGCGCGGTGGCGGAAAGCTCGGCCAGAAGCCCGCGCCGCTCCGCCTCGAGGTCGGCGGCTTTTGCGCGGCACTCCTGCGCCTCGGCGAGCGAGGCGACCCCCGCGGTCCGCAGCGCCTTCGCGAGATTTTCGCGCGCGATCTCGACCGCCGCGTCGTCGTCCGGCGAGGCGGCGGGTTTTATCTCGATCTCGGCGAGATCGGCGACCGTGATGAGAAGCGGCGCCGTCGCCGCGACCTCGCGGCCCTCCGTCACCGGCGCGCCGTCGCAGAGGATTTTTCCCGCACCCGCCGGGCGGGGCCGCACGATCACCCGCGGCGCCTTCGCCTCGCGCCGCGCTTCCGCCGCCTCCAGCGCCCGCCGCGCCGTCTCGATCGCCTTCACCGCCTCCATCGGGACGGTCGTGCGCTCGATCGCCTGCTTCACCCGGGCGATGTCGTCGCGCAGGCGCCTCGCCTTCGTGAGCCGCACCGAGAGTTCCTCGACGTGCTCGGCGTCGCGCGCCGACGCCTCGCGCCGGCGCGCCCGGTCCGCCGCTCGCTCGGCCTCCGAGAGCTTGGCCGCGAGATTGGCGAGCGCCTGCTCTTTGGTCGACAGAACCGTGGCCTGCGCGTCCAGCACGTTCGTCTGCTCGGCGAGTTGCCGGTCGAGCGCGGCGATCTGCTCGCGGCGCCTGGCGATGCGCTGGTCGAGCCCGACCAGCTCTTCGTGGCGCTTGCGGGCACGCTCGGCGGTCAGCTCGCGCTGGGCCTGCTCGGTCTCGGCCTGCTGGGCGGCATGGTCGGCGCGCGCGGCGGCGTCGCGCTCGGCCGCCGCGGTGGCGAGGTCGGCCCGCATCGCCGCGAGCGCAGACGTGTCGGACAGTGCCTCGCGCTGGCGCAAAAGGCCGGCGAGCGCGGCGCGGTCGGCCTCGAGGGTCGCCATGGTGGCTTGCAGCGCGGCGAGCTCCGCCTTCGCGGCGTCGCGCCGCTCGATCGCCGTGCGCCACGGGCCGCCGGCCTTCGGCTGGCCGGTCGCCGTCGCCTCGCGCGCGAGCCTTTCGCAGACGCTGCGCAAGACCCGCTCGCCGCGCTCGCCGCCGAGCACCTGGCCGACCTCTGCCTCGATCACCCGGCCGAGCAAGGCTTTGGCCTCCGGACTCGGCTCGTACGCATCGAAAGACTTCGCCTGCGGCACCCACAAGAGGCCGAAGGTGGACGGCTCGGCGATCGACGCGCCGGGTGCGAGGTCGAGCAGCTCCCAGATCTTCTCGTCCGCCGCGCGGCCTTCCGCCACCACGCTGCCGTCCCGCGACAGTTTTGCGCCCGTGCCGCGCAGGAACGACTTGCGCACCAGATACTCGGCCTCGCCGCGCCGGAACCCGACCTCGATCGAGGCCGGCACCTCGGCATCGAGGCAGCCGAGGCGGCGCAGCTCCTCGGTCTTGCTGCCGTGGCGGGCGAACAGGGCGGCCTGCAGCGCGCGGAACAGCGTCGACTTGCCGGCCTCGTTCGGCGCGCACAGGAGGTTGAGGCCGGGCCCGAGCCCTTGCACGACGTGGCGACTGCGGAACCGGCCGACGCCCTCGACCGCGAGGCGGGTGATGATCATGGCGCGGTCCTCACGGTGTCGTCCTCATGCGGTCGCCTCGAGATAGAGCGCCATCAGCGCGTCCTCGGCGATCGTCCGCTCGTCGAGCGTCAGCGTCTCGTCGGCGGCCCGCGCCTTCAGCGTCTCCGCCACCCGCCGCAGCACGCCGTCGAAATCGATCGCCTCGAGGTCGTTCGCCTCCGGCCGCACCCGCACCGCGAGGTCGGCGGCCAGGTAAAAGACGGCGGCCTCCAGTCGCTCCAGCCACTCCGCGAGCGCTTGCCGGCCGACCATCGACAGCGCGCCGCGCACGCAAAACTTCAGCACCAGCCGCGACAGCGGGTCGTGCGTTTGGCGCAGCGCCGCCTCGTGCGCCGCCAATGCCTCGGCCTCGCCGATCTCGACGCTTTCGCTCGCCCAGCGATAGGTGCCGACGGTGCGTGGCGTCACGGTCGGCGCGGCGCCCGCCTGCGGGATGTCGACCAGAAGCGCGGTGCCGACCGTCTGGCTGTCGAACCGGTCGGGCTCGGGCGTTCCCGAATACCACGTCTTAGCGCCGATCTCGCAGGTGCGGTGCCAGTCGCCGAGCGCCAGATAATCGAGGTTCGCACGCTCCGCGCGGGTGGGATCGATCTGGTTGCCGGCCTCGCCCTCGTCGCCCTTTACGCCGAAGCGGGTGACCGCGCCGTGCGCGAGGCCGACCCGGATTTTTCCGGCTGGCGTCTCGGTGTCGTCGAAGCGGGCGGTGAGGTCGCGCGTCTCGGCCTTGCTGGTCAGCGGGGCGGTGAGCAGCACCGCCTCCGGCCCGAGATCGACCGGCTCGGCGGTGAGATGCACGAGAATATTGGCGGGCGGGCCGAGCGCGGAGAACCGCTCCCAGATGCCGGCCGGGCGATGGGGATCGTGATTGCCCGGCAGCAGATGCCAGGTGACGCCCGGAAAGCCGCGCATGCGCTCGATCGGCGCGCGCAGCGTGACGTTCGACGGCGTCTCGCTGTCGTAGACGTCGCCGGCGACCAGCACGTGCCCCGCGCCCTCGGCGACCGCGAGCCTGCCGATCGCCTCGATCGCGTCGAGCCGCGCCGCGCGCAGCGCCTCGGCCTTGTCGCCGAAGCGGAGAAACGGCTTGCCGATCTGCCAGTCGGCGGTGTGGACGAGACGCATGACGTTGTCCGTTCCGGTGCGGCGGAGGCGCTGGCGCCTCGCGCGAATCGAAACGGAGTGTAGCGGATTCGCGGTTTGTTCGTAGCGCCGCCACCGCGTGCGGCCTCAGTCTCAGCCGGCCACCGGCTTCATCCGGCGGGCCATGGCGATCGCCGCCTTCATGTTGGACGGATCGGCGACGCCCTTCCAGGCGATGTCGAACGCCGTGCCGTGATCGACCGAGGTGCGCAGGATCGGCAGGCCGGCGGTGATGTTCACGGTGTCGTGGCCGCCGACCAGCTTGGCCGCGATGTGCCCCTGGTCGTGGAACTGCGCCACCACGATCTCGAATTTGCCGTCGATCGCCTGCTGAAACACCACGTCGCCGGGGATCGGCCCGTGCGCGTCGATGCCCTCGGCCCGCGCGGCCGCCACCGCCGGCGCCACGAAGTCGTCGTCCTCGGTGCCGTAGAGCCCGCCCTCGCCGGCATGCGGGTTGAGGCCCGCGATCGCCACCCGCGGCTTGGCCACGCCGGTGGTGAGCACGTGGCGCTGCGCGACGCGGATCGTCTCGAGGATGCGCTCGGTGCGGCACAGCTCCACCGCCTGCGCGAGCGAGACGTGGGTGGAGACGTGGATCACCGCGAATTGGGGGCAGGCGAGCACGGCATAGTTCTTCTTCACGCCGGTGTAGAGCGCGAGCAGGCCCGCGTGGCCGTTGAGATCATAGCCCGCCATCCGCACCGCGGTCTTGTTGAGCGAGGCGGTGCAGATCACGTCGATCTCGCCGGCGAGCGCCATCTCCACCGCCTTCTTCACGCAGCGGCAGCCGGCCTCTCCGGCATCCGCCGAGAGCTTTCCGGGCACGATGGCATCGCGGTTCGGCGCGTCGATCGCGAGCAGCGGCACGGCGCCCTCCGGCACGGTGTCTCCGTACGGCACGAACGAAAAATTCGCGCGGACGAGTCCGCGGGCGCGCTCCATGAACAACGGGTCGCCGATCACCACGGTCGCCTTGCGCTCGTCGGCCGGCAGCGCGCCGAGCGCCTTGCAGATCACCTCCGGGCCGATGCCGGCCGGATCCCCCATGGTCAGTCCGATGGTGTTCATGCCAATGGTCTTCATGTGACGTATTCGCTGGCGTCTTCGCGTGTCGAGGGTGCGCGGCGGGTCGCGCGGCTCGAAACGCGCCTCCGCCGTCCGTGTCACCCCCGATATCACATGAATTGCGTTAGAACCACTCATGTTTTATGGTACGAACCGGGTCGTCCGATAGCGCAATCCGAAACGTCGAGCGGCCGCGATACAGTCCGCCGCCCATGTCGGCCGGCGGCCCGCGAGGATCGAGAATGGCTTTCCGCCCGGGCGGCTCCGGCCCGCTCCTGAGCTTCTACGGCGACGACTTCACCGGCTCGACCGACTCGCTCGAGGCCCTCGCGACGGCCGGCGTGCCGGCGATGCTGTTTCTCGAGCCGCCGAGCCCGGACGACCTCGCGACGCGCTGGCCGAACCTGCGCGCGGTCGGCGTCGCCGGCACCAGCCGCAGCCGTTCGCCGGACTGGATGGACGCGCATCTGCCGCAGGTTTTCGCGAAGCTGCGGGCGCTCGCGCCGCTCTGTCACTACAAGACCTGCTCCACGTTCGACTCCGCGCCGGAGGTGGGCAATATCGGCCGCGCCGCCGAGATCGGCCAAGCCGTGTTCGGCGGAAAAGTGCTGGTCGTGGTCGGCGTGGTGCGGCATCAGCGCTTCGTCGTCTTCGCCAATCTGTTCGCGGCCGGCAGCGTCGGCGACACCCACGAGATCTTCCGCATCGATCGCCACCCGACGATGAGCAAGCATCCGGTGACGCCGATGCGCGAGGCCGATCTGCGGCTCCATCTTGCGGAGCAGGCGCCGCAACGAAGGATCGCCGGCTTCGATTTCCGCCGCATGCTCGCGCCCGATGCCGACGCGGCGTTGCAGGCGGTGCTCGCCGACAACGACCTCGTGATTCTCGATACGTTCGACGCCGCGACCACGCGCGCGACCGGTGCGCTGATCGCCGCGCACGCCGCGCGTGGGCCGGCCTTTCTGGTCGGCTCGTCGGGTGTCGAATATGCGCTGGTCGATCATCTGACGAACGCCGGCGTCCTGCCGATCGTTGCACCGCCGACCCCGCGCGGTCCGGCAGAGAAGATCGTCGCGGTGTGCGGCAGCTGCTCGCCGATCACCGAGTCTCAGATCGCCTGGGCGGAGGCGAACGGATTCTTCGTGATCGCTGCCGACACGGTGGCGATGGTGGAGGGCGGCGAGGAGATCGAGGCGCGGACCGCCGAAATGCTCGCCGATGCCTTGTCGAAGAGCACCGGGGTGGTGCTGCATTCCGCGCGAGGCCCCGCCGATCCGCGGCTCGGGCCGACCCGCGCCGCGCTCGAGAAGCGTGGCCTCACCGCGCTCGACAGCTCGCGCATTCTCGGTAACGCAATGGGCCGTGTGATGCGCTGCCTGATCGCAAAAACCGGCGTCTCGCGCGCGGTGCTGGCGGGCGGCGATTCGTCGAGCCACACCGTCGACGCGATGGGTGTCGAGGCGCTCGCGGTCGCCGGACCCTTGGTGCCCGGCGCGCCGCTGTGCCGGATTCATTCCACTGACGCCGCGATCGACGGCGTCGAGATGTCGTTGAAGGGCGGGCAGGTCGGCGGTCCGGATTTCTTCGGCCGCGTGCTCGCAGGACGATGAGAGAGCCGACCATGACCCCGGACGAGCGCCGCCACGAGATCGTCAAGCTCGTTCAGAACGAGAAGACGGTGCAGCTCGACGAGCTGGCCGAGCGGCTCGGCGTCAGCCGCATGACGGTGCATCGCGATCTCGATTTCCTCGAGAGCCGCGGTCTGCTGCGCAAGGAGCGCGGCGGCGCCACCGCCGAAAGCTCGCTGCTGTTCGAGAGCAATTTTCACTACCGCCTGCAGATGGGGCAGGCCGAGAAGAAGGCCTTGGCGCAGGCCGCACGCGCGCTGATCGAGCCCGGCAACGTGATCATGATCGACGACTCGACCACCACGCTGCCGATCTGCGACGAGCTCGAGGACATCGAGCACGTCACCGTGATCACCAACTCGCTCGCAGCATGCGATCGCCTGCGGGGGCGCGCGAACGTGCAGCTCATCCTCACCGGCGGCACCTACAACGACACGCTGCAGGGGTTTTACGGCCTCGTGTGCGAGCAGTCGTTGAGCAAGCTGCGGGCCGACTTGGCGTTTCTCTCGGCCTCGTCGGCGATCGGCACCTCGCTCTATCACCAGGATCAGGAGGTGGTGCGGATGAAGCGCGCGCTGATGGGATCGGCCGAGCGCTCGGTGCTGCTGCTCGCCGCCGCAAAGTTCAAGACCCGCGCGCTCAATCACTTCGCCGAGCTCGCCGAGTTCGCCCGCGTGTTCATCGGTCGTGATCTCGATGCCGCCGCGGCGCAGCGCTTGCGCCAGGCGGGCATCGCCTTCGACCTCGTCTAGCCGGAAAGAAACGTCATGCAGCAGGTGTTGGGCAAGCAGGTTCGTCTCTCGCGCATCGTCGATCGGCGAACGCACCGCGGCTTCTGCATCGCCTTCGATCACGCGCTCCAGCTCGGCGCCTGCGCCGGCATGGAGCGACCGGAAGAGACGCTCGATCAGATGGCGGAGGCCGGCGTCGATGCGGTGATTTTGCCGCTCGGCTCGGCGCTGCAGTACGGGCCGCGGCTGGTCGCCAATGGCGGGCCGGCGCTGGTGCTGCGGCTCGACCAGACGACCATGTGGCGCGAGGGCACGCCGCTCGCTTATGCCGACGGTTTCACCCGTCTCGTCGCGAGCGTGGAGGATGCGGTCGCGCTCGGCGCCGAGGGCGTGATCACCTATTTGTTCGTCGGCCACAACGATCCGGCCGAAGAAACGCGCGCGTTCCAGCAGAACTCCGAGGTGAATGCTTTTGCGCGCAAGGCCGGCATGGTGCATGTGATCGAGACCATGGGCGCGCGCGGCGCACTGCCGAAGGAGATCCACGACGGCGAGTTCGTGCGCTTCCATTCACGCATCGGCGTCGAGATGGGCGCCGACGTGATCAAGACCGACTGGCCGGGCTCGGTCGCGGCGCTGAAACGCATCACTGCGGCGCTGCCGGTTCCGGTAATGCTCGCCGGCGGCCCACACAACGGTACCGATCGTGGAACTGTCGAGCTGGTCTCACAGATCATGGACGGGGGTGCCGCCGGCATCTTCTTCGGCCGCACGATCTTCCAGGCGAAGGACCCGCTCGCGGTGATGAAGGCGTGCCGCGCAGTCATCCACGACCGGGTGTCGGTCGACGAGGCGATCGCGTGCGCCGGCTTTTCGGCGTCGCCCGCCGCGGCGTGACGCACTCGTGCGTTCCGAGCTGTAAACACGTCATCCTGGCGCCCCGTTCACCTTTCCCCGTAGACGGGGAGAGGCCGGAGTCCGAGCGTGAGCGAGGACTCCGGGTGAGGGGGCGCCTTTCTCACGAACAACAACTCCGCCCCTCACCCCGACCCTCTCCCCGCAAGCGGGGAGAAGGAGCGCGGGCGCCGTGCGTTGGACGATCCTGATCAGTCGGAAACGCCGTCGCTCGAACAAAAAAGAGGCCCGTGCGGGTGAGCACGGGCCTCTCGTCGTTTCAGAAGCCTTCAGAAAATGTTCAAAAATGCGGCGTCGCGAGCCAGGGCACCGCGGCGACGATGATCGCGGCGATCAGGAGCGCGGCCATGTAGGGCCAGATCGCCCGCATCGCCTTGTCCGGCTCCACCCGGCCGATCGCACAGGCCTGATAGAAGCCGATGCCGAGCGGCGGCGTGAACAGGCCGAGGCTCATCGAGAGCACCATCATGATCGCGTAGTGGATCGGCTCGATGCCGAGCTCGTGCGCGATCGGGAACAGCAAGGGGGCGAACACCACGATCGCCGGGATACCCTCCAGCACGCAGCCGAGAATGGCGAACACCACGATCGACAGCGCGACGAAGCCGGTCGCCCCGCCCGGCATGTGCGCCATGCCGTGCGCGAGCTGCTGCGAGAAGCCGGACTGGGTGAGCGCCCAGGCCATCGCCGTCGCGGTGCCGAGAATGATCATGATCGCGCCCGACAGCGCGAGCGTGTCGCACAGCATCGGCCACACCCGCTTCAGCGGGAAGTGACGGTAGAGCAGGATGCCGACCAGCACGGTGTAGACGACGCCGATGGTGGAGACCTCGGTCGCCGTCGCGACGCCCGACACCACCGCCCAGCGGATCAGCACCAGGAGCGCGAGCGCTGGGACCGACGCGACGAACGTCTTCAGCACCTCCTTGCCCGACGCCTTGACGGCCTCCGACACGTCCTCACGCCGCGAGCGGAACCAGGCGACCAGCACCAGGCCGACCGCGCCGACCGCCGCCGGCAACAGGCCGCCGGTGAACAGCGCGGCGATCGACACGCCGGTGACCGAGCCGACCGTGATCAGCACGATCGACGGCGGAATGGTCTCGGCCATCGCCGCGGAGGAGGACAGAAGGCCGATCAGCTCACCCGGCTCCTTGCCGCGCCGCTGCATCTCCGGCAGCAGCACCGGGGCGATCGCCGCCATGTCGGCGGCCTTCGAGCCGGAGATGCCGGAGACGAGATACATCGCGCCGATCAGCACGTAGGAGAGGCCGCCCTTGAAGTGGCCGACCAGCGAGCTGAGAAGCTTCACCAGCACCGCGGCGAGCCCGGTCATCTCGATCAACAGGCCGAGCAGCACGAACAGCGGGATCGACAGCAGCACGAAGGTCGACATGCCCTCGTCCATGCGGCTGATCACGATGCTCATCGGCATGTAGGTCATGAATTCGAGATAGACGACGGTCGACAGTCCGAAGGCGAAGGCGATCGGCGCGCCGCCGAGCACCAGCACCAGCACGCCGAAGCCGAAGAACACCAGGAGATTCCAGTTCTCCATGTCCTCGAGCTGCGGGAGAAACACCTGCAGGAGAACGCCGCAGGCGACGACGATGCCGACCGAGAAGGCGAGATCCAAGAGCTTCGCCCGCTGCACGAGCTGCAGGAGCGCGACGATCAGCATCAGCGTGAGGCCGGTGAGGATTGCGGCGGAGCGCACGGTATCGGGCACCTGCAGCGCCGGTGTCGTGATCATCATCTGATCGACGGCGTGCTCCCAGGCGGGCTCGAGCAGCAGTGCGAGAAACAGAATCACCGCGGTCGCGGAGAACGTCTCGATGCGGTCGCGCCACGGCTGCGGCAGCAGCGATGCGACGACAGTGAGGCGCATGTGGCCGCCTTTGTGCTGGGCGACCACCGCGCCCAGCATGCACAGCCACAGAAACAGGATGGAGGCGAGCTCGTCCGACCACACCAGCGGGCTGTGCAGCCCGTAGCGGAAGGCGACGCCGGTGAACAGCACGATCACCTCGACCACCACCAGGATCGCCCCGGGAACTTCCGTGGCGAACGCGATCGCGCGTTCGAGGCGGCCGCAGGCGGCCTTCAGGGCGGCGAGCCCGCCGGACGTCTGGTCCGACGGGCTGGTCATGATCGCGTCAGCCGAGCTTGCCGACGTATTTTTCGAGGCGGGTCCAAGCGGCGTCACCGAACTTCTCCCTCCACTGAACATAGAAACCGGCCTTCGCGAGCGCTTCGCGGAAGGGCGCCGGGTCGGGCTTGCTGAACACCATGCCCTTGGCCTCGAGGTCGGCCTGGACGGAGGCATTCAGCTTGGCGATGTCGTCGCGCTGCTCCATGCCGCAGTCGTTCAGCGTCTTCTCGGCGATCGCCTGGATGTCCTTCGGCAGCCGGTACCAGGTTTTTCCGGAGGCGACGAACAGATAGCCGTCCCAGATGTGATTGGTCAGCATGCCGTATTTCTGGACCTCGAAGAGCTTCGCGGTCTGGATGATCGGCAGCGGATTTTCCTGGGCGTCGACGATTTTCGTCTGCAGCGCGGTGTACACCTCGGAGAACTGCATCGAGGTCGGCGCGGCGCCGAGGGCCTGGAACAGGCTGATCGAGAGCTGGCTCACCGGCACGCGGATTTTGATGCCGGCGAGATCGTCGGGCGTCACCACGGGCTTGCCGGAGGTGGTGAGCTGACGGAAGCCGTTGTCCCACACCTTGCGCATCATGTGCAGGCCGGACTTCTCGATCTCCTCGCCGATGAAGCCGCCGAGATCGCCGTCCATCGCCGCCCATACCCGCTCGTAGCTCGGGAAGGCGAAGCCGACCGCATTGATCGGCGCGGCGGGAACCAGCGTGGCGATGACGAGCGCCGACGGCGTGAAGAAGTCGAGCGCGCCGGAACGCACCTGATTGAGCATGTCGGTGTCGCCACCGAGCTGATTGTTCGGGAAGATGCGGATGTCGAGCGCGCCCTCGGTCTCCGTCTTGATCTTGGCGGCCGCCTCGGCGGCGCGCACGTTCAGCGGATGCGTGAGCGGGAGATTGTTGCCGTACTTGTAGACGAACTTGGAGCGCGCCTTCGCGCGCACGTGCGGCATCGCGAGTACTGCGGGCACCGCCAGAGCGGCGGTGGCGAGGAGGCGGCGTCGGCTGAGGTCGGGCATCCAGAGTCACTCCCAGATCGGTTCTGCGTGGGTTCTAGGATGGTTTCGTAACATACTTTTTGGTATGGAGTGTGTCTACCGATGTTCTATTCGTAGAGAAACGGATGAGCGGACGCCCCGGCGGGGGCAGGATGCGCGCCTTCGGCGCACCCGCTGGGCGCCGCGACGGAACGGGACGAAGGGGGCCCGCAGGACGATGAGCAGGCTGTTCGGGGAAGTGCGCCAGATCGGCTACGTGGTCGACGACATCGAGACCGCGATGCGCGACTGGGCGGAGAAGCTCGGCATCGGGCCGTGGTTCTATGCCGAGAAGATCGTCGACCAGAACTTCTACTACAAAGGGAAGCCGTCGCCGATCGAGCGCTCGGTGGCGCTCGCCAATTCCGGCTTCGTGCAGATGGAGCTGGTGCAGCAGCGCAACGACGCGCCCTCGATGTATCTCGATTTTCTGAAGGCCGGCCGCATCGGCGTGCAGCACTTCGCCTATTGGACGACGACGTTCGACGCGCACATGGCGGCGGCGAAGGCGGCGGGCATGACGGTCGGCATGGGCGGCGAGGTCGGCGCGAACGGCCGCTACGTCTATTTCGACTGCGAGATCCACCCCGGCACGGTGATCGAGCTGTCCGAGGTGTCGGGGCCGAAGGGGCGGCTGTTCGAGACGATCCGCAAGGCGTCGGAGGGCTGGGACGGCCGCGACCCGATCCGCCCGTTCCCCGATCTGTCGAAGATGTAGGGTCGGGCCGGGACGAGGTCCATCCGAGCGTGGATCGGGCCATCGACCCGATGTCTTCACCTCTCCCCGCGTGCGGGCTAGAGCATGCACACATCGCCCCGGATGCGTTCATCCGTCATGCGCGGGCTCCGACCCGCGCATCCATCAAGATCAAAAGGACTATTTGTTCAGGTTGATGGATCGCCGGGTCGAAGCCCGGCGATGACGGAGGAGTTCTTGGAAGCGTTCACGATTCCCATTGAGAACTCGCCGTATTCGAGGATGTGTGCATCCCGTAGTCCGCGTGCGGGGAGAGGGAGCCCCGCCTCGTCCGGAGCGTCGGCCGTGCCCCGACGGGTCAGCCCGATCACCGCCCCGCCGCCGTCTCCTTCGCCCGTGCGGAAAAGCTCAGGCGGGCGGGGTTGTGCTCCATGTTCTTCGCGAGCTTTTGCGCCGTGAAGCCGGCATGGTCCAGAATCGCGAAGAACTCGGGCTCGGTGTAGCGGGCGATGCCGAGCGTCGAGCGCAGCTTTCGGTAGGGCGAGACCGCCGTGCGGGCGACGCCGACCAAGGCCGCGACGAGAAAGCCGTTCTTCCCGGCATAGCGCAGCAGCGCGAGAAGGTCGCTCACCGCGCCGACGTCCGGCGGGATCACGTCGGCGACGATCAGCGTGCCGCCGGGGGCGAGCAGGCGGCGCCACTCGGCGAGCAGGCCGTCGAGGTTCTGGCGGTCGAGATACTGCACCACCGAGTTGGCGACGATCAGGTCGAACGCGGCGGCCGGCCGCCCCCGCAGCTCCTCGGGGCTCGCCACGGCGATGTTCGGCACGGCCGCGAAGCGGCTGGCGAGGTGCTCGCGCACGCGCGGCGCGGCGTCGCTCAGCACCAGCGATCCGGCCTTTGCCGCCACCAGATCGGCGTGCAAGGCCTCGCCGCAGCCGAAATCGAGCACGCGCGCGTTCGGTCCCGGCAGGTAGCCGACGATCGCGGTCGCGATGTCGCGATAGTGCACGTCGGCATGACGCGCGTTCACATAGATCGAATGCGGGTTGTCCCAGAAGGCGACCCAGTCGCGGATGGCGGTCATGGCGTGCCTCGCTCCTCGGTGGTGCCCGCCCGCGGCGGCACGATCAGCACGCGATAGGCGGCCGGCGGCGTGGTGAAGCCGAGGAAGGTCCTGGTGACCGACACCTCGCGCACCACCACCGGCGCACGCGGCTCGGCGCCGGCGATCGCGGTCAGGCCGGCGCGGCAGAATCCGTCGTCGATGCGGCAGACCGCGACGAAGCCGTCGATCACCAGCCGTGTCGGCTCGATCCACGGGGTCGGGTCGAGGGTGAAGCCGGGCACCGAATCGGGGTGGTCGGGATGGTAGAAGCCGATCGCCGCGCCGAGATCGGCGTCGCCCATCACCACCGAGAGCTTTCGCGCCGTCACCGCCCGCCATTCGCGGTCGACCGCTTCGGTGAGCGGCGTGTAGTAGGCGCGGCCTTCCTTGTTGCCCTGCAGGTGGCGCACCAGCGCGATCACCGGCGAGGCGAGCAGCACGACCAGCGTGAGGACGGCGACCACGGCGGTGACGCGCACGGCGTCCTTGCGGGCGACGATCGCCTCGGGCGGCGCCAGCAGCACGATCGGCAGCAGGAACCAGGCCTGCATGGTCCACAAGGGCGTCAGCTCGACCCCGACGAAGGGGGCGGTGATCGCCGGGATCAGCAGCGGCAGCGCCAACAGGTTCACCAGCAGGCGGCGGTCGGGCTCGTCCGGCCGAAAGGTCTTTCGGATGGTGGCGAGGCTCGGTCGCACCACCAGGAGCCAGACGATCAGCGGCACCGCCACGTAGCCGATGCCGCCGGCGAGGTACGACACGGCCTTGGAGAGAATGGCGCCGAGCGTCGCGCCGCCGTGCACGGCATAGGCGTAGTCGAATGGCTGGAAGCCGGTCGCGACCAGCCACCACAGATGCGGCGACAAGACCGCGAGCCCGGCGGCGACCGAGATCCAGGGCGAGCGCGACTTCAGATAGTCCCAGCGCGCCGGGTGCAGCAGCACCGCGAGCGGTAGGCTGACGATCAGATAGATCGAGTAGTACTTGCCGAGCATGGCGAGCGCGCAGGCGGCGCCCGCCGCGATCGACCACATCACGGTGCGGGTCTCGAAGGCGCGCAGGAAGCACAGCACGACCAGCGGCCAGGTGGCGAGCAGCGTCTGGTTGGAGCCGAAGCGCTGGCCGTGGAACTGATAGAACGGCGTCAGCAGCAGGAAGAGCAGCACCAGCACGCGCTTGTCGCCGGACACGGATCGGCGGGCGATGCGGTCGACGATGAACAGCGCCAGCGCCGCATTGACCATCGCCAGGAGATGGAACGCCCAGTCGGCGATCGGGAAGATCGAGAACCAGCCGGCCGCCATCAGCGCGCCGAGCGGCGGATGCTTGTAGTAGCCGGGGCTCGGATGCCGGCTCCAGGCAAAAACCTCGACGAGATCGGGATGGAGGTCGAGCGAGGCATAGGAGATCACCTGGAACGCGGTCCAGGCGACGACGAACAGCGCGAGCAGCAGCGCGGTCGCGCGGCCGTCGTCGGCATGGTCGAGAAAGGCGCCGATCGCCCGCGAGGGGCTCGCGGTGCGGCGGCTCGTCGGAATCGTGGTGCTCATGGCTCGTTGGCGTGCCGGCGGGCCGCAAGGCTGCTCGGCAGGGTCTCCGGGTGGGCGGCCGGCGTGTCCGCCTCCGTCTCGGCGATCAGGAAGGACGGCCATTTGCGGGTTTCGCGCAACACCCGCCCGACATACTCGCCGATGATGCCGAGCACCAGGAACTGGCCGGCGCCGAGAATGGCGATCGCCGACATGGTGGAGGTCCAGCCGGCCACCGTGTGGCCGATCCACAGGAAGCTGACGACCGAGTAGACGAGCAGCAACAGCCCGATGAAGGCGAAGATCAGCGCGAGATGGATGGCGATGCGCAACGGCCGCACGCTGTGGGCGATGATGCCGCTGATCGCGAGGTCGATCATCCGCCGCAGCGTGTAGCTCGACTGGCCCTCGCTGCGCACGCCCTGGTGGTACGGCACCTTCACCAGCGGGAAGCCGAGCCACCGCACCAGCCCGCGCAGAAAGACGTCGTGGTCGTCGAAGCCGTTGAGGATGTCGACCACCTGCCGGTCGAGCAGCAGAAAGTCGGCGCTGCCGGGCTCGATGCGCACGTCGCCGATGGCGTCGAGCACGCGATAATAGAGGTTCGAGGTGAACCGCTTGCGAAACGAGATCTCGGGCGAGGATTCGCGCTGCCCGGCGGCGATCTTTGCCCCGCCGCGCCACGCCGCGATCATCTCGGGGATCAGCTCGGGCGGGTGCTCGAAGTCGCAGTCCATCAGCACCACGCCGTCGCCGCGCGCGTGGCGCAGGCCCGCCCGCAGGGCCGACTGGTGGCCGAAATTGCGGGTGAAGGAGACGTAACGGACGTGCGGGTCGTCGGCGGCCAGCCGGCGCAGGGTGGCGAGGGTGGCGTCCTTCGAGCAGTCGTCGACGAACACGATCTCGTAGGAGCCGATCGGCGCCAGAATCTCGGCGAGCCGCTCGGCCATCGGGCCGACATTGCCGGCCTCGTTGTAGGCCGGCAGCACGACCGAGAGGAGCGGCCGCTCCGTCTCCCACCGATCCGACACCGCCGACACCCTCGATACCCCCGTCTTCGCTCCGGCCACCCGGTGGCCGGCGGACGTGTCAGGCCACACTCGGGAGCGAGAATCAAGCGCAGGGCGGGCGCGAGATTTGCTTTCGCCGCGGCGCCGGGCCGCGCGCCGCGCGGCAGGATACGGTTTTTCCGCGTGCGTGGAATTGGTCGACGGAGAGAGCGGAGCGGGCTTTTGGGCGCCCGCTCAGGCGGCGTCCTCGTCGCGCCCCGGCTCGCCTTGCGACGTGGCCTCGGCCGTCGACAGGTGTGCCGCGGCCTCCGCCTCGGCGGTCCACAGCTTCACCAGCGGCCCGGCCTTGCCGCGCACCGGACAGGTGGTCGGCAGCGGCACCTCGCGGATCGCCGCGACGGCACGGTCGTGCTCGGCCGGGGTGCCGCGGCAGAGATCGAAGCGGCCGCTCGGCGGGTAGGCGCCGACCACCACGAGGTCGGGCGTCTGCCACAGCCGCTGGTGGCCGGTGCCGGCCGGCAGCACGACGACGTCGCCGACCTTGAGGTCGATCTCGGCGCCGTGCTCGCCGCCGAACTGCACCCGCGCGCGGCCGCGGGCGATGCCCATCACCTCGTGGATGCGGGAATGATAATGCACGTAAGGATAGACGCCGTTGCGCCAGGTGCCGACCCAGCCGTGGCGGAGAAAGGTCTTCTCGATCACCGCCTCGTGGTCCGGCGAGCCGCGCAGGTCGATCGCGTTGCGGAAGACCACGAAGGACAGGATCGGGTTGTTGGGGATCGATCCGTCGTCGGAGAATTTGTGGGTCTCCGGGGCGGCTCGGGTGTTTCGTGCCTGCATGAGTCCATCCTGGCCGCCGGGCGACCCCGGCGCGCGTGGTGCCAATGTGCGGTTCAGGGCTTAAATCCGGCTTAAGCCGGTCGGTTCAATTGGCCCCGCGAGATACCACCGCCCAGGACGCGTGCCCCGCCTCAGGCGCTCTTTCGGTCGCGCATCAGCCCGGCGAAACGCCGGAAAAGATAGTGGCTGTCGCGCGGGCCGGGCGAGGCCTCGGGGTGGTACTGCACGGAAAACACCGGCCGGTCGGTCATCGCCAGCCCGCAGTTCGAGCCGTCGAACAGCGACACGTGGGTCTCCTTGACGTTGCCCGGAAGGCTGTCGCGGTCGACCGCAAAGCCGTGGTTCATCGAGGTGATCTCGACCTTGCCGGTCTCGAGGTCCTTCACCGGATGGTTCGCGCCGTGGTGGCCCTGGTGCATCTTCTTGGTGGTGCCGCCGACCGCGAGCCCGAGCATCTGGTGCCCGAGGCAGATGCCGAAGGTCGGGATGTCCTTCTCGATCAGCGCCTCGATCACCGGCACGGCATACTTTCCGGTGGCCGCCGGGTCACCCGGGCCGTTGGAGAGAAACACGCCGTCGGGCTTCAGCGCCAAAATGTCCTCGGCGGCGGTGGTGGCCGGCACCACGGTGACGTTGGCGCCGATCCCGGCCAAGAGCCGCAGAATGTTGCGCTTGATGCCGTAATCGATCGCGACCACGTTCAGGTCCGGGTTCTCCTGGCGGCCATAACCCTGGCCCCACACCCATTCGGTCTCGGTCCAGGTGAAGCGCTGGCCGGAGGTGACTTGCGGCACCAGATCCATCCCGACCAGGCCCGGCCAGGCGGCGGCCTCCTTCTTCAGGGCATCGAGGTCGAACTTGCCGTCGCGCGCATGGGCGATCACCGCGTTCGGCATGCCCTTGGCGCGGATCAGGCCGGTCAGCGCGCGGGTGTCGATGCCGCCGAGCCCGATGATGTTGCGCGCCTTCAGCCATGCATCGAGGTGACGCGTCGCGCGAAAATTCGACGGGCGGGTGATCGCCGCGTGCAGGATCACCCCGCAGGCGCCCGGCGTCGCCGCCATGTTGACGCTCTCGATGTCCTCCTCGTTGGTCCCGACATTGCCGATGTGGGGGAACGTGAAGGTGATGATCTGGCCGGCATAGGACGGGTCCGTGAGGATCTCCTCGTAACCCGTCATGGCGGTGTTGAAGCACACCTCGGCGACCGCGCGGCCCTCGGCGCCGAGGCCGAACCCCTCGATCACGGTGCCGTCGGCGAGCACGAGCAGGGCGGTGGGCTTGGGCTCCGCCCAAAAAGTTTCGGTCGAGGACATGGTGCGTTCCGCTGAGGTGGTCGGCCGCGGGGTGCCGGATCGGGGATGCCGGCGGGCGCTGGCCGTCCCGCCTTATTTGCGTATAAAGAGCGCCGAAGCAAGGGTGGGCGGCCCGAGGTCTCGGCCTCGCGGGCCGCATGTGCACGAGGACGGACGATGCTGCGCGACGACATCAATGCGGCCCTGAAGGAGGCCATGAAGGCGCACGATGCGCGCCGGGTCGGGACGTTGCGGCTGGTCAACTCCACCCTGAAGAACGCCGACATCGAGGCGCGCGGCGCCGGCAAGGGGCCGCTCGGCGACGACGAGGTCATGGCCGTCCTGCAGAAGATGATCAAGCAGCGCCAGGAATCGGTCGAGCTCTACGAGAAGGGCGGCCGGCCCGAGCTCGCCGCGCAGGAGCGCGAGGAGATCGCGGTGATCGCCGGCTATCTGCCGCAGCCGCTGTCGGAGGCCGAAACCGAAGCCGCCGCCAAGGCGGTGATCGCCGATCTCGGCGCCTCCGGCATGAAGGACATGGGTAAGGTCATGGCCGCGCTGAAAGAGCGCCATGCGGGAAAACTCGACGTCGCCAAGGCGAGCGGACTGGTGAAGACCCTGCTAAAGTAGCATACGACCGTCGGCTATCCGGCCCGTTCCGGGCTTTCGGACGGGGACGGCGGACGATTTTCAGCGGGCGGTT
The DNA here is from genome assembly GCF_000293785.1 of Rhodovulum sp. PH10. GTDB lineage: Bacteria > Pseudomonadota > Alphaproteobacteria > Rhizobiales > Xanthobacteraceae > Rhodoplanes. The sequence continues at coordinate 31,906 of NZ_AKZI01000090.1, read as the reverse complement.
TCGGGGCCTCCTCCGGCGGGCGGGGGCCCGGATGCGCAGCCCGATATTTCGAGAGTGCCGATGCAGATTTATTACGCGTCCCGAGACGGGCAGTCCCGCAAGATCGCCGCCCACATCGCCGGCCGGCTGGCCGCGCGCGGCATCGCCGCGACGCCGGTCGACCTCGCCGCCGATCCGCCGAGCGCCGAGAAGCTGGCCGCGGCGAAGCTGGTGGTCGCGGTGCTGTCGATCCGCTACGGCAAGCACCTTCCGGAGGGGCTGCAGTTCGTCGAGATGTTTCGCTCGCTCGACCGGCCGCCGCCGCTGGCGCTCGCCTCGGTCAACCTCACCGCGCGAAAGCCGGGCAAGGACACTGCCGAGGGCAATGTCTATCTGCGCAAGCTGATCGCGGTGAACGAGCTGAAGCCGGCGGTCGCCGCCGCCTTTGCCGGCCGGCTCGACTATCCGCGCTACGGCTTTCTCGACAAGCTCGCCATCCGCTTCATCATGCTGATCACCGGCGGCCCGACCGACCCGAGCACGGTGGTGGAGTACACCCAGTGGGACCGGGTCGACGCCTTCGCCGCCAAGCTCGCGGAGATTTCGGGGGCGGAGAAGGGCGAGTAGCGAGTGGCGAGTGGCGAATAGGGAGTAGCGAGTGCGAGTACCGAGTGGGGTGGGCGGAGCGTGCCCACCGTTCGGCGAAGAGGGAGTTGCGAGTGGCGAATAGCGAGTGGCGAGAAAGGAGAGCGAATAGGGCCGCTCCTCGCCTGTTCCTCGCCTGCTATGCCCGCTTCTTCTGGTCCATGAACGACCGCAACACCGCATTGATCCGCCGCTGATAGCCCGGTCCTTCCGACTTGAAGAAGTCGAGCACGTCGTCGTCGAGCCGGATCGAGATCGCGGTCTTTTTCGGCGGCTCCGCGAGAACGGCCTTCGACCAGTCGACGTCGAGCGGCACTGCATCGGGGTCGTTGCGCACGGCCTCGCCAATCTCTTCGTCGGTGAGAGCGTCGACGGCGGCCCAGTCAGTCCGTCCCTTTCGACGATCTCCCCATTTTCGCTTGATGATAGGCTCGTCGCTCATCTCTTCGCGCGCAGCGTGCCGAGATGACACGGACGGACGCATTTCGCCACGTGAACACCACGGCGAGAACGCGGCCTTCCGTTTCCCGATCGCTTTCCATCGCGCCTCCTCGTTTCGGTCCGACCGGTGAAGAAAAGTCGGTCCATAGAAAATCCCGATCGCGTCCTCGAAGTCTATCCCGTGTTTTCGTCTGTTCTTTTCGGCTTTTCCAGGGTTCCAATCGAAGTCGTCGATCCGTCCGACCAAATTTTCAAACGAATCCTCGAGCATGACAATTCATCCGAAAACGCACCTCATGATAAAAATTTCTTCATAGAAAATATAACGCGATCAACGTCCGTTTGAAACGTGCGGGTTGTCGCATTGGTTGCTATAGTGTATATACATCTGTATGTGGCGCCTGTCCAGGGAGGTGACTCGCCACTCGCCACTCGCCACTCGCCACTCGCAGATGGGCACGCTTCGCTTTGCCCATCCTACTCGCCACTTCCCTGTGGATATCCGGGACAACGCCGCCCGCCGCCTCCGGGCGGCCGCAATGCGTCACGGTCGCCTTACATTCGCGGCACCGGTCCCATAGGCTCGCGAATCACCATGCGATTCCCGCCCGAGTTCCTGGACGATCTGCGCGCCCGCCTGCCGGTCTCGGAGGTGGTGGGTCGGCGCGTCAAGCTGAAGAAGGCGGGGCGCGAGTGGAAGGGCCTCTCGCCCTTCAACAAGGAGAAGACCCCCTCGTTTTTCGTCAACGATTCGAAGGGGATGTGGTTCGACTTCTCGTCCGGCAAGAACGGCACCATCTTCGACTTCGTGATGGCGACCGAGGGCTTGTCGTTCCCGGAGGCGGTCGAGCGTCTGGCCCAGCAGGCCGGCATGCCGATGCCCAAATCCTCGCCCGAGGCGGCGCGGCAGGCGAAGCACGGTCGCACGCTGCTCGAGGTGGTGGAGCTCGCGGCACAATTCTTCGAGGCGACGCTCGCCACGCGGGCCGGCGCCCGCGCCCGCGGCTATCTCGCCGACCGGGGGCTGGACCCCGCCACCCAGGTGAAATTCCGCATCGGGTATGCGCCGCCCGACCGTTTCGCGCTGAAGGAGCATCTGGGCGGGCAGGGCGTCTCGGTCGAGGACATGGTGGAGGCGGGGCTGCTGGTCGCCGGCGACGACATCCCGGTGCCGTACGACCGCTTCCGCGACCGCGTGATCTTCCCGATCGGCGATTTGCGCGGGAGGATCGTCGCGTTCGGCGGGCGGGCGCTCGACAAGGACGTGTCGGCCAAATACCTCAACTCGCCGGAGACGTCGCTCTTCCACAAGGGCGGGCTGCTCTACAACGGGGCGGCGGCGCGCGAGGCGGTTCACAAAGGCGCGCAGCTGATCGGGGTCGAGGGCTATGTCGACGTCATCGCGATGGTCACCGCCGGCTTCCCTGGCACGGTGGCGCCGCTCGGCACCTCGCTGACGCCCGACCAGCTCGCGGTGATGTGGAAGATCGCCGACGAGCCCTTGCTGTGCTTCGACGGTGATTCGGCCGGCCGGCGCGCCGCGTTTCGCGCGGTCGATCTCGCATTGCCGCTCTTGCAACCGGGCAAGAGCCTCTATTTCGCCACCCTGCCGCAGGGCCACGACCCCGACGACCTGATCCGCGCCAGCGGCCCGGCGGCGATGGCGGACGTTCTCGCCAGTGCCCAGCCGCTCGCCGAAGTTTTGTGGATGCGCGAGACCGAGGCCGGCACCTTCGACACGCCGGAACGTCGCGCCGGCCTCGAGGCGCGCATATCGACCCTGCTCGGCGAGATCGCCCACGAGGGGGTGAGGAAATACTACCGGGAGGATTTGACCGCCCGTTTGCGCGGGCTGACCGCGCCGTCTGGCCCGCCGGGCGGTTTCGGGGCGCGGAACGGGTTCGGCGCGCGTGACGCGTTCGGCGGAAAGGGGCGCTTTTCCGGCCAGAAAAATTTTGCGCGCAACGGCTTTGCGCGGGGAGCGGGGGCTGCGCGGCCGGCGGAGCGGTTCGTCGGGCACAGCCCGCGGCTCTCCACCAGCCCGCTGGTGCGCGGCGTGCGGGCGATGCTGCCGCCGCGTGAGGCGCTGCTGGTGATTGCGGTTCTCAACCACCCCTGGCTGCTCGACCGCGATGCCGAGGCGTTCGCGGCGCTCGATCTTGCCCACCCCGATGCCGACCGGCTGCGCCGGGCGATCCTCGACGCCGTCTCGCTCGGCCACGACCTCGATTCCGAGAGCCTGCGGGCGGCGATCCGCGCGCGCGATCTCGGCCCCGTGCTCGAGCGGATCGAGGCGGCGATCACCCACACGGCCGACTGGGAGGCGCGCGCCGACGCCGCTCCGGAAGACGTGCGGCCATGGTGGCGCCATGTTCTAACCTTGCATCACAAGAACCGAACGCTAAATAGGGAGCTGAAAGAGGCCGAGCGCGCGCTGGGGGACGAGCCGAGCGAGCGCAATTATGCGTGGCTGCGCGACGTTCAGGACCGGCTGGCGGCGATCGAAGGCACCGAGGCCTCGATCGAGGGGTTCGGGACGCTGTCGGGTCGGCCGGCGCGCGGCATCTAGGCCGGCGGATCCGTCCGCGACGAAGGCGAGGCGCGACGCGCGGAACGAAAAAAGCGGCGCGAAACGAAAAACGAACGAGTGCGCGCGATAACCGCGCCGGGATTCGAGAATTGCGGCCGAGCCCGCCCTGGACCGCGGGGCGGGAGGCGGGGCGCCGGGGGCGTCTCGGGCGGGTGGCGACCCGCACGGCGAAGCGGTCGGGGTGTTTGTTTCAGGCCGGTACCGTCCGCGCGAGCGACCGGGCGGGTCCGGGGGCGAGAGCGGGGACGGGACGGCGAGCGGCCGGATCGGGACGGACGGGCGGCGGCGACGCTGCCCTTTTTTGGCCGGCGGCACCGTGCGGCGTGGGCGAGAGCGCGGCTCCAGGAGAACTCATGGCGACCATCAAGACGAAAACGGCCGGCAAGGACAAGGTCGTGAAGGACAAGGCGGCCGAGGGCACCGAGACGCAGACCCCCGAGACTCCCGACACGCCGCTGCCGCTGCTCGACCTGTCGGACGCCGCCGTCCGCAAGATGATTCGCCTCGCCAAGAAGCGCGGTTACGTCACCCACGACCAGATCAACGCCGTGCTGCCCTCCGAGGAGGTGACCTCCGACCAGATCGAGGACATCTTTGCGATGCTCAACGAGATGGGCATCAATGTCGTCGAGCAGGAGGAGCACGGCGAGGAAGAGGCCGGTGAGGACGCGCACGACGACGACGACGAGTCGGACGGCGAGCTGATCGAGGTCACCCGCGCCACCCCCGCCAAGACCGAGCGCTCCGAGCCCGGCGAGCGCACCGACGATCCCGTCCGCATGTATCTGCGCGAGATGGGCTCGGTGGAGCTCCTGTCGCGCGAGGGCGAGATCGCCATCGCCAAGCGGATCGAGGCCGGCCGCGAGGCGATGATCGCCGGCCTGTGCGAGAGCCCGCTCACCTTCCAGGCGATCATCATCTGGCGCGACGAGCTGAACGCCGGAAAGGTCTTCCTGCGCGACATCATCGACCTCGAGGCGACCTATGCCGGGCCCGAGTCGAAGGGCGGCGGCGCCTCCGCCGGCGCCAGCGAGGACGGCGAGACCGATGCCGAGACCGACGGCGACGAGCCGGTCGAGGCCCCGCCGGTCGCCCCCGCTGCCCCCGTCGCCAAGCCCGCACCCGCCGCCGCCAAGCCGGCGCGTGGCGCCGCCCGCAGCGGCGGCGAGGAGGACGGCGAAGCCGCGATGCCGGAAGGCGAGATCGACGAGGAGGACATGGAGAACTCCATGTCGCTCGCCGCGATCGAGGCCGAGCTGAAGCCGAAGGTGCTGGAAACCTTCGACATCGTCGCCGACACCTACAAGAAGCTGCGCCGGCTGCAGGACCAGAACGTCGAATCGAAGCTCAAGAACGAGTCGCTCTCTCCCGCTCAGGAGCGCAAGTACAAGAAGCTGAAAGAGGAGCTGATCGCCGAGGTGAAGTCGCTGCGGCTCAATCAGGCCCGCATCGATTCGCTGGTCGAGCAGCTCTACGACATCAACAAGCGCCTGGTCGGCTACGAGGGCCGGCTGATGCGGCTCGCCGAGAGCCACGCCGTGCAGCGCGAGGATTTCTTGCGCAACTATCTCGGCTCCGAGCTCGATCCGCGCTGGCTCAACCGCGTCTCCAAGCTTTCCGCGCGGGGGTGGAAGAATTTCGTCGCGCGTGAAAAGGATCTGATCAAGGAAATCCGCGGCGACATCCAGGCGCTCGCCGCCGAGACCGGCCTCGAGATTCTCGAGTTCCGCCGCATCGTCCACATGGTGCAGAAGGGCGAGCGCGAGGCGCGTCAGGCGAAGAAGGAGATGGTCGAGGCGAACCTTCGCCTGGTGATCTCGATCGCCAAGAAATACACCAATCGCGGCCTGCAGTTCCTGGATCTCATCCAGGAGGGCAATATCGGCCTGATGAAAGCGGTCGACAAGTTCGAGTACCGCCGCGGCTACAAGTTCTCGACCTACGCCACGTGGTGGATCCGGCAGGCGATCACCCGCTCGATCGCCGATCAGGCGCGCACCATCCGCATTCCCGTCCACATGATCGAGACGATCAACAAGATCGTCCGCACCTCGCGCCAGATGCTGCACGAGATCGGCCGCGAGCCGACCCCGGAAGAGCTGGCCGAGAAGCTCGGCATGCCGCTGGAGAAGGTGAGAAAAGTCCTCAAGATCGCCAAGGAGCCGATTTCGCTGGAGACGCCGATCGGCGACGAGGAGGATTCGCATCTCGGCGATTTCATCGAGGACAAGAACGCCATCCTGCCGATCGACGCGGCGATCCAATCGAATCTCCGCGAGACGACGACCCGCGTGCTCGCCTCGTTGACGCCGCGCGAAGAGCGCGTGCTGCGCATGCGCTTCGGCATCGGCATGAACACCGACCACACCCTCGAGGAGGTCGGCCAGCAGTTTTCGGTCACCCGCGAGCGCATCCGCCAGATCGAGGCGAAGGCCCTGCGCAAGCTGAAGCACCCGTCGCGCAGCCGGAAGCTGCGGAGCTTCTTGGACAACTGACGGCGCCGCGCTCGTCGGGCGGACCAGCGTAGGGCGGAATAGCGCAACGTATTCCGCAGCCGTGATGAGGTGGCGAAGAGGATGGCGGAATGCGCTTCGCTATTCCGCCTTACGCTGACGGGCCGTCATGCCGATCATCGCGATCTTCAACGGCATCATCATTCAGATGTTCTTCGAAGATCACGATCCACCGCACGTCCATGCGGTCTACGGCGAGATGAAAGCGTTGGTACGGATCGCGGACGGCGAGGTCATTCGCGGCAGGCTGCCGCGACGCCAGGCGAGGCTGGTGACGTCCTGGGTTCGGATCAGGCAAGCCGAGTTGATGGAGAACTGGCGACATGCGCAAACCGACGGCCGCTGCTTCCGCATTCCAGGACCCGCCGATGATTGACGTCGTCTCGGTGAAGGCGGTCGGTGGTTTCAAGCTTCACGTCGGCTTTTCGGACGGCTCCTCTGGCGTGCACGACTTCTCGTCGACCGTCGCGCGCGACGGGGAGATGGTGCGCCCCCTCAAGGAGCCGGCGTTCTTCGCCCGCGTGTTCGTCGAGCTGGGCGCGCTTTCCTGGCCGAACGGTTTCGATCTCGACCCGATTGCGCTGCACGACCGCATGGCAGCGGCCGGAGAACTGACCCGGACGGCGGCAGAGTGACGACGAGCGACGCCCTGGCTCAGTCGAAGCAGGGTGGGCAGAGGCGCGAAAGCGCCGTGCCACGCGGTGCGCGGTCGGTGGGGTGACGGACTGCCGGTGGGCACGCTTCGCGCTTCCCACCCTACGGGAAAGCGGGTCGAAAATGTCCAAGCCCGTGATCTTCACGATTTCTGCGGTGTGGGACGCAGAGGCGTCGGTGTGGAGCGGCCACTGCGACGACATCCCGGCGGCCGCCGACGCGCCGACGCTCGACGGACTGATGGCGAAAATCTCCGCCATGGCGCTCGACCTCTCGCCCGACGTCGATCCCGCCTCGCTGTCGTGCAGATCATGTAGGTCGGAACGGGCCTCGGGAGCATTGCCGTGACCACGATGATTTCGGAAGTTTACGACGCCTTCGTCGCGGCCGGTGCGCCGGAGGACAAAGCGCGCCGGGCAGCCGAGGCCGTCGCGAATTACGAGGCGCGGTTCGCCCGGATCGATGCCGATCTTCTGGTGCTGAAATGGATGACCGGCACCATTCTCGGCGGCGTCGTCGCGCTGGTCGTCAAGGCATTCTTCGCGTGAGCGACACTCGCGACCGCCGGGATTTCGGTGACAGGTCGAAGTAGGGTGGGCAGAAGCGCGAAAGCGCCGTGCCCACGCGGTGCGCGCGTCGGTGGGCGACGGACTGCCGGTGGGTGCGCTTCGCGCTGCCCACCCTACGGGACAGCGCGCTCGACCTCTCGCCCGCCGATCATCCGGAGGTCGGTTCGCCTCGGAGGTCGTGCAGATCGAGGCCGGTTCCTTCCCCACCGCCCGCCGTGCTACCCTGGCTCGCATGAACGGAACTTTTCGTCCGCCCGGGCTGCCGCTCACCACCACCGCCGCCGAGGGGTTGCTGCGGCGGCGCTTCACCGTGGCCGAGATCGAGGAGATGACGGCCAAGGGGATCATCGCCGAGGACGAGCGCATCGAGCTGATCGGTGGGGAGGTCGTGCCGATGGCGTCCAAGGGCAACCGGCACGAGATGCTGAAGGCGGCCTTGAATGTTCACTGGGCGCGGCGGCTGCCGGACGACCTGATGCTGGTCACGGAGACGACCTTCCGGCTCACCGCGGACACCTATCTCGAGCCGGATTTCGTCTTTTATCCCAGGGCGAGCGGAATCAAGGGTTTGTCGGCCGGCACGGCGAGGCTGGTGGTGGAGATCGCCGATTCGAGCCTCGGCTACGATCTCGGCCTGAAGGCGTCGCTCTATGCCGGCTTCGGCATCGCCGAGTTGTGGGTGATCGACGCCGTGCGGCTGGTCGCCCACGTCCATCGCGAGCCGACGCCGGAGGGGTATCGCTCGATCGTCGAACGAGCGTCCGACGAACGGCTCGTGCCGCTCGTCGCCGCCTCGCTCGAAGTCCGCCTCGCCGAGCTCGATCTGCGCTGACGGCGCCTGCCTCTCCTCACCGCCCCATCAGTGCCAGCAGCCGGCCCTCGTCGGCGCGCTGGAGCGCGGCGACGTGCTCGCGACGGCTGCAGTCGGGGCACAGGTGCCGCATGTTTTCGCCGTTCGGCAGGGTGTCGCGCACCCGGTCGAACTGCGCCGCGGTGACGTAGTACTCGCCGCACGATTCGCAGGTCAGCATCGGCTGGCGGCACACCACCGTGCCGGTGATGCTGGTCGTGCGGGTCGAGGTGTCGCTCTCCACCTTGATGGCGCCGGTCGGGCACACCGCGGCGCAGGCGCCGCAGCCGATGCAGCTCGTCGCCGGCCGGGTGAAGTCGGTGAACACCATGCGGCCGCCGGCCGCCTCGTCCATCCGCAGCGCCTCGGCGCCGACCTCGCTGCACACCAGCTCGCACAGGCCGCAGCCGATGCACACGTCGCAGCGCAGGCAGCGGCTCGCCTCGCGCTTGGCGTCGGCCTCGCCGAGGCCGAGCTCGATCGTGTGATAGCCGGCGGTCCGCTCGCGGGCGTTGCGCTCCGGCATGGTCGGCCGCAGCCGCACGCTGCGCTGGATCGCGTCGACCTCGACCAGCGGCGCCGGCACGGCCTCGGCCTGCGGCGCCGCGGTCTCGCCGGTGAGATATTCGTGGATCGCGTCGGCGGCGGCCTTGCCGGCCTGCACCGCCGCCACCACGGTCGATGCGCCGTGGGCGATGTCGCCGCCGGCATAGACGCCGGGCTCGGCGGTCGCGCCGGTCACCGGGTCGGCGACGATGAAGCCGCCCTTCACCTCCACCCGGCTGCCGGCGAGGCAGTCGAGCGCCGCCTGCTGGCCGACCGCGGCGAGCACGTGGTCGACCTTCAGCGTCAAGGCCTCGCCGCCTCGGCGCTCGGCCTCGGTCGCCTTGGGCGAGCGGGTGAAGATAACGCGGTTGTCGGGCAGCACCCGGTCGGGCGTCCACAGTTCGAGGATCTCGACGCCCTCGGCGACCGCGAGCGCGATCTCGTGCGGGCTCGCCCGCATCTCCTTGCGGCGGCCGCGATAGACCATCGAGACGTGGCGGGCGCCCTGGCGCAGCGCGGTCATCGCCGCGTCGACCGCCGAGTTGCCGCCGCCGATCACCACCACGCGCGGGCCGACCCGCGGGTTCTTGCCGGCCGCGACGCTCGCCAGAAAGTCGAGCGCGCCGTGCACGAACGGCAGCTCCTCGCCGAGAATGCCGGCCCGCCTGGAGAGCTGCAGGCCGAGCGCGAGATAGGTCGCCTCGAAGCCTTTTTCGCGCAACGCCCCGAGCGAGCGGATCTCCGCCCCCGTGTGGATCGTCACGCCGGCGCGCGTGATGTGGGCGATCTCGGCGTCCAGCACGTGCGCCGGCAGCCGGTAGGACGGGATGCCGTAGCGCATCATCCCGCCGGCCTTTTCGCGGGCCTCGAACACCTCGACCCGGTGGCCGCGCATCGCGAGATAATAGGCGATCGTCAGGCCGGAGGGGCCCGAGCCCACCACCGCGACCCGCTTGCCGGACGGCGAGCGACGGGGGGAGGGCACGGTGCAGCACTGCTCGGCGACCACCGCCTTGAGCGGGCGGATGAACAGCGCGGAGCCGGTCGCGCCGCGCACGCATGCGCTTTCGCACGGCGCGGGGCAGACCAGGCCGCACGAGTGCGGCAGCGGGTTGTCCTCGCCGATCAGCCGCAGGGCCTCGCCATAATCGCCGGCGCCGATATGGGCGAGAAAGCCCGGAATGTCGATGTCGGCCGGGCAGGCGGCGCGGCAGGGCGCGACGTTCGGCAGGAAGCAGACGCCCGCCGAGCAGGTGCCGTCGACCGCATGGCACAGCCACTCGTCGTGCGCCCGGGCGAGCGAGCCGGACAGCGCGTCGGCCGCCTCCGCGTCGAGCAGCGCGAGCTCGGGGCACAGCCGCTCGAGCCCGTCCAGCGTCTTTTGCGATCCGCGTCCGTTGGTGATCTGGGTGATCAGCCGGGTCGCTTGCGCGAGCGTGCGGCGAAGCGGGCGACCCGCATTCTCCGCGGCCCGCCACCGGCGACGCAGAGCCGTCCGCATCGCAACGACCACGCAGGCGCAAGGCGCCTCTTCCACGCTCATCGGCATCGCCTCCAGGGCGTCATGTGCAGGGTGGCGTCTGCCGGGGTCTGGAAGGAGCGACGAGCGGGCAGGCAGGGAATGCACACACAAGCAGGTCGATCGGTATGTCATGTGATTTTGGCATGCGGTGCGGGCGCCGTCACGCAACGCTCGGCTCTCCTGCGTCCCGCCGGGCGCCGGGCGGCCATGCCGTATTGCGGAGGCTCGATGCGACGGCCGCCGCCTTTTCCCTGCCGTACGCCGTTTGGGCAGAGCAAGTCGAGAGCGCCACTCGACGAGACGAAGCTCAGGAGCGCTCGGCCGATCGAATAGGCCGGAAAAGCCGAGCATCGAGCAGATAGAAAATGATCGAGCGAACGAAGAAGAGGGCCGAAAGCACTTCCTACCGAATCATGCGGCGAGAAACATGTCCCCGAGGGCTGCCTCGTTGGCATCGCGCACCGCGCGAAGTGCGCGCTCTCGCATCTCGGAGAATGCATCCTGCGGGGAATGACCGCCGTCGATCAGGCGCAATACCGAGCCGAGGGCGTTTCGAAGACCGGCGATGGCCGGCTCTTCGAGCGCCGGCTCCGACCGGCGGAGCCATTGTGCGACCTCCTCCGCCGCCGCAGCGTCTCCGATCAGAGCCTTGGCGACCAGCATCAGCGCTTCGAGCTTCGGCTGCCTCGTCGCGAGCGCCTCGAGCGTGACACGGTCTTCGGCTGCGAGCGCGGCCTCGAAGGCGGCGGCGAACGGAGGCAGCGTGCTCGCGTCGGCCTCCCAGAGGCGATGGCGCGCCGCCAGCAGCTCGGCATAGGCGAAGGTCGGGTCTTCACTGAGGATTTGACGAAGCTCATCCAGTGCGCTCGCTGGCTGTTGCGCGGATGCCACCTCCAAGCTGAAGCGCAGCCGTCGAACGGATCCGAGCCGCATTACGCCGGTAAGCTCCGGGTCGAACGTCGGGGCGGGCAGGGAGCGTTCCGATCCACGAGGCGCAAGCGTTCGGAACGCTCCGCTTTTTAGTGATATCGATGCGCCCTTGATTAAGCTCAGCTTTTGTCGTTCGAGCGAGGACGACATCGGATCCAGCGCGAGCCCCTCTTCGAGGACGCGCAACGCATCGTCGTGTCGTCCCGCATGCGACAGCAGCCGTGCCCGCAGGGAAAATGTAGCTTCACTTATGATCCCGTCGTCGAACGCCGTGTCGACGATCGTCGTGGCCTCGTCGATGCGATCCTCGAAGATCAGCAGCTCGGCCAGCTCGTTTCGCGCGACGTCGTCGTCGGGGAACGTCTCGATCGTGTCCCCGAGCAGCGCCTCGGCGTCGTCGAGCCGGCCGAGCTCGTTGACGAGCAGCGTTGCGAGCTGGTTCCGAGCATTCATATTCCCTGGGTCCCTTCGGATCATCTCCCATCCGATCAGCTCGGCGGCCTCGGGCGTGCCGCCGGCCACCAGCGCGTCGCGCCACAGTGCCCACAGGTGACGGTTGTAAGGCTCCCATGTGAGCCCTTCGCGGGCCAAAGCCTGCGCCTTCTCGGCGCGCGCATCGCGGGCGTCCTCGCCCCGCCCGATCAGCTCGCTGCCGAGCATGTGAACGGCCCGCACGAAATAGTGGGAATGGCCGGTCGCATGGAGATAGTGGCGGTGCCGCCGGAACAGGTCGTCGATCAGCGGCTCGATTTTTTCGAACGGCTCGTCGAGCCGGTCGATGACGCGGCTGCAGTCCTCCGGCATCGGAGAGCGCAGCGGAACTCCCGAGGCGACATAACGCTTCTGCACCAGCGACTTGAAGTCCGGATCGACTCGCCACCAGCCCGGCGGCTCGATCTCGTGGTCCCGGAACTCGCGGGTCGACAGCAGGGTCGAGACGAGCTTCCGCCACCGCTCCGGCGCGCGCGGATAGAGCGGCTTGAGCCCGAGCCACTCGGCCTCGAACTCGGCGTCGGACGGATTCCGGGCGAGCGCCCACTGGGCGAGCCCGGCCACCCATGGCAGCTCCGAGCCCGCGTTGCCCCTCGGCAGCCGCCGCAGGCCGAGCAGGCCGATCGACAGATAGTGCTGCGGCACGCGGGCACCGGCCTCGCGGCAGATCTGCTGCCACAGCGGTGCGAGACCGTCGGCGTCGAGATCCGGCGCGTGCGCGGCGACCAGAGGCTGGGTCAGGGCCAGCGTGCGCCACAACGCGGCGCGACCGTCCCGCGCCGGCGACAGCACGAGCCGCGCGGTCCAATCGGTCCAGACATGGAGGCGCCGGCGCAGCGCGATCGCCGCGTCGGCCACCTCCAGCAGCGCGACGATCTCGAAAGCCTCGTCGATCTCCCGGATCCGGCGCTGCAGCTTGGGGCGCGCGGCCGGCAGCGGGTCCTTCCGCCGCTTCTCCAGCCACGACAGGAGTGCTGGCCCCAAGAGGCTCCGCGCCGGATTGTCCGGATCGAGCGGGCCGAACAGCATGCGCGCGGCGTCGGGCGCATCCGCCCGCTCGTAGGGATGGATGTCGGCATAGCCCGCGAGCAGGTCGCCGAGGGCCTCCTCCGGCGCGTGCTCGAACCGCACCAGCCAGGGATGGCGATCGGGGGGCATGTCCTTCCTCAGGGCGCTCATTCCGGAATGTCTTCTCCGAAATCGTCCCGTCCTGCGGCGATGTGCAAGGCGAGCAGGTGACGGTTGCGAAGGCTCCGGAGGTCGTATGCCCGAGGAGGTTCGCGGATCTCGCCGAGCTTCGCGAGGTGACGACGTGCGTAGTCTATCCGAAAATGAAGGACTTCCGCTAACAGTTCCTTGTCGTCCTGAACCTCGTAGAGGGCCATCGTGCGCCCGCAGGAAAGCTCCGGTGGTGCTGGGAAGAAATACGGCCACGGGCCGCTGTCGAGAACCGTGGGGCCGTGAAGGCGCAGGCCACGGAAGCCTTGGCAGCGGCGGCTCTCACCTCGGCCACCGTGTACTCCATAAGGGCGACGGGAATGGGGCCGTACCGGCAATCGTAGTGGGCGAGGCCGAGCCGGTCACGGAGCCGCCGAGGCCATTCGTCGGATTTCAAATCGTCGATCACCTCGTCCTCGAAGGCGCCGAACGCCGGCCGCCCGTCACGCACACCGGCGGTGTTCCAGACGGCCAGAAATGCGTCGATCACCCCGTGCTCGCCTTTTGCGTGAGCTCGCAAGAGGTCGCCGAACGAGATTCCGTGATCGTTCAGTGGGCGCGTCAAAGATTCGAGGCGCACGATCTTCTGTGTTTCGTCGATCGGCCCGAGGTCCGCCGGCTCGAGTTGTGCGGCGAACGTGTGCGGGACACCTTCGTCGACGCGGACGAATTCGCTCCAATAGTCGGCTTGGGCCCTTCGCAGTTCGCTCTGATTGGACGCTTCGTGTGCCTCCTGTTCGAATGCGAGACGTCGTTTCGTGCTCACACGGTCCTCGAACCAAAGGTTGTCTGCTTCCGAGCGCTCCTTTGTGCCCGGGAGTTTACGCCACTCGAGGAGCCCGTCCTGCAGCGAAGGGTTGTCGAATCTCATTGGTCTCGGAAACGGTTGCGGTCGGCCAAGGGAGCAAAATCGACTGCCTGAAACGTGAGCCTCGTGAATACCGTAGCCGAAGCGGTCCAGACTGGTAAGTGCTTTCCTGGTCCAGCGTTGGCGGTGCTTGGTTTCGGCAACTGGGTTTCGATGGGTTGTGCCGCGCCTTTTCCCTGCCGTACCCGCATGCCATGGTGCGTCACGATCCGTCCGAAACGTGGTCGAGACACGGGGATTCTCCACATGATCGCATCGAAGGTGGCGGCGCGCATCTGCGCGCTTCTCGGTTTTCTCGCGCTGCCGGCGCTCGGCGCGGCGCCCGCCTCGGCGGCGCAATGCGGCGGCGACTTCGGCCGCTTCCTCGGTGCGATGGCGCGCGAGGCGCAGGCCGCCGGGATTTCGCGCGGGGTGATCGATGCGGCCTTTTCGGGGCTCTCCGAGGACCAGGCGGTGCTCGCCTTCGACCGCCGCCAGCGCGGCACCTTTCGCAAGAGCTTCGAGGAGTACGCCCGGACCCGCGTGGTGCCGGCCCGCATCAACCGCGCCCGCAAGCTGATGGCCCGTCACGCCGCGCTGCTGTCCCGCATCGAGCGGCAGTACGGCGTGCCGAAGGAGCTTTTGATGGCGATCTGGACGCTCGAGAGCGACAACGGCACCGGCGACATGGGCAAGCGGCCGGTGGTCCGCACCCTCGCCACGCTCGCTCACGACTGCCGTCGCACCGAGCTCTTTCAGGGCGAGCTGTTGGCGGCGCTGATGATCGTCCAGCGCGGCGACCTGCCGCTGCGCGACCTGGTCGGCGCCTATGCCGGCGAGATCGGCCAGACCCAGTTCCTGCCGTCCTCCTACATCAAGTACGGCGTCGACTACGACGGCAACGGCCACGTCGATCTGCGCCACAGCGTGCCGGACGTGCTCGCCTCGACCGCGAATCTGCTGCGCACCAACGGCTGGCAGGCCGGCGCGCCCTATGGCGAGGGCACCGCGAATTTCCAGGTGATGCGCGAGTGGAACCGCTCGGAGATCTACCGCAAGACCATGGTCTTGTTCGCCCAGCGCCTCGGCGGGTGAATGCCCGCGTTCCGGTTGCGCCGCCTCCGTGATACCCTGCCCGGCATGAACGAGATCCCCCGGCCCCCGGAACTGCGTCCCCCGGATCTGCTTCGGACGACCCAGGCCGCCGAAGGCCTGATGCGGCGACGCTTCAGCGTCGCCGAGATCGAGGCGATGGTGGCGGCGGGCGTGATCCCGGAGGACGAGCGGTTCGAGCTGATCGGCGGGGAGGTCGTGCCGATGTCACCGAAGGGCATCCGTCACGAGACGCTGAAGGTGAGCCTGAACATGTTCTGGGCCGCCCATCTGCCGCCGGAGATCGCCATCGCCCCGGAAACGACCTTCCGTCTCTCCCCGGACAGCTTCGTCGAGCCCGATTTCGTGTTCTACCGCCGCGCCGACGGGCTCGCCGCACTGTCGCCGGCGACCGCGCTGCTCGCCGTCGAGGTCGCCGATTCGAGCCTCGCTTACGATCTTCATCGAAAAAGCCGGATTTACGCGGCCGCCGGCGTGCGCGCGGTGTGGGTGATCGAGGCCGAGCGGCTGGTCACCCACGTCCATGCGCGGCCGGGGATCGACGGCTTCGCCGAGCAGCGAACGGTCGGCCCCGACGAGCCGTTGCGGCTCGATTTCGCCGACGATCTCTCGCTCCGGCTCGCCGACCTGCCGCCCGCCTGACGTTCTGCGGGCAACGGCGCCTCTTCCGCCACCGAAAGCGGACGGACCATGGCGCCTGCGCGAACCGCGCAACGGCCGGCCGCGGGTTACCGCTCGGCCGCCTTTGTCGGCCCGGAGGTGCGCCCGTGCCGGTGAACAGCCGCGGGGGTGGGCTGTACGATCGCGCAAAACTCGATCATATGTGGCGCATGAGAACCCCTGCCGCACCCGTACCCGCGTAATGCCGCTATCGAAAATCGCCCTGATCCGGACCACTGCCGCGGCGTTCATCGTCGGCCTCGCGGCGCTTCTCGCCATCGTGGCGACGACGGTGTGGCTGGTCGGCGAGACCCAGACCTACACCGAGCTGTCGATCCAGGTGCGCCAGCAGCGCGCCGCCCTGGTGGACCTGCGCAGCCTGATGCAGGACGCCGAGACCGGCCAGCGCGGCTACATGCTGACCGGCGACGAGGACTATCTCGCGCCCTACGACGAGGCGACCGGCCGGATCGCCACTCGGGTCGTCGACATCCGCCGCATGCTCGCCGGCGATCCCGACCGCGGCCGGCCGTTCGACCAGCTGGCCGAGTTGGTCGCCGCCAAGGTCGCCGAGATGCAGCAGACGGTCGCGCTGTACCGCGCCGGCCGGCGCGACGAGGCGCTGGCGATGGTGCGCACCGGGCGCGGCCGGGAGCTGATGGACGAGGCCCGCGACCTGTTCGATCAGCTGATCGACGCGACCGAGCAGCGCATCTACACCCACGTCTCCGACCAGCAGAAGACCATCACGGCGCTGTTCTGGACGACCCTTCTCGGTGCGCTGGTGATCGTGGTGGTGGTGGCCGGCGCCGCCTGGGCGATCGTCGCCTACACGCGCCAGCTCGTCACCGCCCAGCGCGAGGTCGAGGTGCTCAATGCCGGCCTCGAGGAGCGGGTCGCCGAGCGCACCGCCGAGCTCGGCCGCGCCAACGAGGAGATCCAGCGCTTCGCCTACATCGTCACCCACGATCTGCGGGCGCCGCTCGTCAACATCATGGGCTTCACCAGCGAGCTGGAGACCAGCCTCGCCACCATTCGCGACTACATGGAGACGGTGGAGGGCGGCGACGACGTCGCCACCGCCGACGCCAAGGTCGCGGCGGTGGAGGACGCGCCGGAGGCGATCGGCTTCATCCGCTCCTCCACCCGCAAGATGGACGGGCTGATCAACGCCATCCTCAAGCTTTCGCGGGAAGGCCGGCGGACCCTGAAGCCGGAGCCGATCGATCTGCGCCAGCTGCTCGAGACGGCGGTCGCCAACGTCCAGCACCAGGTGGCGGAGGCGGGCGGCGAGGTGACGATCGAGGGCGTGGCGCCGCCGATGGTGTCCGACCGGCTGGCGCTCGAGCAGATTTTCGGCAACCTCCTCGACAATGCGGTGAAGTACCGCCATCCGGTGCGGCCGCTGGAGATCACGCTCCGCACCCGCCAGGAGCCGGCCCAGCGGGTCGTCGTCGAGGTGTCGGACAACGGGCGGGGCATCGCGCCCCAGGACCACGAGCGGGTGTTCGACCTGTTCCGCCGCTCGGGGGCCCAGGATCAGCCGGGCGAGGGCATCGGCCTCGCCCATGTCCGTGCCATGGTCCGGAACCTCGGCGGCGAGATCACGCTGGTCTCCGCGCTCGACGAGGGCACGACCATGCGAATCGTCCTCCCGCGCAACCTGCGCAAGCTCATCGGAGCAGAGAACCGTGAACCGAAACGCCAGGCCGGTCCAGATCGTGATGATCGAGGACGATGAGGGGCACGCCCGCCTCATCGAGAAGAACATCCGGCGCGCCGGGGTCAGCAACGAGATTCTGCCGTTCGCCAACGGCACCGAGGCGCTCGCCTTCCTGCTCGGGCCGGACGGGTCGGGCGAGGTGTCGTCGGGGCGTCAGCTGCTGATTCTGCTCGACCTCAATCTGCCGGACATGACCGGCATCGACATCCTCGAGAAGCTGAAGCTGAACCAGCACACCAAGCGCTCGCCGGTGGTGGTGCTGACCACCACCGACGACGCCCGCGAAATTCAGCGCTGCTACGATCTCGGCGCCAACGTCTACATCACGAAACCCGTCAACTACGAGAACTTCGCCAACGCGATCCGTCAGCTCGGTCTGTTCTTCGCGGTGATGCAGGTCCCCGAGGCCGACTGACGCCCATGTCGACACGTCCTCCGGTCGCGATCCTGCACATCGACGACGATCCGGGGCTCGCTCGCCTGCTGCAGCGGGCGCTCGGCCGCCGCGGCTATGCGGTCGAGCGCGCCGCGACCAGCGAGGAAGGGTTCGCGCGGCTCGATGCCGGGGGCATCGAGGCGATCGTGCTCGACCATTTCCTGCCGACCGGCACCGGGCTCGATTTCCTGCAGGCGCTGCGGCAGCGGACCGACCCGCCGCCGGTGGTCTACGTCACCGCCTCCGGCGAGCCGGCGGTCGCGGTGGCGGCGCTCAAGGCGGGGGCGGCCGACTACGTCTCCAAGGGGGTCGGCGAGGAGTTCCTCGAGCTTCTGGTCACCGCGATCGACCAGGCGATCGAGAAGGCGCGGCTCGCCCGCGAGCGCGACCGGGCCGAGCGCGAGGTGCGCGAGGCGCGCGACCGCGCCGAGGTTCTGCTGCACGAGGTCAATCACCGGGTCGCCAACAGCCTCGCGTTGGTGTCGGCGCTCGTCCACATGCAGCTCAAGGCGATCGCCGATCCGGCCGCCCAGGACGCGCTGCGCGAAACCCAGGCGCGCATCCTGGCGATCGCCGGGGTGCATCGCCGGCTCTACACCTCCGACGACGTCCGCTCGGTCGAGGTCTCGGAATATCTCGCGAGCCTGCTCGCCGATCTCGAGGCGACCATGAAGGCGTCCGGCCTCGCCTCGACCATCAAGCTGTCGGCCGATCCGCTCCGGGTGCCGACCGACAAGGTGGTGTCGATCGGGGTGGTGGTGACCGAGCTCGTCACCAACGCCTTCAAATACGCCTATCCGAACGCCGCGGCCGGCGAGATCCGGGTCGGCTTCCATACGGCGGGCGACGGGCGGGTGCGGCTCGAGGTGGCCGACGACGGCATCGGCTGGATGGGTGAGGGGCCGGCCCAGGGCACCGGCATGGGCACCCGCATCGTCGGCGCGATGGCGCGCAATCTCGGCACCGAGGTGACCTACGGGTGCGGCAAGGGCTGCCGCGTGAGCCTCGAATTCGCGGCGTGATGCCAGTGGGGTGACGCCAGCGGGGCGACAGCGGGTGGCGTGACGGGGCGACGCTCGGCACGGCCGCGCCGGTCTGCCGGCGTTCGCAAAAAGGTCGGCATTCGCTTTTTTCGACGGACGCGGCCTGTGCGGCTCCCGGAAGAGCACGGAAAGAATGCGGCCGGTCCCGGAAAAACGCCTCCGGGACCGGCTTTTTGTTGCTTCTTCTGCGCCCTCCGACGGCCGGGCGGGGTGACGGAGGAGAACGTTGCCGCGCCCGGCCGGAGACCGAGACGATCAGGCGCCGATGACCGCCGGACGGATCGCCAGGCTGTCGTCGTGCACGGCCTTGACGCCGGGCGTCGTCTCGACGGCGACGCGGGCGGCGCGCTTCTCGCAGACCGAGTCGACCATGCCCCAGACGTCCGCGGTGCCGTCGACCACCGTCACGTCGACCGAGCCGATCGAGATCCACGGCTCGGCCTCGAGCCGCTTCAGGATCGCCTTGCGCAGCTCGGCGTCGTTGCCGGCGCGCGCCGCGGGCTCGTCCGGCGCGAGCTCGCCCGGCGCGGGCTCGGTCTCGGCGGCCAGCATGCGCACGAGGTCGGCGCAGGTGACGATGCCGACCAGCCGGTAGCTGGCATCGACGATCGGCACGCGAGTGACGCGGTGGCGCTCCAGCAGGCGGGCGATCTCGCCGACCGGCGTGTCGGGGGTCGCGGTGGCGACCTCCACCGACATCACGTCGGACACCCGGCGGCCGTGCTCCTTGACGAACTCGGCGGCGAGCACCTCGTGCCCGAGCAGGAACTGCAGCCAGCCGGAGCGGGTGTGGTCGGTGCCGGTCTCGGCGCGGCGCAGAAGGTCGTTCTCGCCGATCATGCCGACCACGTGCGAGCGCTCGTCGACCACCGGCAGCCCGCCGATGCGGTGCTCCAGAAGCTTCTTGGCGACGTCGTGCACGGTATCCGTGGGAGCCGCCGTGACGACATCGGTCGTCATGATGTCGGAGGCTTTCATGCTCGTAACTCCCGGCTCTCCGATGAGCGTGGCGACCGGCGGAGGCCGGGGCGGGGAGAGCCGAATTCACCCTCCGCGCCGCGCGGGCAGGTGCATTGACCGGGCGCAAAAAGCAGGGTCGCCGGCGGGAACGTGATCGGCAAACGTGATCGGCAAACGCACGAGGCGGCATCCGCGGATGCCGCCTCCGGGCCGGAAGGCCGGTCGTCGCCGGCCGACGAAAGCGCCGGCGCGAGCGCCGACGCGGGTCAGGCGCGCACCTTGACGTAGGCGCCGGGGGCGTCCTCGAGCGCCGGGAAGTCCGGGTGGCTGCCCGGCACGCGGGCCGGCACCTCGCTCGGGTCGAAGGCGCGCAGCCATTCGAGCCAGTGCGGCCACCACGAGCCCGGATGCTCGGTCGCTTTCGCGATCCACGCTTCGGCGCTGTCGCCCTCGGGGCGCGGGCCGGTCCAGTACTGATACTTCTTGCCGGCCGGCGGATTGATGATGCCGGCGATGTGGCCGGAGCCGGCGACCACCAGCTCGACCGGGCCACCGAACATCTGCGCCCCCACCAGCACGGAGTCGGCCGGCGCGATGTGGTCCTCGCGGGTCGCCACCGTGTAGATCGGCACCGCGATGTCCTCGAGGTGCAGCGTGTAGCCCTCGATCTCCATCTCCCCCTTGCTCAGGGTGTTGTCGAGATAACAGTTGCGCAGATAGTAGGAGTGGTTCGCCGCCGGCATCCGCGTGGAATCGGAGTTCCAGTAGAGCAGGTCGAACGGGAACGGCTGCTCGCCCTTCAGATAGTTGGAGATGATGTAGGGCCACACCAGATCGTTCGAGCGCAGGAAGTTGAAGATCATGGCCATCTTCTCGCCCTCGAGATAGCCGATCTCCGACATCCGCCGCTCGATCGCCTCGATCTGGTGCTCGTCGGAGGTGAACAGCTTCAGGTCCCCGCCGCGCTCGAAATCGACCTGGGCGGTGAACATGGTGGCCGAGCGGATCTGCTCGGCCGTGCTCCGCGCCGAGAGATAGGCCATCGTCACCGCGAGCATGGTGCCGCCGACGCAGTAGCCGAGCGTGTGGACGTTCTTCTCGCCGGTGATCTTCGAGACGATCTCCAGCGCCTCCAGCGGCCCCTGCTTCATGTAGTCGCCGAACCCCTTCTTGGCGAGGTGCTCGTCCGGATTGACCCAGGAGATCGTGAACACCGTGACGCCGTTGTCGACGCAGTACTTGATGAACGACTTCTGCGGGTTGAGGTCGAGGATGTAATATTTGTTGATCCACGGCGGCACGATCAGCAGCGGCAGCTTCAGCACGCGCTCGGTGGTCGGCGTGTACTGGATCAGCTGCATCAGCTCGTTCTGATAGACGACCTTGCCCGGCGTGATCGCCAGATTGCGGCCGACCTCGAACTGCGAGTTGTCGGACTGGCGGATCTTCAGCTCGCCGTGCCCCGCCTCGATGTCCTCGGCCAGCATCTTCATGCCGCGCACGAGGTTCTCGGCGTTCGACTGCAGCGTCAGGCGCAACAGCTCCGGGTTCGTCAGAACGAAGTTCGACGGGGCGAGCGCGTTGATGAACTGCTTGACGTAAAAATCCGCCTTGCGCCGGGTGATCGGGTCGAGCCCGTCGGCGTCCTCCACCATGTGATTGGCGAGCTTGCTGGTGAGCAGATACGCCTGCTTGAGGAAGTCGAAATACTGGTTCGACGTCCATTCCGGGTCGGAGAAGCGGCGGTCGCGCGGGTCGGGCGTCACCAGCGGCGGCGAGGGCTCGCCGGCCATCCGGCGCATCGTGTTGGACCACAGATCGAGATAAGCGTGGCCGATATTGGTCTGCAGCTCGATGGTGCGACGGGTGTCGCGCAGCCAATAGTCCATCACCTTGCCGAAGGTGGTCACCACGTCGACCACCTGCTGCGGCGGCTCGTCGTGGATCTTTCCTTCCTCGCGCGGCTTCAGGTACGCGGCGAGCGCCCGCCCGCCTTGCTCCATCATGCGAGCGACATTGGTGGCGAGCTTCTCGATGTCGACGTGCGGCGTCTCGGCCTGGCCGTCGCCGGCGGCGGCGGCGGGTTTCGCCGCCCCGGCTTTTTCGGCCTTTTTGGCCGGTGCTTCGGACGGCTCACGCTTCGGAGCTTCGGCCTTGGCGGGCTCTGCCTTGGCGGGCGCGGCCTTCGGAGCTTCGGCTTTCGGGGCTTCGGCCTTCGAGGGCTTGCCCTTGGTCTGCGCGGCCTTCAGCTCGGCGGCGGCCTGCTCGGCCGGCGTGGCGGCCGGCACCGCCTCGGCGGGGGCCATCGGCGGGATCGGCGGGATCGGCGCGGCGACGCGCTCGGCGAGCACGGTCTCGCGGCCGGCGTCGCCGGCTGCTTCCTTGGCGGCTTCGCCGGAAGCCGTTTCGTGTCCGGCCACATCGTGTCCGGCCGCACCGGTGGGGGCGTCGAGGGGCGGCTCGGCGCGCACCATCGTGTCCGGCGGCGCGGCATCCTCGCCGGCGACCTGGTCGGCCGCCGCGGCGGGCTCCGGGCGCGGCTCGCCGGGCGGCGGCGCGGGCTCCGCCACGGCTTCCGCATCCGCCGCGGCTTCCGCGTCTGCCATGGCTTCCGCGCCGGGCGGCGGGGTGGCGCCGTTGCCGGCCCAGGCGGTCGCCGGCTCGGGCTCGGGCAGCGGCTCGGGCGAGTGGTCGGCCGAAAACCCGGGCTCGTCGGCCGACGCCGCGGCGTGGGCGACCACGAACTCGTTCTCGGGCAGCGTCTCGTCTGCCGGCGACGGCTCTGCCGACGCGTGCTCCGGCAGCGTCTCCTCCGGCAGCGTCTCGTCGGATAGCGTCTCCTCCGGCGACATCTCCTCCGGCAGGATCTCGTCGGGCCGCCTCTCGGCAGCGGTCGCAGGAGCGGATTCGGACGTCATGGGCGTTCCCTCGGTCGTTTCCATCGGGCGTCGCTCCTTGGTTTCGTCATATTATCTCGGTAGGGCGACCGACCGCCAAGCCTACCGCCAAGGCGTGTGTTGCGTCGACCCTCTCGAGATGTTGGTGACCCTCGACGATGTCTAGAACCCAGGCCGGATATCGTCGTGGACATCGGGTCGCGCTCGCTGCGCTGGCGGCGGGCGTGCTGGGGCTGGCGCTCGCGGGGTGCTCCTCCGTGCTGTCCGAGATGCCGCAGCAGGTCGGTGGCCTGCCGGAGGGGGTTCCGGCCCGGCCGGCCGAGACCGCCTCGTATCCGGCGGTCAACGATCTCCCGCAGGCACGCGACGCCGTCATGACGGACGAGGAGCGCAAGAAGCTCGCGGCCGAGATGGCGGCCGCCAAGGCCGAGACGGCCCGGCGGGCCGGCGCGGCCGCAGACTAGCGCCGGCCGACCTCACTTGGTCCCGGCGCATTCCTCGAGTTTCCCGATCCGGCCATCCTCGTGATACAACGCCGCGGACGAGCCGATCGAGATCGATCGTCGCAGCGGAGCTTTTGACATCATGGAAGAATTTCACCGGATCCGGCGCCTCCCACCCTATGTTTTCGAGCAGGTGAATCGCGCCAAGGCGGCGGCCCGCAACGCCGGCGCCGACATCATCGATCTCGGCATGGGCAATCCGGACCTGCCGGCTCCCGCCCACGTGGTCGAGAAGCTGAAGGAGACGGTCGGCCGTCCCCGCACCGACCGCTATTCCGCCTCCAAGGGCATCGCCGGGCTCCGCCGCGCGCAGGCCGCCTATTACGAGCGCCGCTTCCAGGTGAAGCTGAACCCCGACACCCAGGTGGTGGCGACCCTCGGCTCGAAGGAGGGGTTTGCCAACATGGCGCAGGCGATCACCGCGCCGGGCGACGTGGTGCTGGTGCCGAACCCGAGCTACCCGATCCACGCCTTCGGCTTCCTGATGGCGGGCGGCGTGATCCGCTCGGTGCCGTGCGCGCCGGGGCCGGACCTCTTCCATGCGCTCGAGCGGGCGGTGATGCACTCGATCCCCAAGCCGATCGCGCTGGTGGTCTGCTACCCCTCGAACCCGACCGCCGAGGTCGCCGACCTCGACTTCTACAAGGACGTGGTGGCGTTCGCGAAGAAGCACGACCTGATCGTGCTGTCCGACCTCGCTTATGCCGAGGTCTATTTCGACGACAACCCGCCGCCCTCGATCCTCCAGGTTCAGGGCGCGATGGACGTCGCGGTCGAGTTCACCTCGATGTCCAAGACCTTCTCGATGCCGGGCTGGCGCATGGGCTTCGCGGTCGGCAACGAGCGCCTGATCGCCGCGCTCGCGCGGGTGAAGTCCTATCTCGACTACGGCGCCTTCACGCCGGTGCAGGTCGCCGCCACCGCCGCGCTCAACGGGCCGGAGGACTGCATCCACGAGATGCGCGAGACCTACAAGCGCCGCCGCGAGGTGCTGGTGGAGAGCTTCGGCCGCGCCGGCTGGGACGTCCCGCCGCCCAAGGCGTCGATGTTCGCCTGGTGCCCGATCCCGAAGCCGTTCGACACGCTGGGCTCGATCGAGTTCGCCACCATGCTGGTGGAGAAGGCCGAGGTGGCGGTCGCGCCGGGGCTCGGCTTCGGCGAGCACGGCGACGGCTTCGTGCGCATCGCGCTGGTGGAGAACGAGCAGCGGATTCGCCAGGCTGCCCGCAACCTCCGTCGCTTTCTTGAAAGCGGGCCTGAAAAGTTGCACAACGTGGTGCCCCTGGCGCAGTCGCGCTGACCGGGGCTCCCCGCCGCACGAGACCGTTCGAACAGAACCGTCTCGGACCACCATCAGGAGCCGCTCGGTGAGCCTCGGTGAGCAAGCCCTCGATCCGTCCGCGTGTCGGAGGAGCGGGGGTGCCCGGGGCTCGTCGCATTCGTCCGGCAGTCTTCCGCTCGGGAATGCGCTCCGGACTGTCGAGGCCCCGACCGGTGCGGCCCGCCGCACCGTCCGCGGGGGCCGTCCCGTTTCCGCCCGTTGCACCTTACCGTCACTGGAACGTCGAACATGGTCGCGCCGCTCAAAGTAGGTCTCGCTGGTCTCGGCACCGTCGGCGGCGCCACCGCGCGCCTCCTCCAGAAGCAGGAGCCCGAGGCGACGATCGGCCGCTGCGGCCGTCCGATCGAGCTCGTCGCGGTCACCGCCAAGGCGAAGAGCGAGCTCGATGCGCTGGGCTTGGGGCCGGTGCGCTTCGTCGACAGCCCGACCAAGCTCGCGACCGACCCGGAGATCGACGTGTTCGTCGAGCTGATGGGCGGCTCGGGCGATCCGGCAAAGTCGTCGATCGAGGCGGCGCTCGGCGCCGGTAAATCGGTCGTCACGGCCAACAAGGCCCTGCTCGCCAAGCACGGCGTGGCGCTCGCCGCGCTCGCCGAGACCAAGGGCGTGGCGCTCAATTTCGAGGCCGCCGTCGGCGGCGCCATCCCGATCGTCAAGACGGTGCGCGAAGGATTCGCCGGCAGCACCTTCGAGCGCGTGTACGGGATCCTCAACGGCACCTGCAACTACATCCTCACCCGGATGGAGCAGGCCAAGCTCTCCTTCGCCGACGCCCTGCAGGAGGCCCAGCGGCTCGGTTATGCCGAGGCCGACCCGACCTTCGACGTCGAGGGCAACGACACCGCCCAGAAGATCGCGATTCTCGCCAGCCTCGCCTTCGGCGTGCAGGTCGACGGCGACGCGGTGTTCGTCGAGGGCATCTCGTCGCTGGAGCCGGAGGACCTCGAGGCGGCGGCCGAGCTCGGCTACCGCATCAAGCTCTTGGGCGTTGCGGTGCGCACCGACCAGGGCATCGAGCAGCGCGTGCATCCGACCATGGTGCATCTCGATTCGCCGCTCGCCCGGGTGATGGGCGTGACCAACGCCGTCACCGTCGATCCGGAAGGATTCACCCCGATCACCCTGGTCGGGCCGGGGGCGGGCGGGGCGGCGACCGCCTCGGCGGTGGTCGCCGACGTGGTCGACGTCGCCCGCGGCGTGCGGGTGAAGCCGCTCGGCCGCCCGACCGCGACGCTCGCCGGCAGCCGCCGCGCGCCGATGCAGCGCCACGAGGGCGGCTACTACATCCGCCTCTCGGCGGTCGACCGGCCGGGCACCTTCGCCACCATCGCCAAGCACCTCGCCGAGGAGAAGATCTCCCTCGAGTCGATCGTCCAGCGGCGGCGCAACGGCGCCCCCCACGGCGGCGACGACCCGCAGGCCCCACCCCCCGCTCCGGTCATCCTGATCACCTATGCGACGACCGAGGATGCCGTTCGCAAAGCGTTGCGCGAAATCAAAAACAGAGGCGTGATCACGGGTAACCCTCAGGTGATCCGGATCGAGAAGAACTGACCGGGCAAATCCCGCGGGGAGCCCGGTCGCAATGAAAGGAACGGCAACGTGAGCATCAGTGAGATCGCGAAGAGCGATCGAACCGCGGCCACCGCGACCAGACAACGCGAGACTCTCGACCGCGTGCTCTCGATCGAGATCGTGCGCGTCACCGAGCGCGCCGCGGTGGCGGCCGCCCAGTGGCGGGGTCGCGGCAACGAGAAGGCCGCCGATCAGGCGGCGGTCGATGCGATGCGGCGCGAGCTGAACCGTCTGCCGATCTCCGGCACGGTGGTGATCGGCGAGGGCGAGCGCGACGAGGCGCCGATGCTCTTCATTGGCGAACATATCGGAAACGGCAAGGGGCCGAAGGTCGACATCGCGGTCGACCCGCTGGAGGGCACCACGCTGTGCGCCAAGGCGATGCCCGGCGCGATCGCCACCATGGCGATGGCCGAGGGCGGCGCGCTGCTCAACGCCCCCGACGTCTACATGGACAAGATCGCGATCGGCCCGGGCTACTCCCGCGGCGTGGTCGACCTCGATGCCCCGCCCGAGCAGAACATCCGCTCGCTGGCGCTCGCCAAGGGCGTGAAGCCGGAAGAGATCACCGCGCTCATTCTCGATCGCCCGCGCCACGCCGACCTGATCGCCGCGGTGCGGCGCACCGGCGCCTCGGTGCAGCTGATCACCGACGGCGACGTCGCCGGCGTGATCCACACGGCCGATCCCGAGGCGACCGGCGTCGACATCTATATCGGTGTCGGCGGCGCCCCGGAGGGCGTGCTGGCGGCCTCGGCGCTGTCCTGCATCGGCGGCCAGTTCCAGGGCCGGCTGATCCTCGACACCGAGGAGAAGCGCGAGCGCGCCCGCCGCATGGGCATCAAGGACCCGAAGAAGAAGTACCAGCTCGAGGACCTCGTGCAGGGCGACTGCGTGTTTGCCGCGACCGGCGTGGTGTCGGGCTCGCTGTTGCGCGGCGTCCGCTTCCGCCCCGGCATCATCGAGACCGAGACGGTGGTGATGCGCTCGACCACCGGCACGGTGCGCTGGATCCGCGCCGAGCACCGGCATTTCCAGAAGTTCCAGATGGGGTGAGGACGGGGCAGGGCGTTCGTTCTCCTTCTCCCCGCTTGCGGGGAGAAGGTCGGGATGAGGGGCAACGGCGCTTCGGTCCGATCGGCGACGCCCCCTCGGCCGGAGCCCGCGCCGACGGCGCTGGCTCCGACCTCTCCCCGCGCGCGGGCGATCGGATGCACACATCTCCTCGAACGCATGCATCCGTCATGCGCGGGCTCCGACCCGCGCATCCATCCAAAGCAAAAGACTTTCTTGTATTCGGTTCGATGGATCGCCGGGTCGCGGCCTGCGGCCGGCCCGGCGATGACGGCGGAGGGCTCGGCGATCCCGCGCTCTTACTGAAGCACTTGGTATTGAAACACTTGGCATCTTGCTCTCGTGTGCTTGCCACAGCGCAAGCGGGGAGAGGTGACGGTGGGTGCCACCGCCCTCGCGGCTCGCTGCCGCCGCGCCGGTTCTTCGCATGACCCCTTCCGCCTTCCTCGGCGTCGACAAATCGGTCACCGGCCGCGTGTGGCGCGACCGGCTGGACGAGCGTGCCTCGCAGCGCGCGCTCGCCATCGTGCAGCGCCACGAGACCCCCGAGCTGCTCGCCCGCGTGCTGGCCGCGCGCGGCGTCGAACCCGACCAGGTGCCCGAGCATCTCGACCCGACCATCAAGCGGCTGATGCCGGACCCCGACGTGCTGACCGCCATGGCGGCGGCGGCGGCGCGGCTCGCCGATGCGGTGCAGAAGGCCGAGAGGGTCGCCGTGTTCGGCGACTACGACGTCGACGGCGCGACCGCCAGCGCGCTGATGACGCTGGTGCTGCGGCACGCCGGGCTCGACCCGGAAATCTACATTCCCGACCGCATTTTCGAAGGCTACGGCCCGAACGTCGAGGCGATCCGCGCGCTCGCCGCGCGAAAAAACACGCTGATCGTCACGGTCGATTGCGGCACCGGCAGTTTCGCGCCGCTCGCGGAGGCGCAAAAGCTCGGGGTCGACGTCGTGGTGATCGATCACCACCAGGCCGAGGAGACGCTTCCTTCGGCGGTCGCGCTGGTGAACCCGAACCGGCAGGACGATCTGTCGAAGCTCGGCCATCTGTGCGGCGTCGGGCTCGTGTTCATGACCGCCGTCGCGCTGGTGCGCGAGCTGCGCCGCCGCGGGTTTTGGAGCGCCGAGCGGCCCGCGCCGGATCTGCTGGCGTACGTCGATCTGGTCGCGCTCGGCACCGTTGCCGACGTGGTGCCGCTGATCGGCCTCAACCGTGCCTTCGTCGCCAAAGGCTTGCTCGGCATGCGCCGGCGCGAGCGGCCGGGCCTCACCGCGCTGACGGACGTGGCGCGGCTCAACGGCCCACCCGAGGCGTGGCATCTGGGTTTTCTCCTCGGCCCGCGCATAAATGCGGGCGGGCGGATCGGGCGGGCCGATCTCGGCGCGCGCCTGCTCACGCTCGACGACCCGACGGAGGCGCAGCAAATCGCGCAGGAGCTGGATCGGCTCAACCGCGAGCGGCAGGCGATCGAGCAGGCGGCAGTCGCGGAAGCCGAGGCGGAGGCGATGGCGGCGCTCGGCCTCGAGGAGAAGGGGGCGGTGGTGGTGGTCGCCGCCGCCGGCTGGCATCCCGGCGTGGTCGGGCTGGTCGCGGCGCGCCTCAAGGAGCGGTTCGGCCGCCCGGCCTTTGCGATCGCCCTCGAGCCCGGCGGCACCGGCACCGGCTCGGGCCGCTCGATCGCCGGCGTCGATCTCGGCCGCGCGGTGGTTCGAGCCGTGCACGAGGGTTTGCTGATCAAGGGCGGTGGCCACGCGATGGCGGCCGGCGTCACGCTGAAGAAGGGTGCGCTCGCGGCGTTTCGCGCCTTCCTCGAGGAGACCCTGGCGCCCTCGGTCGAGGTCGCCCGGCGCGACCAGTCGCTGAAGATCGACGCCGCCGTCTCGGCCGGCGCGGTGACGCCTGCGCTGTGCCACACGCTGGCGCAGGCCGGGCCGTATGGCGCGGGCAACCCGGAGCCGGTGCTGGCGCTGCCGTCGCACACCGTCGCCTATGCCGACGAGGTGGGGCAGGCGCACGTGCGCGCGCGGCTGAAATCGTCGGACGGCGCGGTCGTCGATGCGATCGCCTTTCGCTCGGCCGGCCAGCCGCTCGGCAAGGCCATTCTCGAGAGCCGTGGGCGAAAAGTGCACGTCGCCGGGTGCCTCGCGATCGACCGCTGGCAGGGCGCCGAGCGGGTGCAGCTGCGAATCCTCGATCTCGCGAGCCCCGACCCGACCGGGCTGCGCTGAAGGCGCTCATACTGTTTCCGGCTGATCGGCTCGGGCTCTTACCCTCTCCCCGCCGGGGAGAGGTGGAGGCCGTGCCGTCATCGATGGTCCGAACTAATCATTCGGAAACCGTATCACAGCCGCTTTGCGACCGCCGCCACCGTGTCGCGCAGAAAGGCGAGCGCCGGATCGGCGTCGAGCCGCCGCGGCCACATCTGCACCACCGGAAACGACGGGATCGCAAACGGCGGCGGCCGCACCGCGAGCCCGAGCTGCGCGGCGTGCGGGATCAGCAGGCGGGTCGGCTCGGTCGCCACCAGATCGGTCGCGGCGAGGATTTGCGGCGCCACCAGAAAGTGCCCGACCGTCAGCGCGACATTGCGGCGATGCTTGCGCTTGCGCAGCACCGCGTCGACCACGCCGGACGGCTCGCCCGACAGCGACACGTGCAGATGATCACAGGCGAGATAGGCCTTCGGTCCGAGCGTTCTCGAGAATGCCGGATGCCCGTTCCGGGCGGCGCACGCAAAGCCTTCCTCGAACAGGAGTTGCGCGGAAAAGCGCGCCGGCGGCTTCGGAAAGCTGCCGACGATCAGCTCCGCCTCGCCCGCCTCGAGGTCGGCGAGCCCGCGCACGTGGCTCGTGTGCTTCACCACCAGCGCGATGCCGGGCGCGATCTCGCGCAGTTTTGCCGCCAGCGCCGGCAGCACCACGAAAGCCGCGTAATCCGACATGCCGACCGTGACGTGGCGTCTGGCGGTCGCCGGATCGAACGTTTCGTCGGGCGCCAGCAGGCCGCCGATCTCGGCGAGCACCGAGGAAAGCCGTGGCGCGATCTTGTCGGCGGTGGCGGTCGGCACCAGCCCGGCCGGCGTGCGCAGCAGTAGAGGATCGTCGAACAGCGCGCGCAGACGGGCGAGAGCGTGGCTCACCGCCGGCTGGGTGAGATGCAGCCGCGCCGCCGCGCGCGTCACGCTGCGCTGGGACAGGAGTGCGTCGAGCACCACCAGGAGATTGAGGTCGACGCTGCGCAGATTGATCCGGTGCATGACGAAGGTGCGAGATATGAATTTGGCTCATTCATTAGCGCGTCCTACCTCTGGGGTCGAGACATCCCGGCCTGCCCGTACCGCACGGCAGCCCGTACCGAAGGAGACATCCGATGGACATTCGCACCGAGCCCGAGACCCGCTACGAACGCGGCCTGAAAAATCTCTCCGCCATCGACGGCGAGGTCGGCGCGCAGGTGGTGAAGAGCCTCGCCGACATCGCGCCGGATTTCGCTCGTTATCTGATCGAGTTCCCGTTCGGCGACATCTACGACCGTCCCGGCCTCGATCTACGGGCGCGAGAGATCGCGACCGTGGCGGCGCTCGCTGCGCTCGGCAATGCGCGGCCGCAGCTCGAGGTGCATCTGAACGCCGCGCTGAACGTCGGCGTGAGCCGCACCGAGATCGTCGAGATTCTCATGCAGATGGCCGTCTATGCCGGCTTCCCGGCGGCGCTGAACGGCCTTGCCGCGGCCTGCACCGTGTTTTCCGCCCGCGATGCGGCGGAGGCTGCGCGGACCGCGGCGCCGGCCGCATGACACCGCGAGCGGGCACCGGTCGGCGCCATCGCACCTCCGCTGAGAATCGGTGAACCGAGGCCGGCGGCAGGCGTTGGCCCCGACAGCCGAAAGCCGGCCCGCATCCGCCCGGCGCCACCGGCGCCGCGGCTCGTTCGGACCGGCACCAGCACGGAGGTGATCATGACGCACAAGCCGCCGCCCGTTCCGCCGGAGAACCGCAGCCACAAGGGCCCCGGTGACGACAACGCCCCGACGGTGGACGACAAGATCCACGGCCGCAACCGGCCGAACGATCCGGACCAGCAGGGCCAGTCCGCCAACACGCGCGTCAACACCCACAATGTGGGTTATCAGCAGGACCGCTGAGGGCGCTTCGTGTCCACCGGCCGCGAGCACCCGCACACCATCCGCCAGGCGGGGCCGGCGCATTCCACGCGGTCGCACCGGCCGGCCGAGCCGGCGAACCGATCACGACAGCCGAGGAGACCATCATGGCGAACGCGGACAGGAAGCATTTCGGCCCCGGCGCACAGGGCAAGGGCAAGGGCAGCGGCACCGGCGCCACCACCGACCTCGACAAGGACAAGGTCGGTGAATCGATGGTGCTGTCGAACCGAGACAAGGCCCGCCATCCCGAGAGCCGTGGGCTCGACGGTCGCCACGTGCAGAGCGAGCAGCTTCAGGACCACGCGGGCGATCGCTTGAGCGAGGATCGCGCGAGCGCGGACTGAGGCTCGCATCGGTCAGGCGGGACGCGCGACCACGCACCATTGCGCCGAAACGGCCAAAAAAAGCCCGGGCGTTTGCGCGCCCGGGCAGGGGGACTGGGTTGTCGGCGCCGGTCCCGGTCTGGAGAGGGTCAGGCGGCTCTGATCGTGTCGAGGAAGCGGCCGACCTCGAGCTTGAGACGATTGCTCTCGCCCGACAGTGCCTGGGCGGAGGACAGCACCTGGGAGGAGGCGGAGCCGGTCTCGGTGGCGCCGCGGTCGACCTCGGTGATGT